>JBGSIV010000277.1:0-18528 GCA_041742355.1 Candidatus Zixiibacteriota bacterium
GTTCATCACGCATGGTCGCTGTCCTAAACGGCATATCCTGGCTCCTCTGTAAGTAACCCAAGATAGCCAACCTGTATACCATGTCTTGAAAGAACATGTATACTATGTCATGATAGCGTACACACAAGGCCGCCCCCTACGGGAGGAGATTCTTGCCTGTCGTGCGCGGCAGATGTCCTCATCTGCCGCGTAGGGGCAGGACTTGTCCCCGCATACTCTCTTCGACTTCGCTTATCTGCGTAGGGGCGGGGCTTGTCTCCGCCCCTCGGTGGCCCACTACATCCGGCCGCAGGCGGCCTGACCTACTCCTCTTTTCACGCCGACACCGCTTTATGCCGCTGCAACCACACCGACAGCACCGCGACATCCCCCGGTGTAATCCCCTCAATCCGCCCCGCCTGGCCGAGCGAAGCAGGCCGAAATCGCGCCAACTTCTCCGAGGCCTCTTTCTTCAGCCCGCTGATCCCCCGGAAATTGAAATCCTCGGGGATCGATTCCCGCTCCATCCGCTTGAACTTGTCAATTTCCCGCTGTTGCTTCTCAACATACCCGGCGTACCGCACCGTGATCGCCGCCCGCTCAAGCACCACGGGATCCCCGGACAACTTGTCAGCATACTGCTGCAGCCAGACCACCGCTTCTCCGATCGAGAGGGTCGGCTGCTTGAGCAAGGTGTCCAGACTGATCGAGTCGACCCGGGTGAACCGCTTGGCCTGATCACCCAACTGGTCGACCCGCACCCGGATTTTTGGCACAGCGGCCACAACCGCCGCAGTCCGGCGGCGAATATCCTCAAAGGCAGTCAATTCCGTCTCGGGCAACAGCCCATAACGCCGGGCGTATTCGTTGAGCCGGTCCCGCGCGTTATCTTCGCGCAGGGTCAGGCGATACTCGGCCCGCGAGGTGAACATGCGGTAGGGTTCGGTGGTCGATCGGGTAGTCAGGTCATCGACCATTACCCCGATATACGCCTCCGACCGGTCGAGCACGAATGGCTCCTCCCGCTCGATTGACAACACGGCGTTGATCCCGGCCATGATCCCCTGGCCGGCTGCTTCTTCATACCCGGAGGTGCCGTTGATCTGCCCGGCGAGAAAGAGCCCCCGGAGAAGGCGGGTCTCCAGCGACGGCTTGATCTGGTAGGCCGGGCAGTAGTCATACTCGACCGCATATCCCGGTCGAGTCACCCGTACTTCCTCCAGACCAACGACCGTCCGGATCGCCCGGTTCTGAACCTCCTCCGGCAGCGCGGTGGAGAACCCGTTGGGGTACACTTCGTTCGTGCCGTTTCCCTCGGGCTCGAGGAAGAGTTGGTGCCGCTCCTTGTCGGCGAACCGGAAGAACTTATCCTCAATCGACGGGCAGTAGCGCGGCCCGGTCGAGGTGATCTGCCCGGAGAACATCGGCGACAGGTGGTGGTTCTCGTTGATAATCTGCCTGGTGGCGTCGGTCGTGTAGGTCAGGTGGCAGCACGCCTGCTGGAATTCCCGGCGCGGGGAGCGGCTGGAAAAGAACGGCACCGGCTCTTCCCCCGGCTGGATTTCGCACTTCGACCAGTCAATCGTGTCACCGTCAAGGCGGGGAGGAGTCCCGGTCTTGAGCCGCCCCACCTCGAAGCCGAACGACCGGAACGATTCCGACAGCTTGTAAGCCGCCGGCTCCCCGATCCGTCCGGCCCGGACTTGTTTCGGCCCAATGTGAATAAGCCCGCCGAGGAATGTCCCGGTCGCAATCACTGCCGCTCGACAGGAGATCAGCTCCCCCGTTTCGAGGCGGATACCGACCACATCTCCCTGCTCGGCCACTATCTCCCCGGCCAGTCCTTCGATCACCGTGACCCGGGGATGGTCTTTTACAAAGGCGACGACAAAGTCGTTGTAACCGATTCGGTCGGCTTGTGCCCGGGTGGACCAGACGGCAGGGCCGCGGGAGAGGTTGAGCCGTCGGAATTGGATACCGGTGGCGTCGATGGCCAGCCCCATCAGCCCACCCAGAGCGTCGACCTCTTTTACTATGTGCGACTTGCCGATTCCACCGATCGCCGGATTGCAGGACATGAGCGCCAGACGTCCGGGATCCATAGTGATGATCGCGGCGGTTCTGCCCATACGAGCAGCGGCCAGGGCTGCTTCAACCCCGGCGTGTCCGCCGCCGACGACAATTATGTCAAAATCTTGGCGCATCTTCTCTTCTGTAGGGCAGGAGCCCCCAGGCTCCTGCCATCACGGTCTGCCCATTATCGAGGCGGGAGTCTGGGGACTCCCGCCCTACAATCTCGCTCCGTAACCCGACCTACGGATCACTTGGCTAATCGACTTCCCCCAACCCCTTGTTTCACGTGAAACACCGTTATTTTCCGATACAGAACTTCGCGAAGATCTGTCCGAGGATATCTTCATTATAAATCCGGCCGGTGATTTCGGCCAACGATCCAGCCGCCTGACGCAGGTCAAATGCTACCAGCTCGGGCGACTCGCCCAAAGTAAGCTTTTCTTCCGCCCCATGCAAGGCCTCCAGCGCCTCGCTTAGCTTCTGACGGTGGCGGGCCGAGGTCACCACCAGACCGGATGTCAAATCCGGCATCTGCTCCCTGATTATCTCGGTCAACCGCCCGGTCAGTTGGTCCATCCCCTCCCCTGTCTTGCAGGAGAAGAAGACGGCGTCCGCCCCCGCCAGCACCGGTGGCGCCCCAACCGTCCCGACCGCCAGGTCAACCTTGTTCCCCCCCACCAATACGCGGTACTCCGCCAGCTCCTTCAGATCGGCCGCCAGTCGCGTTCCCCATGTCTTTACGGATACATCCGCCAGCCACAACACCAGGTCAGCCTCGGCCATGATTTTCCGCGCCGATGTCTGCCCGGCCCGCTCGATCTGCCCACCCCCTTTGCGAATACCGGCGGTGTCGATCAGATTGACAGCAAATCCTCCGAGGTCAATCCATTCCGACAGGTAGTCCCGGGTTGTCCCCGGGGTCGGCGTCACCAACGCCCGTTCCTGTCGCAGCAGCCGGTTAAACAGCGACGACTTGCCAGCGTTGGGCCGTCCGCCGATCGCCACTTTGAACCCCTCCCGGATCAATCGTCCCCCGCGGTAGGTCGCCGCCAACTCCTCAATCTTTTCGCGCGCCGAGACCACCATCCGGCGCTGTTCCTCTATTGTCTCCGGGTCAATCTGCTCTTCGGGGAAATCGATCGAGGCTTCGACCTCGGCGATCACGGCCACGATCTCCTCGCGGAGCTCCTCGATGTGTCCGGTGTACGCGCCCAGCAAATGCTCCCGGGCTGCCTGCAGCGATGTTTCCGTGTTGGCGCCGATCACCTCGGCCACGGCCTCGGCCCGGGACAGGTCAATCCGTCCGGAGAGAAAAGCGAGCCGCGTGAACTCCCCCGGCTCGGCCGCACGGGCTCCCGACCGCAGGAAGACATCGAGCATCTCTCGCACCACAAGGCGCCCACCGTGGCCGAATACTTCAACCTGCTCCAGGCCGGTAAACGATTGCCCGGCCGGCATGTAGACCGCCAGGACCTCGTCGATAACCCTCCCGGATGCGTCTCGGAACAACCCGTGCCGCATCAGAAACGGTTGCGGTAGAATATCATATGAGGAAGTGAAGTGACGTGACAGAAGGGCCAAGCTGTCCTGCCCGGCCAACCGGATGGCAGCGACGCCCCCCTCGCCGGGAGGCGTGATTACGGCGGCGATTGTCTCGCCGCCGATTAGGTCAGTATTTTTTTTTTTGAGTCTCCCGCCATCCTACGCCGTCTTGATCTGCGGGTTCTTTATCTGATTCCGCTTGAACAGGAACCAGTCCATAAACGACAGGAGCGAGAACGCCGTCCAGTAGAGGATCAGGCCCGAGGGCAGGCTGTAGAGGAAGAATCCAAGCATGACCGGGAATATGTACGTCAGCGCTTTCTGCTGGCCGCCTCCTCCCGACTGCATGGTCAGCATCGATGACGCCAGTTGCGCGACGACCATAATGATTACCAGAATAATCAGCGGATCCGTGAATCCTGTGGCGCCCTGCGACAGGTCATCGACAAACCAGACAAACGGCTCGTTGCGCAGAAGAATGGTCGCCTGGAAGACACGGAACATGGCGATCATCAACGGCATCTGCGGCAGCATTACGAGACACCCCGACATCGGATTCACCCCGTGCTCTTTGTACAGCCGCATCGTCTCCCGCTGGAGCGCCTGCGGGTCCTTCGCGTGGCGTTTTTTCAGATCCTCAAGTTTTGGAGCGATATCGCGCATCCCCTGCATCGACTTGAACTGCTTCAGTGACAGCGGCAGGGTGATGAGTTTGACGATCACCGCAAAGAGGAACAGCACGACGCCGTAGTTGGGCACCACCTCGTGCAGCTTGGGCAGCAGCCACATGATCGCGATCGCGAACGGCTTGATGAGCATGCCGAAAAAGGGCATCGTGCCGATATCGAGCATCGCCTCGAGATCCACATTGTAGTCGTCCATGCGAAGGTAATCGAGCGGCCCGACATAAACCGTGAAGCTGTCGCTGACTCCCTCGACTCCGGCGAACGGCATGACCACTCCCGCCGTGATATTGCGGATCTCTACGCGCCCATCCTCGGTCGAAATCGACTGCTTGGACCCCTGCGCCACCGCCGCCTGGCCTTCCCGGCTTCGCGGGATAATCACGGCAGAGAAAAACTTGCTGCGAAGACCGACCCAGGTGGTGTAGCCGTCGAGGCTCTGATTGAGCTGGTCGTCGCGGAATTCCTCGATCGCTTCGCGCGATCCCCCCTGCATCGTCACCGCCTGCATCGAGCCGTAATCCGACGACGCCTGCGGCTCGGTTACGCCGAGCGGCGTATTCCACCACATCGTGTAGCTGCGCTCGAACCCGAAGCTGGCGGTGTTTTCGACCGTGAACGTCAGATCATAGTGATATTCGTTCGGATAGAAGTAGTAGGTCTTGGTAATCGCGCCGCCCGCCTCATTCGTGTAGCGGTAGCGCAATTCGACTGTGTCCCGGGTCGCATCGTAGGTGCCTGCGGGGCGGCTGGCCTGGTACGGAAGCACCGCCGTGGAATAGGTTCCGCCGGCGAATACCGCGTTCGGCGTCGCGGCTTCGCTCTCCGGGATCATTTCGACCTGCCCGTCGTCCCGGTACTCGTACTCCTTGAGTTCCATCGACACGGGTCCGCCGCCGTGGTTGGACAGGAGCACGCTGTACAGCTGCGTTTCGACCCGGATCGTGTCGATCGGCAGGGTATCCGGCAGCTCGGCCGGGAGCGCTCCCGGTTTGGTCAGGATCTCGCTGACATCCTCGGGTGCGCCGGAGCCGGTATCAACGGGGCCGGGGGTAACCGCGGTCGTATCCTGAGTCTGTTGCGGGGGAGGCGGCGTCGGCTGCTCGTACAAGCCCAGGAACTGCAGAATGGGGTAGTAGAAAACGATGACGAGACCGAGCAGGACGACTATGATGATTGTCTTTTTATCCACGGAGTGAGCCTTGTGTTTATGATCAGTATTCCCTTACCGTCGCAATATTCACCACAACGTGTTTATGGCACCGGGTCGTAGCCGCCCGGATGGAGGGGGTGACAGCGCAGAATCCGACGAACAGCCAGATAGGAGCCGCGAAGGGCTCCATGGGTCCGCAGGGCGTCGACAGCGTAGTTCGAGCAACTCGGGTAGAATCGACAGCTCCCCGCGAAAAACGCCGAAAACATTGCCTGATAAAGTCTTACGATTAATATTAGGAGCGTCGCGAAGGGCGACCGCCAAGCCTTACCGGCTGCTGATGGTTTCAAATATTCGACCGAATTCCGCATTCACTGTGTCAAATCGAGGTACCGCCTCCGCTGTAATCGGCAGCACCGCGACCCGGACCTCCCGTTTCAGGCGGTGACGGTTTAGCCTGAGCGCTTCGCGGAAGAGGCGTTTGAGGCGGTTGCGGCGTACGGCTGTGCCATGCCGCCGCCCGACCACCACAATGTAGCCAAAGCCCTTGGCCGGGAGCCACTTAAGCAAAAACCCCTCGCCCCGGACCGGCTTGCCGTAGCGGAGCAGTTCTCCGATCTCACGGCGCCCCTTCAAACTCAGGCGGCGAGGAAGCTTACTTCTTGCGGGCAACCTTGACTGCGAGTCGCTTTCTTCCTTTGGCGCGACGGCGCGAGAGGACGAGACGTCCGCCCCGAGTCGCCATGCGCTTGCGGAAGCCGTGGTCGTTCAATTTTTTCCGGTTTGACGGCTGAAATGTCCGTTTCATTCTTCTACCTTATCTTAATCCAGTTAAGCCTTGGAATATACAAAAACCGCGGGGGGCGTCAAGCGATTAATACGCCGGAATTTGCACTCCTGTCCCGGGCGAAATTCTGTCAAACCGTACCGGGGGCTCGAACCGGTGAAGTCTGCCCCCACGGATCCAAGACAGCTTTGTCCATCGGTAGCTTCCGTACCCGAAATCCCCCTGCGACAACCCTGATTCTCGTCGGAGATTAGTCGCAAACCTTCACGCCGCGATGGCATTAAGAACAAAATACGGCCAGGCGAAAGAATTAATTACTGTCCTTTTAGAAAGTGGTGTATCATTGCTTAGATCATTCATCGTGCCGCTACCCCCATATGACAATGTGACCCGGAGTGCTACCGTGCCAGGATATGGCGTGCAACTTCGGGTGGATGCCGGGTTGCTCCGGATGCGCCTCAGCAAGACGGGGATTTGCAGAGCGTGAAGTGATACCTGTCACATCCTGCCGCTTTTCTTTTGCCTGCTCTTCTGTTGCCCGCTTCAAAGGAGAATATACGCCCGGCCTGTGCACCAGGGAGGTCCTGCACACCCTGGCCGGCAGCAACCCGCCGATCGGCGCCGGCTTGAATATTACGGAGAAAGCGGAATGGCGGTACGGGCCAAGCAGACAATCACCAGGCAACCCCGGTCGCGCGACACGGTCTTCACCCAGTTGGCCAAAACCGCGACCGGTATCAGAGGGTTTGACGAAATCACCTATGGCGGCCTGCCGAAAGGGCGGCCGGCGCTCGTCGCCGGCCGGGCCGGTTCAGGCAAGACCCTCTTCGCGATGGAGTTTCTCGTGCGAGGCGCCACCGAGTTCAACGAACCGGGCGTCTTGATGAGCTTCGAGGAGACCTCGGATGAACTCATCAAGAACTTCAGTTCCCTCGGCTTCGACCTGTCCGACCTCATCGCGCACAATCGCCTCGCCATCGACTACGTGACGGTCGAGCGGGAGCATATCGAAGAGACCGGCGAGTATGACCTCGAGGGTTTGTTCGTACGGCTCGACTACGCAATCAAGCAGGTCAATGCGAAACGGATCGTCCTCGACACGATTGAGGCCCTCTTCTCCGGCCTCAAAAACGAGGCTATCCTCCGCGCCGAGCTGCGCCGCCTCTTCCGCTGGCTGAAATCACGCGGCGTGACGGCGGTTATCACCGGTGAACGCGGCAAAGACACGCTCACCCGCCACGGCCTTGAGGAGTATGTCGCCGACTGTGTCGTCGTTCTCGATCACACGGTCACCGAGCGCGTGGCCACTCGTCGCATGCGCATCCTCAAGTACCGCGGCTCGTTCCACGGCATGGATGAGTACCCCTTCCTGATCACGGAGCGGGGCCTCTCTGTCCTCCCCCTGACTTCCAGCCGCCTGGAGCACTCGGTCACGAACGAGCGAGTCTCCACAGGGGTTCCGCGCCTCGACGCCATGCTCGGCGGAGAGGGTTACTACAAGGGGACAAGCGTCCTCGTCTCGGGAACCCCCGGGACAGGAAAATCCACCCTCGCCGCCCATTTTGCCCGGGCGGCGTGCGACCGAGGGGAACGCGTGCTCTACTTCGCGTTCGAGGAAGCCCCGAATCAGATCGTCCGCAACATGCAGTCGGTCGGGCTGGATTTGTCCCCATGCCTCAAGAGCGGCACCCTTCGCATCGACTCCCGCCGCCCCACCATGTGGGGACTCGAACTCCACCTCGCCTCGATCCACCGGGAGATAGTCGACTTCCAACCGGCCATCGTCATCATTGATCCCATCTCCAACCTCACCACGATTGGGACACAGAACGAGGTGCGTTCAATGCTGATCCGGCTTGTCGACTTCATCAAGAACAGCGGCATCACCTCTCTCTACACCGAGCTGCTGGGGAGTACTCAGGAAGCGGAATTGACCCGCGATGGCGTCTCTTCCCTCATGGACACCTGGGTGATCCTGGAGGACCTCGCATTCGCCGGCGAGCGCAACCGCGGTATCTACGTCAGGAAAGCCCGGGGCATTTCGCATTCCAACCAGGTCCGGGAGTTCCTCCTGACAGAGAAGGGCATCGACATTGTCGATGTCTACTCCGGTCCGGAAGGCGTGCTGACCGGCACCGCCCGGGTGGCCCAGGAGGCGCGCGCGCGGGCCGAGCGGGAGCAACGCGAACAGGACTTGGTCCGCAAGCAGCGCGAACTGCAGCGCAAGGAGGAAGTGCTGAACGCGCAGATTTCCGTCCTGCGCAACCAGTTCGAGATCGAGCAGGAAGACCTGCGGCGTGTTATCGAAGAAGATGCCCGACGCGAAGAACAGGCGCGTGATATCGAGCGCAGGATTACCGGCATGCGCGATACGGAGCGCCCCCGGGAGACGTCAAAAAAAGGCCGGAAGAAAAAGTAAGTAACACGGACCCGCTGCTGTCAGGCCACAACGTCCGGGCGGCGCGGCTCCGGCAGGAGTAACAATTGTATGGGCTCAAGTGTGAAACGCGCAGCAGCATCCACCCGTAAGCCGGCGGCCAAAACCGCCAGAAAGAGCACCCGCAGAATCGCAAAACCGCCGGTCAAATGGCAGCTGCGGCTCTATGTCGCCGGGCAGACCGAAAAATCGCTCACCGCTTTCCAGAACCTCAAGCGGATCTGCGAAGAACACCTCAAGGGGGAGTACGAAATCGAAGTGATCGACCTGCTGAAGAATCCGCAACTGGCCAAAGGAGATCAGATTCTCGCCCTGCCAACGCTGGTCCGGAAACTGCCCGAACCGGTGATAAAGATAATCGGAGACCTGTCAAATACCGAACGCCTGCTGGTCGGGCTTGACGTGCGGAAGACGGCGATAAAATGAGCAAGAAGAAGACGGGCAAATCGACGACCGACGAGTTCGAGGACGCCATTCGCAAGCGGGCGCGCCGCAAATACGTGTTCCGCCTGTTCGTGACCGGCCTGACCCCCCGATCGCTGGAAGCGATCGAAAATGTGCGCGCGCTGTGCGAAGAGCATCTCAAGGGGCACTACGAGTTGGATGTGGTCGATGTATACAAGGAACCGGAAGTCGCCAGGGAACACCAGGTCATTGCCGCCCCCACCCTGATCAAAAAGCTCCCCCTCCCGCTGCGCAGATTTGTTGGCGACATGACCCGGACGGAAAAGGTGTTGGCCGGGCTCGATATTCGTATCATCGATGAGAAAGATCAGGTATAACTAGCATGCCCTCGCGAGCACAGAAACGGCTCGAACCGGCCAAGACCGTCTCCCAGCTTCGAGACCGACTCACCGAGCTGGAACAGACGCTGGATGCCATCCGCAACGGGCAGGTCGACGCCGTGGTCGACTACAACGGCAACGTGTTCACCCTCCAGGGGGCTGACACCGCCTACCGCGTTATGGTCGAAACCATGAGTGAGGGGGCGCTGACGCTCGACGCCGACGGCCTCATTCTCTACGCCAACGCCAGCCTCTGCGCCATCCTGGGTGTTCCCCTGTCCGCTGTCGCCGGCCGGTCGATCAAGGAGTTTGTCGCCGAGCGCAGCGCTCCGGCGATGCGAGTTTTCCTCGACCAGTGCATCCTCGGACAGACCGTGCACCGCGATTTCGTCCTGCTCACCGCCAACCGGACATCTGTCCCCGTCTACCTCTCGGGAACCCCGATAGACCTGTCCGGACGGGCAGCTGTGTGTGTCGTCGCCTCCGATCTCTCCGAGCGGGTGGCTGCCGAACGCAAGCTGCTCGAGCTCAACACCGAGCTGGAACGCAAAGTGGCCGACCGCACCGCCGAGCTGCAGGCCCTCAACGCCAACCTCGAAAACCTCGTCGCCGAGCGCACCCAGCAGGTTCACGACCTCTCCAAAGCCCTTACCATCGCCGAACAGAAAGAGCGCCTCCGCTTCTCCCAAGTGCTCCACGACGACCTGCAGCAGATTCTCTTCAGCGCCAAGATCCAGCTCGATATTCTCAAGTCCGAGCTGCCGTATCCGCGCGCCGAGACGAGGGAGGACATCGATCGCCTCGCCGGCTTGATCGACAAGGGAATTCACGCGTCCAAGTCGCTGGCGCTGGAACTCAATCCGCCCGTGCTGCGCACCGAAGGGCTGGATGCCTCGTTGCTGTGGCTGGCCAGCCACATGGAGGAACGCTACGACCTGTCTGTTTCCGTCGACCTCCCGCCCGATACCTCCTATATCCGCGAAACCGACCGCATCCTCATCATCCAGATTGCGCGGGAGCTCCTCTTCAACGTCGTCAAACACGCCCGGGCCCGCGATGTGTCGATCGTGGGGTACCGATCCAACGGCAACCTCGAGGTGACCATTAAGGACAACGGCGTCGGGTTCAATGTCGAAGAAGTGCGCGGCCGGGACATCCACCGCTACGGCATGGGCCTGTTCAGCATCGAAGAACGGCTGCACCTTTTCGGGGGCCGACTGCACATAGATTCTCAACCGGGCAAAGGAACGGCCGCAACCATTTACATGCCACTGAGCGAGCAAATCTGATGCGACGACTGCTTATTGTCGAAGACCACCAGGACATGCAGGTCATGTACCGGGTGATATTCCGAAAGAACCCGGACATCGAGATCGTGGCCCAGGTTGCCACCGCCGAGGAGGCGCTGGCTATCCTCCCCGACGTCAAGCCCGATCTCGTCATTGTCGACATATCACTGCCCGGTATGGACGGCATCATGCTTATCGACGAGATCCGCCGAATCTACCCGAACCTCAAGATACTCGTGGCCACCGGCCATGACCCGGAACGCTACCTCGGCGCCGCCACACGGGCAGGCGCCGACGGCTTCCTGCAGAAGGGGGATGTCGCCGAGATCCGATCCAAAGTGAGCCAGATGTTCGAGTGACCCCGCCGGCGCCGCGCCCACCCCCCGCCCGGACGTTACCGGTGCGCCGAATAGGCCGCGGGGAGGTGCACCAGGTGGCACTTGAAACAGCTCTCCTGTCCAATGATCTGGAGCAGCCGCCCGACCGTCTCCGGCTGGACGGGATCGGCTTCCAGCGCGGGCTTCAAGTCGGCGATTGTCTGCATCACCCGATCGTCCACGAAGTACGCCCGCTCCGATTCATGGCATGCGGTGCAGGTCTCTTTCAGTGTCGCATACCGCGCCGCCAGCCCCTGTGCATGGCCCCGGGCGTTCTCAATCTGACCCTGCTGCAGGTCGTTGCCGATCCCGGACAGGTCCGACTCAATGAGGTGCATGAGCTGCACGAACGAGGCATCGTGTCCGGTCATGGGATCGGTCACCGCAATCACGCCGAAATCCCCCCAGTGGAAACGCTGCTGCACCGGGACCATCGCGCTCGCATGGCAGTTGTGGCACGCCTTGCCGATCGCCTCGGCCGCCTGCATCACTCCCGCTTGTTCGCCGGTCTTGATCGCCCTGCCGAGTTCGTCCACCGGCCCGATCGGGTAGGCCTGCTCCCACTCCGGCACCATGGCGGCTACCTTGAGGTACTGGGCCTTGAAGGCCTCGAAATTCGCCAGGGCATTCGCCTGGTCCCCCTCAAAGAGGTCCGACATCATCCCCGAGAAGGGAGCCGAGAGCTTGTGCATCTCCATCAGGTAGAGCGGCCCGGGCGCTTTCGGGGGGTAGAATCCCTCCAGCGAGACGGGCACAACCGCCGGCTGCGCCGCCTCCGAGCTCTCCGGAACACCCGTCCAACCGGGCATCGTAACAACCACAGCCACCGCCACCGGCAGCAGCACCAGGAACAGAATCCGTCTCACAGCACTCCTCCATTTGCTTCTCGATAAAGTTGGGTTAACCGACTACCGGGCGCGCCGATACTCCGGCCCGTCACTGCGCGATCGCCCACCGCCTCACGGCGGCACAATGCGGACGAGCACAGGTGTTACGCTGCAAATGATGAGAGACACACGGAAGAATCCGGGGAAGCACGATCGCTCCACCGGTAATCGGCAGTACAGCTGCCATATGATACGAAGCCCCTGCCGAAAAGATCCTTGACTTAGATCAAAGGGGAGGCACGAAAACAGGATCGGGAGTGCTGTCCTGAAGAACCATCCCGCATCACACCTCAGGCTGCTTTGTCCCCCGGTGGCGGCACCAACTCACCACCAGCATTCCCACCACCACGATTCCACCCAGCACGGCCGCGAGTATCACAGCCATCGAAAGCGTAAACCACCAACTCATAACGGACCTCCTTGAGGCGTTCGGGAGCGGTTGCTATCGGTCGTGTATCGAATGCGTGATCGTCGGATTCATGAGGCCGGCCGTTTGCCGACAACAGGCGGCGTGCGAAGTCCCACGTTTCCGGTCGTTTCCGGAAGTACCGCAGCCTGTCGAGAAGGAGAAGGGCCTGGTGTCGTCCGAGAATTACCTTGACAATTCAGACCCTTTTTGTTTTGTTATAGTATAATACATCCACTTCTCCACGCAAGCACTAATTTGGGGTGGTCAATGGCGCGAATACCTCAGCAAATGATCCCCGTGGGCATCATCGGCGTCCTGCTCCTGGCCACCTTCATTATCGCCCGCCAGATCTTCGTCCCCGAAACATTCGGTGAACTCGGTCACTACCGGGCCGCGGCGATTGGCGAGGTTGCCGCCCAACCGGCTGTCTACGCGGGTTTTGCCGTCTGCCTCGAGTGCCACGAAGACGTCTACCTTCACAAGCAGACATCGAGCCATACCGGCCTTGCCTGCGAAACCTGCCACGGTCCTGCGGCGGCGCATGCTCAGGCACCCGATGAAGCCCTGCCGACGGTGCCTCGCGGCCGGGAGCACTGCGAGTTGTGCCACAGCTACAACGCGGCGCGCCCCTCGGGTTTCCCGCAGATTCTCGCCGACCGCCATAATCCCGGGGACCCGTGTATCACCTGCCACGACGCCCATGCTCCGCGGATGCCGATCGCCGAGGGGGACTGCGGTGCGTGTCACGGCGAGATCGCCCACCAGAAGGCGGTTTCAAAACATGCCCGACTCGAGTGCACGCAGTGCCACGTTGTCCCGGCCGAACACTTCACCAATCCGCGCACGGTGGCCGCCGCCCGACCGCAAGCGCGGGATGTCTGCGGCGCCTGCCATGCCCGTGGCGCGGACAGCTCGAGAGAAATCCCCCGCATCGATCTTGACACCCATGGCGGCCGCTACAACTGCTGGGACTGCCACTACCCCCATCTGCCGGAGGCCTGAGGATGGAAGAAACCCCGACCAACAGCACCCCCGAGATGCCGCGCCGCGATTTCCTTGGCGCCTGCCTGCGCACGTTGCCCACGGTGGTGGCCGTCGCCATAGTCGTCGACTCGGGGAGACTCCTTGCCGACGATACCGACGGCGACCCCGGATACAAACCCGAAGAGCACTCCTACGGCATGGGAGTCGATATCCACAAGTGCATCGGGTGCGGACGGTGCGCCGAAGCCTGCAAGCGGGAGAACGATGTCCCCCGGGAGCCGATCTTTTTCCGCACGTGGGTTGAGCGCTACGCTGTCCCGGCCGAGGGGGAGGCCCGCGTCGACAGCCCCAACGGCGGGATCGACGGTTTCCGGCCGTACGACGACGACACCGAAACGATTCGCACGTTCTTCGTTCCCAAACTCTGCAACCACTGCGAGAATGCTCCCTGCGTGCAGGTCTGCCCAGTCGGCGCCACATTCCAGTCCCCCGACGGCGTGGTGCTGGTCGACGCCAACTACTGTGTCGGCTGCCGTTACTGCATCCAGGCCTGCCCGTATGGCGCACGGTACCTCCACCCCGAGAAAAAGGTGGCCGACAAGTGCACCTTCTGTTACCATCGCATTACGAAAGGGGCTCTGCCCGCCTGTGTCGAGGTCTGCCCCACCCAGGCGCGCGTCTTCGGCGAGGTCGGCCCGCGCAGCAGCCCGCTCCATCGCTTCCTGCGCTTCAACGACTGCACCACCCTGAAGTCCTGGCTCAACACCAAACCCAAAGTGTTCTACGCCGGCGCCGGCGATGAAGTCCGGTAGGAGGAGCCGCCATGCACTCGATACTCAACGAACTGCCCCACATCACCGGCTACATGTACCCGAACGAGTATGAACTCCACTGGAGCATCCTCATTGTCGTTTACCCGTATCTTACCGGTTTGGTCACCGGCGCCTTCATCCTCGCTTCGCTCGAACGGGTCTTCAACGTCAAAGCCCTCCAGCCCGTCTACCGCCTCTCCCTCCTCACCGCCCTGTCCTTTCTCCTGATCGCCCCGCTCCCCCTCCTGGCCCACCTCGGCCACCCGGAGCGGGCGTTCTCGATGTTCCTCACACCGCACACCAAGTCGGCCATGGCGATGTTCGGCTTCGTGTACGCCTGGTACCTCATGGTCGTCCTGCTCCTGGAGATCTGGTTCGACTACCGCAAGGATATCGTCCTGTGGTCCCGCCAGCACACCGGTTTCAAGCGTCTCGTATACAAGGCACTGACCCTGGGCGCCACCGACATCTCCGAGGCGGCCGTGAAGTTCGACCACAAAATCGGCAAGATCATCACTATTATAGGTATTCCCTCCGCCTTCCTTCTCCACGGCTATGTCGGCTTCATCTTCGGCTCGGTCAAAGCCAACCCGTGGTGGAGCAGTGTGCTCATGCCGATCGTCTTTCTCTTCTCGGCGATTGTTTCCGGGATTGCCATGGTCATGCTCCTGTACATGATCTCCTCGATGTTCCGGTGGAAACAGATCGACATGGCCTGTGTGAAGAAACTCGGCGAACTGCTCTTCTACGCCATCCTGGTCGATTTCTCCCTCGAGCTGCTCGATTTCATCCAGCGGCTGTACGAATCCGAGGAATCGATCACCATTCTCTCGGAGATGGTATCCAGTCGGCTGTTCATAAGCCTGATTATCTCGCAGATCATTCTCGGGACAATCGCACCGCTCGTGGCCCTGGGGATGGGGCGGTTCGGACGGTGGCCGGATGAGATGCGCCGCGTACTCTTCCTCATCGCAGGCATTCTCGTGCAGGTGGGTATCTTCAGCACCCGCTGGAATGTCGTGATCGGCGGCCAGCTCTTCTCCAAGAGCCTGCGTGGCCTGACAACCTATAAGCTCGAGCTCTTCGGGATCGAAGGACTATTGACCGCGATCGTGCTCCTGGTCACCCCATTCATAATACTCTGGGTGCTGTCCAAGTGGCTGAAGCCCTGGTTTGAAAGCGAAGTGGATCTGTCGGCAGGACGCTGACCGATACGCCAAAGAGAAAGGCACGGTCCTTTGGGCCCGTGCCTTTTTGCTTATGTCCGCCGTATCCTCATCGGATGTCGTGATCGTTACTGCCAGAGGCCGATGATGATCCCCATGAAAATGAACCCGACAATCGAGTAGAGGGTGTTGACGACGCTCAGCGAACACTTCCGCTTCTCCTGTACGTCGTGCATGAACACGGTGGCCGCCGCGAAACAGACTCCCACGAGCAGGCCGACGATGATTCCGTCGGTCACATCCTCGCCGCGCACCCAGATGAAGATCCGGGCCAGGCCGTAGGCGCCGAACCAGTTCATGATGAATGTCCAGACAAGATTGAGCGGTGAGAAGTCCGCCTTGACCTGCGCTTCGGTCTTGCCGATACCGCCGGTCCAAATCCGGCCGAACAACAGCGGCGAATACCACAACGCTCCCAGCACGAAGTACGCGAGAGTGGCGACGAGAACCTTCCAGTAGTTCATCTCGGGCGGAATGTATATGCTGGCTTCCATGCGGCACCTCCGGGCAAATGTTTGGTGTGGCTGTCTGGGTTACGTTCGGCGACGTTGCAGAGCAGGGCAAGTTAAAAATGGAGAGGGGAAGTCCGGGGCGCCCGGCGACCGACGTCCGGATGAAGGGCACGACCCTTTAGCGGTCGTGCCTCTGTCATGCCGAGTGGTGAAGCGGGAGCCCCCAGGCTCTCGCCTCTGTCGTTAGTGCGCGGCAGATGTCCTCATCTGCCGCGTAGGGGCGGGGCTTGTCTCCGCCCTTCCTTTCTTTCCGTCAAACACGCAGAGCCGTGTTTGACCTACCGCTCCAGCAGCGGCTCCACCCGCTCGTGCAGCGCCGCCCGGTAGTGCAACCCTCCCACCTCCATCGACCGCATGATCTGCGCATACGCCGCGAACTCCGTGAGCTTCGCCGTCCGCACCTCACGGATCTCCCGCGTATCGGTGAAAACGAAATCGCCGGTCACATACCGTGCCTGAAAGACGAAGGAGGTCCAGGGAATGGTCCCGATTGAGTTGGTAAACGTCACGTGCGACTCCAGGAGGAACCTCTCCAGTTCGATCTGCGTGCCCGTCTCCTCCATCACCTCGCGCGCGATGCCGCACTCGAACGACTCCCCCGGGTGCAATCCCCCCGACGGCGCCCGGTACATACCGGGCGGGTAGTGGTGTTTGGCGATAACAATGATTGCATCGTCTTTATGGATATACAGCGTGACATCGTGCCGCCGCTCGTTCTTCTGGGTCGAGCGGATGAAACTGAACTCGTCGTCCTTGACCGGAAATAAAAAGGTCGCCCGTTCCGGCACTCCGTAGCGGGCGGCCATCGCATCGACCATATCCTGCGTGACAAACATCTGGATACTCCGCTGTCAGAACAGCGGCGTGATCTCCATCTGCAGCGGGAGGGTCGTCACCTCGCCGCCGTCGTAGCCGATCAGCATGTCGATTTCGGTCCGGAAACCGCAATCATCCATGTATATCCCCGGCTCGATCGAGAAGAGGTGCCCCTTGCGCAGTTTGCGGCCGTCTTCCGTCTCGAGGTTGTCGATATTCGGCCCGGGACCGTGCTCCGAGCTAGTGATCGAATGCCCCGTGCGGTGGGTGAAGTACTTGCCGTAGCCGGCCTGCTCGATGACCGCTCGGCAAGCGTCGTCGACATCCGCCCCGCGCACCGGTTTGGTTTCGATATTGCGCCGCACGAACTCGACCGCCGCATCGCGCGCCGTGGTGAGGACCGTGAAGATCTCCCGGTACTTCGACGGAATCTCCTCCTTGGTTCCGGCAAACCCCATCCAGGTGATATCGCCGTAAACCGCGTCCGGCCGTTTGAGTTTCGCCCACAGGTCGAGGAGGATCAGTTGCCCCCGCTTGATCTGGGCCGGTTGGCCGGCGGCGGGGTCGTAGTGGGGATTGCCGGCGTTGCCGTCGACCGCGCAAATCGGGTCGCTGCTGCTGGTCATTTCAAACTCGTCGAAGAGCCGCACTATGTACTGCACAACATCCAGTTCCGTAAACGTCGCGCCGGCCCCAAGCTGGCTTCGGATGAAGGCAAACGCTTTGTTCTTGATCTCGATCAGGTTGTGGGCCGCCATGCGGTGGGTGGCGATCTGCTCGACATTGAGCGCCGCCTGGAAGTGGGCCACGAGGTTGCCGGACGAAATCACCTCGACCCCGAGGTCGCGCACCAGTTCGATCGTGCCGGCATCGACCAGCCCGATATACGGCAGCCGCCCCTTGGGGGCGTACTCCATCGCCACCCGGTTCACCCCGATGAGCACCTTGCCCAGCTCCTTTTCCAACAGCTTGTAGCTGGAAAACGTGACCTTGCGGCCGGGCACGTGGGTGAACTTGTCCTGTTCGATCGCGTGCACCAGCGCCACCGGCTCGCCGAACGCCGGGATGAAGAAGAATGAGCGCCGCGTGATCATGCCGCTGATGCCGAGCAGATTCATTGCCACCGTGTTGCGGCCGTGAAAGTCGGCCAGCAACCAGCCATCGAGCTCGTGATTGCTCAGGTAAGTTTGTATCGCTTCGATATCCATGGTCGGACCTTTTAGAGGAGAGTACGGGTTACTGCCCCCAAGTATAAGCGTCCGGCGGCGACTTTGTCGACCACTATTTCACGCGTGGCCGGCGGCAGCTTGACAGCGACGTCGCCGGCGGCTACCTTCCCGACATCGTGAATCCGCTCACATGCAACACGCCGCCGCACCTGGTGATCACGGGCGCCCCCGCCTCCGGCAAGACGGTCTTCTTCGAACGGTTGCGGCTGGTCCCCGACCTGCAGGGCTTTCTCTTCTTCGAAGAACTGGCCCGGCAGCTCCTTATGGAGGATCCCGGCTATCGCAACCGCTGGTCCGAGTTTCACCGGGAGATTTACCGCCGCCAGACCGACCGTGAAACACGCGCCGGGAACCGCCCGTTCATCACCGACCGCGGCACGGCCGATGCTTTTGCGTTTCATCCCGAGACTGTTGCCGATGTCGGCACCACCCTTGCCGCCGAGCACGCCCGCTATACGGCGGTTGTGCAGCTCGGATCCTCGGCTGCCCTCGGGCCCGATTTCTACCCGCAGGACGATATCCGGATCGAACGGATCGAGCAGGTTCTC
>JBGSIV010000278.1:0-5481 GCA_041742355.1 Candidatus Zixiibacteriota bacterium
TCGCCGATGTCACCAAGGGCCCAGGCGACGCGGGAAACAACCAGCTCATCGGGCTTCATCAGGGCATCGATGAGGTACGGCACCGCAGGGGCGCCGATACGCTGGAGCACCCAGATAATGGTCCACCGTTCGCGGGCGTCCTTGGTCGTGAACTTCTCGATCATGTGCGGGACCGCGGCTTCGCCCAGCGCGGCAATAGAATCCATCGCCGGTTCGGTCAAATCACGATAGCGGACCTCACCCGACGAGGCAATCACAAACAGGGAATCGATCTTCTTTTCCAGTTCGGTCGCGGCGGCGGAAGCTGAAAACTGAAAGACTGCGGCCGCAACCGCAAGAGCAACGAGGATCCGGGTTAGCGTTTTCATGGTTTGGCCTCCCCTGCGCTCGTGTCGACCGGCATCCATTCGATATCCATGCCTCCCCCCCACTTCGAGTCGGAGCGCCAGTAGTGGTTGTCGCGGCCGTATTTCCCCGTGTACTGGTCAGGGCCGCCAAGATCGATAAACAGGCCGATCGAGCCAAAATCCCGGCGCGGGTTGCCATAGCCATGGGTGTTGTCGGGATTCTTCACCAGGTAGCGATCCTCGCCGGCGTTGTCGATCAGGATGCCGACGCCGTTGGCCGATCCGGCCGCCTGGGAGAGGTCGTAGGCGGTGTAGGAGTCGTTGCCGCCCCTGTCGATGAGGATGCCACAGGAGTAGTCGTGGCCGACCCCCTGCATCAATCCCTTGCCGTAGTAGACGTCGTTCCCGGAGTCATCGATGAGGATGCCGAGGGTCATGTGGGTACCGCAGCCCTGGGCGTACTGGAAGGACTGGTAGTTGTCGTTGCCGGCGGAGTCGTAGATGATGCCGAGCGACCACCAGTAGCTGGTCCCCTGGCCGAAGATGTCGGTCAGGTAGTTGTCGTTCCCCCGGTCGTCGATGATGGCGCCGATGCCGCCGGACATCCACGGCCGCAGGCCGTAGCCGAAACCCTGCGAGAGCGAAAGGTAGCGGTCCTCGTAGCGAAGGATGTCCTTGTACTTGCCGCCGGCGTAGTAGCTGTCGGAGCCGTCGGTGTCGTAGAGAACGCCGATGCCCTCGGTGAAGCCGAAACCCTGGGAGTAGAGGGCGGCGTTGTAGAGGTCGCGGCCGCCTTCATCGATGAGCAGGCCGAGACCGAACGCCCCGGCGGCCATGGTGTGGGTGTCGCCGTCGTACCGATCGTCGCCGCCGGCGTCGTAGAGCAGGCCGAAGCCAAAGTACCCGGAGCCGAGGGCGAAGGATTTGGCGTCGTAGCGGTCGTTGCCGCCGAAGTCGAGGAGGATACCCGCCGCGAGGCAACCGGAGCCGATGACAAAATCGGTCTGGGCGCGGTAGTGGTCGTTACCGCCGAGGTCGATGATGATGGTCGTGTGGGGGTTGGTCGGATCGGCGCTGAGGTTGTAGACGTCGTCGCCGCCAAAATCGAGGATGAACTTGTAGTCCCCCTCGTAGTAGTCGTTGCCGGGTCCGCCGATTTTCCATCCGGGCTGGAGGCCGAGGTAGTTGGCGAGGTTGACATCGCGCGGGAGCGTTCCGGCGCCCTTGGCGATTTTGGCCGGGTCGGCCAGACCGGAGGCGATTTCGCTCTGCAGGGTGCGCAATTCCGGCAGGATCTCGCGCAGGCAGTTGAGACTCGCGGCGACGATGGCGTCCTTATCGATCTTCCAGCCGAAGGTAACGAACTCCTCGGTGTACGCCTCCTCGGCGTTTTCGGCCGAGTCCGTCTGCTCGATCGTGAAGAACTCCTCTTCTTCGTGGCTGACGATCATCTCCCTGAACTGGTTGGTCAGAAACTTCCGCTGGTCGGGAGTCAGGCCGGCGAGTGCCTGTTCAGCGGTCTTGGGAAAGATGACGTCGATGTACAGCGCCGCGCGGGTCATGAGCTGGTTCATGACCGGGTTGGTGTAGAAGAGGTTGTACCCCTGTTTGATTTCGGCTGAGGTCGGTTTGTAGGGGACGCCGCGTTCTCTCGGCGAAACGGTTTCGAGATCCTGGGCGAGGATGGCGGCGGTGACCTCGGGCTGGCCCTTGATATAGGCTTTTCGCAGGGAGGCGCTGTAATCCACCATGGCGAGCGGCCTGACCATCAGGTCCGAGACGACCTGCAGGCGGAAGGAGTCGGGCTCGGTGTAGTCGGGACGGAAACTGACGTCTTCGGGCAGCAGCGAGAGGTAGCCGGTCAGTTCGACAAGCCCGGCCCATTCTTTCGGAATGGTATCGGTCGAGGCAGCCGAGTCGGTCGAGTCGGCGGGCGGTTCGGCCGCGGCGGGTATGGCAGCCAGCGCAGCCAGGGTAAGGAGGAGTCGGATAATCATAGGCATAGTCTAACGCCTGGAGTATGGGGGATCAACTATAATAGATATCGGCGGGAGAGGGGCGAAAGTTGGGAAAAAAGAAAGGGCCTCCGCCGAAGCAGAGGCCCTTTCTGGTAGGGAGGTGATTCAGTCTTACGACGTGGCGTCGTTGCTGGTGCAGACGAGGTTGCCATCCTGATCGATAGTCCAGGTGTCAACCGTTGCATCATCATCCAGCGTGGCGCAGGTGGCGGTCGCCGTGAAGGTGGTCGCCGCAGCCACGATCGTGTAGGTGTAGACCGCAGTCGGCGGAACATCGACACCCAGAGCCGCGAGGCTGGCTGAGTAGGTGTTACCGTTCTGCGGGTCCTGGCGGAACGCGTGTTCCAGCGTGTAGATCTGCTTCAGGATACCCTTGGCTTCGGACTGCTTCGACTTGGTCGTCGCAGCCATGAAGCGCGGGATGGCCAGAGCAGCCAGGATGCCGATGATGACCACGACGATCATCAATTCGATAAGGGTGAAGCCTTTGCGATTGTGGAATTTCGAGAACATGCTGACCTCCTACGGTTTTTAGTCCTTCTTCGGTCGTTTCCACGTTTTCTCTTTCGGCTGTATCCATCGCAAAGTACATACCGTTGTCGGTGTAAAGATTGAACACTTTCCCCGAGTGGTAATCCCTTGCCGCAGTAGCATTCAGCCGGTGTTGCAGAGACGGTGTTGTGAGCCGCCAACAGTCTCGCCGATTTTTCGAAAACGTCCGCAGGGCATTCTGCGAGAGAATTTGCATTCTGCACGGCGCGGGCGAACCCGAAAAACAAAAAAGCCCGCCGTTTCCGACGGGCTTCTTTGCCGTTATCGTGTCCTCAGGTCGTGACATCGTTCACCGTGTTGACGAGGTTCCCCTGATCGTCGATCGTCCACGTGTCCACCGCGGCGTCATCATCGATGTTCGCGGTGGCCGTGGCGGTAAACGTGAGGCCGTTCGAGGTGATGGTGTAGGTGTACAGAGCGCTGGCCTGGATTTCCACCCAGATGTCATCGAAGGCAAGCGGGGTCGCGGCGCTGGCCGGCCCGCCCGGCGCATAGTAACCGGCCGGATTGGACTGCTGGAAATAGGTGAGCTGGTTGACGTAGATCTGTTTGAGGATGGCCCTGGCCTCGGTCTGCTTGGTGCGGGTCGTGGTTGCCATGTACCGGGGGATAGCCAGGGCGGCCAGTATCCCGACAATGGCCACAACGATCATCAACTCAATGAGCGTGAATCCCTGCGTTTTCCGTATTCGCCTCATATCCGATCCTTGTTCCTGTTCAGAGCTGTTTAGCATTGCGTATTGCAAGCGACATTCCGAGACCCTGTGCAATTTTCAACTAGTTCTCGGGGGAGTCGCCCGGCGCGGGTTTGTCTTTCCCCCCAGCGAACTCCTTAAGGTTGTACCGCTGGATTTTGCGGTAGAGCGTGGAAGCATCAATACCGAGGATCCGGGCGGCCTCGGCCTTCTTCCCCGAGGTCTGGCTCATAACGAAGTGGATGTAGGCCTTTTCGATAGATTCCAAAGTCGGCGTGGTCGGCTGGTCGGACTGGACGATCCCCGGCTGAACTACGGGTTCGCGCAGTTTCTCCGGGAAATCGCTCAGCTCCAACGTCGACGACCGGCTGAGGAGGACGGCGCGCTCGATGGTGTTCTCCAATTCGCGGACGTTGCCCGGCCAGGGGTACGTCTGCAGGAGCTGTTGCGCCTCGGGCGAGAGCGTTTTGGCCGGGGAGCCCAGTTTGGTGCAGTATTTTTCCACGAAGAACCGGGAGAGCAGTTCGATATCTTCGGTCCGCTCCCGGAGCGGCGGGATAAGCAGCGGGATCACGTTAAGGCGATAGAACAGATCGGCGCGGAAGCGGGCGGCCTTGACATCTTCTTCGAGATCCGCGTTGGTGGCGGCGATGAGGCGGACATCGACTTCCATCGGTTTGGTGTCGCCGACCGGGATGATCCGCCGATCCTCGAGCACGCGGAGGAGTTTGACCTGGATCGCCATGGAGGTGTTGCCGACCTCGTCGAGGAAAAACGTGCCGCCGTCGGCCACTTTGAACAAGCCGTCCTTGTCTTTGATCGCCCCGGTGAACGATCCTTTCTTGTGTCCGAAGAGCTCGGACTCAAGAAGGCTCTCAGGGAGGGCGGCGCAGTTGATCGTGACGAAGGGGCCTTTGGCCCGGGGGGAGTACTGATGGATGGCCCGGGCGATGAGGTCTTTGCCGGTGCCCGATTCCCCGCGAATGAGAACGGTCGAGTCGGAGCCGGCGATACGCTGGGCGAGGCGCTTCATGTGCACCACCGGTTCGGAAACGCCAATGAAGTTGTCGAACGAATTGTCTTCGTCGAGACGGCGCTTGAGCGCCTGATTCTCGGTGATGAGGCGTTTGCGGCTGAGCGTCTTCTCGATCGTCAGCTTGATCGCATCGACTTTGAACGGCTTGGTGACGTAGTCGACCGCACCCTGCTTCATCGCCTCGATGGCCGAATCGACCGAGGCGTAGGCCGTCATGACGATCAGGTCCTGATCCTCCTTGATGGAGCGGGCCTCCCGGAGGACATCCAGACCGGTCATCTCGGGCATGTTCAGGTCGGCTATAATGAGATCGTAGTCTTTGCCACGAAGGAGAGAAAGGGCGTCGCGACCGCAGGTTGCTGTCTCGACCTGGTAGCCTTCCCGCGCCAGCATGATCTCCATGAAGTTGCACATGGATTCTTCGTCGTCTATGACAAGTATTCTGGCGTCCACGCGTTCTCCGGCTGGTAATGCAATTTGCAAGACACCTGGTATCTCTCGCTATATTTCGGCAAAGCAACCGGGGGAAACAGGGCCGCTTCCGAGATTGCGCACAGATTAAACAGGACGTTGACCCATAGATAGCCGGTGGGTATATTGACCGAGTACCATAGTCGTGGGGCGGGAGATCGGGCAAACACACGATTGACCGGGGCGGAGACAAGCCCCGCCCCCGCGGATGACAGCATTCGCGTAGGGGGCGGCCTTGTGTGTACGCTATCATGACATAGTATACATGTTCTTTCAAGACATGGTATACAGGTTGGCTATCTTGGGTTACTTACAGAGGAGCCAGGATATGCCGTTTAGGACAGCGACCATGCGTGATGAAC
>JBGSIV010000279.1:0-7093 GCA_041742355.1 Candidatus Zixiibacteriota bacterium
CATGCGTTCCGTAACAGTGGCTGCACCGCAAGAATCGGCGCGGTTGGAAGTCTCCGCCTGGCGATCGTGTTCCCAAAGCAGGGGTGTCAGCCTCAATCCGCCGACATCACTCTGCCCCCATCTCCACCAGATACGCAAGCACCCCCTCCGCCTCCACACCCCCCTTCTTCGCATGATGCACCAGCGACAACCCTTGGGGGCCACGGCACTTCAGAAGCGATGGCACCGCTGTAATGAGCCCCTTAACCACTTCCGTCTGCCCCAGCATCACCATCGTGAACAGATCCGGTCGTGCGCCCTGCTCCATCAGGTACAGCGCAATCTCCCGATCGCCGACATGCGAGGCCGCGCCCAGCCCTGTCTCGAAGTCCCCGCCGCCCAGATCCCACGAGGCATACACCAGGCTCGGCTGTTCCGCCACCGCCTGCTTCACATAGGCCAGGTCGAAATGCGCCAGCCGGACGAACTCCTTTACTTGCTCCGCCGCAAGTTGTGGCCCCCGGTCGCGCCCCTTGGCCCCTCCCATCGGCCTGGCCGTATCGGCCATATTCGCCTGGCCGAAGAGGCTGCCCGGAACTGCCGCCGCCACCGCCGCCAGGGCCGTGAGGCGGAGAAAAGACCGCCGCTGCACTATACTCATCCGGTTCTCCTTACATAGAGCTGTTTACTCTATGCTTACGTGCCGGCCCCCCGCTTTGATTCACCCCCGGGTGGCCCACGCCCGCTTTCTTCCTTCCGGCGCAAAAAAAGGCCGGGTCGGGGCAACCACTCCCCGACCCGGCCACACTCTCGAAAGGAGATTCTATCAGCATCCTGACGGCCCGGGGCCGCTTCGGAACAGATAGCTAACCATGTACGTCAAGTCACTCACCAGTACCTTTGTGTCGTTGTTCACGTCCCCCTCGAGCGGGCAGGCCGCCGTCGGACCGGACTTGAAGAGGAAGTTGACCAGGAAGGTCAGGTCGCTGACGATCACCTTGCTGTCCCCGTTGACATCCCCCCGCAGGGCACAGCAGCAGGCGTCGCCGATCCCGTCCATATCCTGATCCGCCTGGGTCGGATTGAACACCAGGACACAGTTGTCCGCCCCCGCACAGTGCCCGTCGCCGTCAGCGTCGTTGTCGGGATCAGTCGGGCACGCATCGCACGCATCCCCGATCCCGTCCTGGTCGCCGTCGGCCTGATCGACATTGGCCACCGTCGGGCAGTTGTCACAGGCATCTCCGAGCAGGTCGCCGTCGGCATCGGCCTGATCGGCGTTGGCCATTGACGGACAATTGTCGTCGGGACAGCGGTTCTGCACCACCGCCGGATCCCCATATCCGTCGTTATCCGCGTCCACACAGATGTTGCCGGTGTCGACCACCAGGGTCATTATGTCATCCGAGAACGGCCCCCACTCCCCCTGGGCGTCCATTGCCCGCACCCGGTAGTAGTAGGCTCCCGGCTCGTGCGAGGTGAAGGACCACGCCGTATCGGTTGTGCCCGATGATACCGTTCCGGCCTGGGCGAAGCCGGTAACCGGTTCGATGTCGTCGATATATATCCCTTCCCGGGGATTGTAGTTGACCGGCGAATTCACCAGGAACAGGACTACCGACCTGCCGGCCACCGGCGACAGATCAAAGACCGCCTCCACCCAGTTTCCCCCCGAACTGCCGGTTATTCCGTTCCCGTCATTCAAGCCATAGGGGTCGACGGTTGTCGTGATATTTCCGCGAAGACTCACCGCCTGCTGGCCGTCAGCCGAGGCATACACGTAAGCGTACTCAAAACTCGAATAGAGATCATACCATATTCGAAATCGCAGCGTGTCACCTTCCTCGACAAACCTCGGCTGCGCGATCTGCAGAATGGAAAACCCGTTCTCGATCCCGCTGTGGAAACTGGACGGCTCCGAGTAACTCCGGGCCGACGAGATCGTGAACCCCGCGTTGTGCCAGTTGTCGAAATCGTTTGCCTCATCCCGGAGTTCGAAAGCGCCTGACAGCTCGGTCAGCTCGTACTGCGTCGGCGGGTTGATCGTATCATTGCACTGCCAGTGCACCGTGTAGCTGCTCGTATCGACAAACGGCTCGATCGTCACCGTCGGGCGCGCCGGTACTCCGTACGTGAGGACATTATCCACATCCCGTATCAAGTACAGCGCCGGCTCAAAGTTCTGGTTGACCAACTCCGTGATCCGGGAGGGATCGGGCCAGAATCCGTCGCTCCCACTGCCGATCTCGACGGTGAAGCAATACCGCTCGTTCCGAGTTGCGTATGCCCAGTCATCCACGCCGCCGTTCGTCGCGTACAGGGCTGTGCCCGAACCCGCGAAGTACCCGTTGTACGTGCGCATCGAATCGCCCAGGGTCCGGAAGATCCGGTCATGATCACAGGGCAGGTAATCATACCCCCACGGCCACAGAATCAGATTCCCGTAGCTGTGGTAGAAGACCGCCGTTCGAAAATCGTGGCTGTCCATGAAGTCGCGAATCGCCTGGGTCTCCGGCTCGGAGAACGGTCCCGGCCCGCGATAGGTCATGGCGTCGGGCGAGGGCGACGATCCGAAATCGTCGTATCCCCACATGTACCCGAAATTTCTGTTCAGGTCAACCCCGTAGGAACCATCCCCGTTCGGACGGCGGTTCTTGCGCCACATTCCTCCGCCGTTCGGAGCAATAACCTCATTATAGTAATACCCATCGGGATTACACATCGGCACGAACCAGATCTCCCGGGTGTCGACCATCCCCTTTACTTCCGGCATATAGTTGTAGTACCCGGCGAGGTACTCCATGATGTTAAAGACGGTCAGCGGTGTGATCACCTCTCGGGCATGGATCGCCGCCGTAAAGAGCAACTCCGGTTCATCTTCATCGACATTGGGGTTGTCCGAGATCTTCACCGCCCAGATCGGCCGCCCCTCGTGCGTTGTCCCGATCTGCACCTTGGCCGAGACGAGATCAGGGAAGTTCATGACGAGCGTGTCGAGGCGGGCGTTCACCTCGGCCAGCGTCATATAGCCGCCCATGCCCGCCTTGGCCCCCAATCGCTCGGCATAGAACCGCTCCAGATCTTCCTGTAGCACTTCGATCCGAAGCCCCTCCGCCGAAAGTTGCGCATACTCCTCCGGCGATGAAATAATCTCCATCCAGCCCGGCCCGGAGGCGGCTACATCCAGGGGCAGCGACCGAAGCACTCCCCATTCGGCGCCGGACTCGGGGTAGACGCGAAGCTGCATATACTGCTCCGCTGAGACCCCTGCGGCAAGGCACACCACTCCAACCGCCATGAAAACCATGACCCACTTCATGAGACCTCCACTAATTGAGACTACCTTGCGTAACTCTCTAAGGTGATTACGCTGCCGTGACCAGCCGGTTGCCGCTTTGAATTCTCCGCGCAGTTTTTGCTTCCCATTGAGGGACAACGTGACCTGAATCATCCACAAATCGTACCAAAAGAATCTCGAATCTCCCTGCCGCCTGCGTGAAGATGACGCCTTGACATCGCGCCGTGACCGGCGCCTGCCACAAAAAAAACCGCGCCGGCTTGAACCGGCGCGGTCACTCAACGTGCTTCGTCAGAATCTACGGAGACTAGAACCCACAGGTCGGCGCGGAACCTCCCTTGAAGAGGTAGTTCACCAGGTAGGTCAGATCGCTGATCTTCACGCCGCCATCCCCGTTCACATCCGCCACCTGGAGCGGAACCGGCGGCGGGCCGCCCTTGAACAGGTAGTTGACCATGAACGTCAGATCCGACACGATCACGTTGCCGTCGCCGTTCAGATCCCCGCACAGCGGGCAGCGGCAGTACGGCTCCGTGCAGGTCGCCTCACACTCATCCGGCACACCGTTGCCGTTGGCATCGGCCGAGGTGCCGCTGAGAAGATCCTGCGCGTCATCGACCCCGTTCTGGTTGCAGTCGGGGAACGAGGTGAGCGCGATACCGACGTCGGCCACGTCATCATACACGCCGTCGGCGTCGTCATCGATCGCAAGCACGAGCCGCTCGAGATCCGACCCGGTCCACTCGTGGGCTGTGAGTGTTACCTCGAACTCATCCGCGCCGCCCAATGGAATCTGGCGGGTACCGGTCACCGGCTCGCCCGGCGGGAGGCCGTTCAGGCTGACCGTGTGCGACGGCTCCCCGTCGTGATCGAGCACCCGCAGGCTGTAGGGCAGCACACCCGACGGCTCATCGTCGTTCGTCACAACGATCTTCGCCGTGCCGCCTCCGCTGCCGATGCCGACTCCGATCGGATCGACCGGCAGGCCGATGATAATCCCGCACCACTTGAAGTTCGTGGCCGTGATCTTGCCCTCACAGTAGGCCATCGCCCCGGTGTACGGACTGAACACCGTCACACTGTAGCAGGCAATGTTCCCCGGCACGAATCCCGCCGGCTTCGTCACCGTCACGGTAATCGTGGTGCACGCACCCGGCGCCAGCGGCGCGGTCACACCGCTTGCCGGCGTGAATACCAGGCCCAACCCACTGACATTGCAGCCGGTGCCCGAGGCCAGACCGGCCAGCGACCAGTTCAACGTCTGCGGCGTCGCGCCGTCGTTGCACACGGTGAACGACAACGCCTTCGTCGTCTGGTTCTTGCAGAACGTCACCGTCGACGCCCGGCAGCGGACCTTGCACTTCCCCTTGCTGCCGGCTTCATACAGGCTCTGGATCTCGCTCTGCGCCAGCTCGCGGCTGAAGATCTCCAGCTCGTCGATCGCGCCGTCGAAGTACCGGTTCGTGTAGTAGCAACTACCCGTATTGAGCCAGGTCCCGTGACCGATATCCATGATCGGCCCGTTCGCCGTGCTGTAGAGCGGCCCGCTGATCGGCGTAAACGTCCCGACCACGCTCCCGTTCAAATACAGCTTGCCCACTCCCGTTGTGCGATTCACCGTCACCGCAACATGCTGCCACTGGTTGAGCTGCACCGTTCCCGGCGCGCTGTAGAACACCGTCTGCGGCGTCGGGAAACTGCTCATGATCAACCCGAGGTAGCCGGTGCCGGTCCCCTGGTTGTCATCCTGCACGAAGAAGCAGGTGCCGTCGAGACCCGATCCGCCAAAGAACCACTGGCGGTTGTCGAAAATCGGATCGACACACGGCTGGTTGCCCACGTTCACATTGAACACGGCACAATTGGTGCTGAAGCTCTGCGGATTGATCCAGGCATCGGCGCTGAAATCCCCCGGACCGATCGCCACGAACGGATCGTTGTACACCCGCACGATATCGAGATTCGGGAAGCCCGGCCCGAACTCGTATGCTCCGCCGACCTTACCGGGCACGAAGCCGAACGCGCCGAGGTGCGTGCCGTTGTGGTCCAGCCCCATCAGGTCGTACGCCGTCCCCGGCGTCGTCTCATCGAGCGGATACCACGCCAGCATCTTGGCCGGCGGCTTCACACAGCAGGTGTCGAGTTGCCCGTTCTGTCCGCAGCGGTAGTTGCCGAAACTCAGATTGATCGACGGCACCCCCGGCTGCGTCGTCACCGTGTAGCTCACCGGCAGCGACGTCTGCACCCAGCCCGGCTGATTCAGCTCACTCACTGTGTAGGTCGAGCAGGGAATGTTGTTGAACACGTAGTTGCCGCTCGCATCGGTCGTCGCCGACGCATACAGCGGGCCGCCGAAGTAGTACAGCTCGATCGTCCAGCCCGGCAGCCCCGGTTCGCCCGGATCCTGCTTGCCGTCGCCGTCAATATCGAAGTACTTCGTGCCGCTGATCGAGCAGGACTGCGACGACGGCGGACAGCAGCGATCGACTGTCAGTTCGAGGTAGTCGATCTGCGTGTCGTCCAGCATCATGAAATCAAGCGTTCCGTCCTGCAGCGCCGCCATCATGCTGGAAACGCCGTACAACCCGGGGAAGGGGAGATTGCCGAGGTCAAGGCACACCGTCATGGTGTCGCCGAAATCCCAACTCGTGTCCGCAAATCCCGTCTGCAGCGCCAGCAACTGGCTCAGGCTGACCTGGTACAGGAAGTTCGAATTCGCTCCCTCGCCCAGGCGGATGAAATCGTCAATCGCGCCCGGATCGGTCGCGCGCACCTTGAAACACAACTGCGCCCCGACCACACAGCACGCCGTATCGAAGCAATTCTGAAACGTGTGCCCGAAACAGCGATCCCGCGCGAACTCGTCAAAGTTCAGCACCGGCGAATTGGCACACATCTCCAGCAGAAGCGACTGGAGATACGGCGCCGGCGACGGCACCTCCGGATTCCCGCCCTGGAAATCGTCCTTCACACCGGCCAGGCAGGTATCATGCATGACCGTGTCGCACAGCTGCGGGTTGATATTGCCGAAATCGAGATTGTTGATGACCGAGTTGAACGCCGGTATGAAAAACTGGTAGTTGACACTCGGCGGGCCGGTCTGCACCCACCCCGGCTGCTGAATCTCGTTGAGAATGTGGTAGCCGGCGTTCAGATTGTAGAAGGCGTACTGACCGAGCGCGTCGGTCGTGTCGTACTGGAGCCCCCACCAGATCGTGTTGAGCTCGATAACCCAATTGGGAAGGGGAACGTCCCCCGCGTCGAAAGTCCCGTTGCAGTTCTTGTCCTCATACTTCACACCGTGAAGTTCTGCTTCCGGCGCGGGTCAGCCACCGTCTATCTTTCCCGTGAGGTAGTCGATTTCCGTCTCGCTGCCCACCATCACATCGAGGTCGCCGTCCTGCACCGCCGCGAGGATATTCCGCAACCCGCGGTCGGCCACCGGGAGATTCCCCAGATCGAGCGTCAGCGTCATCGTGTCGCCCGGATCCCAGCTGGCATCGGATCCGCCCGTCTTGATCTCCAGCAGGTGGCTCAACGGGGCGCTCCAGATATTCCCCGGCGAGGGCCAGTCGCCCAGGTGCAGCTCGTCATCCTGACTGCCGTTGCCCGACGCCCGGAGCTTCATCGACAGCGTTCCCCGAACCACATCGCACGGATTCCAGCAGCCGGAAAACGTGTGCCCGAAACAGGCGGCCGAGGCCGGCGTGTCGAACGACGAAAGGGGAGACCCGCAGGCCGCCATCTGCGCCGCAAGGTCCGCGCTTGGCGACGACACCTCGGCCCCGTTGGCCGGATCGAAATCATCCGCCACCC
>JBGSIV010000280.1:0-21450 GCA_041742355.1 Candidatus Zixiibacteriota bacterium
CTTTCTACGAAATGACTCTCTCCTCCACGACGACGGGGGAGAGAGTTCTTTTTTGTGGTGTCAGGTGTCCTCACCTGACACCACAAATGAACGATGAGCAGCAACATGCTCTCTGTGCTGTCATGTGTCCCCACCTGACAGCACAGAGAGATCGGATAATAGCGCCGCGAACTTGAATCTCCGCAGCGTCGGCCGGGTCCCGAGCTGCTTCACCCCCGAGCGGTCGCAAACCGACTTTCTTCCCGGAAGTAGGTCAGGCTCCTTGGAGCCTGACACAAACAGAAACAAAGCGAAAAAGAGAAGATACGCTCGACAACTCCAACCCCCGTTCCGCAGGGTCTTGCGCGATTCCGAGCAAAGCGAGGGAGAGCGCGTGACCCTGCGGGTGTACACGGCTGATTTCTTCGTTCCGCAGTGTCTTGCGCGACCCCGAGTACAGCGAGGGAGAGCGTGTGACCCTGCGGAAGAGCGCGGCTGACACGCACACGCCGTGCGCGGCCGATGTCCACATCGGCCGCGAAGAGGCGTCGCCTACCCCCGCCCCTCAAGCCAAACTGGGAGATTAGTTTCGCCCCCACACGACGGCAGCAGATTCTGCGACAGAACCCGGCATAAACTGCGATATGGGCTCCGAAAGCACTTTTCGCGACATCCGCGCATTCACCGTAAGCATCTTGACGGCAGCATCTTGCGTGGATATTAACGGTTCCGGCACGGGGTTTGTATATATACTTGGCATCGGGTAGCAAGGTAGTGCGACAGACCCGCAACCTGACGCATTACACGGAAGTGTTGAGCAGTATTTCTTGGCGGTTAAACTGCTTAGAGCTTTCCCGATTGGTGAGGAGAGAGAGGCCTCGAGCGATCGAGGCCTTTTTCTGTTACGACAACGAAACCTGGTAATCCCTGCCCGCGCACCCCTTACTTCAGTATATACCCCTGTATCTCCTCATCCGCCGCAGGTTTGACAACCATCGTCCGCCCCCCGGCCCCATTGTCAAACACCGTCACTTCCACCTCCGGCAGCGCTTTCGATTCGCAATACCGCGCCGTAATCGAGGCCGCCAGCCTCACCACCTCTTCCGGCGGATTCGCCCCCACCAGCAGCGTCACCGGCGACCCGATCCCCATCGCCTCTATATGCACATGGTAATTCCGCTTCACCGCCATCAGGTGGTCGTTGTCCTCCTCATGCCGCCCCACCACCAGCTTGTAATCGGGCGTCAGACGGAAATGCCGCCCGTACTTCAGCAGATTCAGATCGTCAAAACTCAACCGCCCCGTATGCGCCAGAAGATCCCGCAAACGGTTCGAATACCCAACATCCGTCAGCAAACACCCCGATGCCGGAGTCGGATAGTCCTCCAGCCCAAACTGCACCGCCAGCTCCATCTGGCGCTTGCGCGACCGCCCCTCGATCCGCTCCAGCTTCTCCCGATCCACCATCCCCGATTTCTCCGGATCGGTCGGGGGGAGGAGCTTCGCCGAAAGCGGTCGCAGCAGTTTCCCCTCCAGCCCCGTCTCATTCTCAATCAGACGCATCCTCGGCTTGACCTGCGACATCGGGCGCTGTCCCACCACCTCGCCCGTGATGATAAAGTCCGCGTTCACCATCTCCATGAACGTCTTCGCCTCGTTCAGCATGAGAATGCGGCAATCGGTGCATGGATTCATGTTCCGGCCGCGCCCGAACCGGGGGTTCTCGACAATATCCACGAACTTCTGCCCGAGGTGCATCAGCTTGACATTGAACCCGAACTTCTCGGCCGCCGGGTAGGGATTCGACCCGCACGACGACCGATCCCCGAGGTCGCACCCGAAGTGCGTCATGAACGTCAGCGCGGTCACTTCGATATTCTGGCGCAGCATGAGCAGGATCGCCAGCGCGGAGTCCAATCCGCCGGAAAAGAGCGCGATCGCATGCCCCCGTTTGGCCCCTTCAGCATTATACATAGCCTGTCACAGTCTCCATTGCCCGGCGGGTTCCGACCGTTTGTACCGGCCGCATGTTCGTTTCGTTCGTTTTCGGTCCCTGGCCGGGGACAATATACCGCTTACGCCCGCCCGCCGACAGGACAATCGCGCCCTCCCGTCGGGCCACCACTCGCGCCACCGGCACGGTCCGTCCGCGGCCAATTGACCTTGACTTCAACAGATCCGGCGGCTAATATAGAAACCAATCGGCTAACGAAAGGACGGACGGTATAATTTCGGCCTTCAACAACTGGCTCAAGCGCTTCGCGTACGAGCTGCAGCAGATGTTCTACTTCTCGCTGCGCACCATCGCTGCCATCTTCAGCCCGCCGTACTACCGCGCCGAAACCCTCGAGCAAATGTACAATGTCGGCGTCGGCTCCCTCTTCCTGGTCATCCTCACCGGCATGTTCGCGGGACAGGGGTTCGCCCTCGCCTTCTCCGTGGAGCTGGCCGATTTCGGCGCCAAGGATTACCTCGGCCGCATCATCGCCCTGGCCGTCGTCCGTGAACTCGGCCCCCTCCTCGCCGCCCTCATGATCTCGGCCCGCGTCGCCTCCGGCATCACCGCCGAACTCGGCGCCATGAAATCCTCCAACCAGCTCGACGCCATGATCGCGTTCGGCGTCGACCCGCGCAAAAAACTGATCGTCCCCCGCGTCGTCGCCCTGTTCGTCATGGTCCCCGTCCTGACCGTCGTCACCGACGTTATCGCGATCGCCGGCGGATGGATCATCGCCGTCTTCGTGGCCCATGTCTCCTCCACCATGTACTGGTCGGCCGTGCGCGAATGCCTCATCTTCGGCAACCTCTTCATCGGCATCCTCAAGCCGATCATCTTCTCCTTCATCATCGCCTTCGTTTCGACCTACAAGGGCTTCGCCGCCGAGGGCGGCACCAAGGGCGTCGGCCGCGCCACCACCGAATCCGTCATGATCACGTCGATCTCTCTCCTCGTTGTCAACTTCTTCATCACCCGCGTGGTCTTCTCGGCCCTGAAAGGGTGGTTATGATCCACCTGCACCACGTCCACTTCGCCTATGACGAGCGCCCGATCCTCCGGGATGTCTCGTTCGACCTCGCCGAGAACGAGTCCCTCGTCATCATGGGCCCGTCGGGATCGGGCAAATCGACCATCCTGCGCCTCATCCTCGGCCTGGAGTGCCCTCAGCGCGGCGAGGTGATCATCGACGACGAAAACATCTGCACTATGAGCGAGAACAAGAAGATCGAGGTGCGCAAGAAGATCGGCATGGTCTTTCAGGCCGGGGCGCTCTTCGATTCGCTCAGCGTGGGGGAGAACGTCTCCTACTACCTGCTCGAACACACCCGCCTGCCGTGGGACGAAGTCTCCGAACGCGCCCGCGAAATGCTCGGCTTCGTCGGCCTCGACGCCAGCGAAATCATCGACAAACTCCCCGAAGAGCTCTCCGGCGGCATGCAGCGCCGCGTCGCCATCGGCCGCGCCCTGCTCTCCACCAACCCCAAGATCATGCTGTACGACGAACCGACCACCGGGCTGGATCCCCGCTCCAGCGAACAGGTCCTCAACCTGATCAACAAGCTCAACCGCGAAAAACACACCGCCTCGATCGTCGTCACCCACGAAATCGCCGACGCTTTTAACCTCGCCGGCCGCTACCTCATCATCGTCGCCGGCGAGGTCGCCTTCGACGGCTCCCTGGAGGAACTGCGCGACACCGCCGACACCCGCGTCGTCGATTTCCTCGCCCCCTTCCGGGAATCGTTTGCGCAAGTCAGCCGGAAACGGTTTATATAGGGTAAATCTATGGATTCCTCGATCACACCGAAAGTCAACGGAACGGGCATATGAAAAAGACCACCGGGATACGATGGGGCGGCCTCAAAGTCGGGATCGTGCTCATGTTCGCGATCGCCGTCTTGCTCTGGGCCTCTCTCTCAGGCGGCGGCACCTCCATTTTCGAAAAGAAAGCCACCTACCGGGCATTCTTCCGCAACGTCAACGGCCTCGTCTCGGGCTCGCCCGTCTGGATGGCCGGCGTCGAGGTCGGCAACGTCCGAGGCATCGACTTCGTCAACCTCGACTCCCTCCGCCGCGTTCAGGTCAATTTCACCGTCAAGGAATCCGTGCTCCGCATGGTGACCCGGGACGCCCATGTCCAGCTCGGAACCATCGGCTTCCTCGGCGACAAGTATATCGAGGTGCTGCCCGGCGTTCCCGACGGAGAGACGCTTCCCGAGGGGAGCGTGATCGCCGTCCGCGATGCCGGCAGTGTCGACGCCGTGTTCAAAGAGGCTGAAGCCGCCGCCGGCGAAGCCAAACAGGTCGCCGCCGGTATCGACACCCTCCTCGAACGCATGAACGCCGGCGTTGGCACGCTCGGCCAGCTCGCCACCAACGAGGCCCTCTACGAACAGATGACGGAGCTCTCCCGTCAGCTCACCACGCTCGTTACCGAGCTGCAGCGCAACCAGGAACGCCTCGTCGGATCGGTCGAACGCTCCACCAACGCTATCGCTGACCTCAGCCAGAAACTCAACGACTCCACCGGCAGCGCCGGCAAGCTCGTCAACGACCCGGCCCTCTACAACAACCTGTCCTCCCTGACCTCGCGGCTCGACACCACCCTCGCCAAAATCAACCAGGCCGAAGGGAGCCTCGGCCTCCTGGTCAACGACACCACCCTGTATATCGAGATGGCCAACCTCCTCGCCCGGAGCAACCGCCTGATCAAGGATATCCAGGACGATCCCAAGAAGTACCTCGGCTTCTCGATTTTCTAGGAGGGACCGCCTATGCGCCGCCACCGACACCTCGCCCTATGCTTGTGCGCCCTGCTCATCACCGCGTGGGGCTGCTCCAAATCCGATCAGTCTGATAAATCCGATTCCTCCGCCCAGACGGCCTCCGCCGCGGTGCAGTCGGTCGACATCCCGGACATCGCCATCAAACCGGGAGCCGGCGCCATCTACATGATTACCGGCCCGCACTCGCCCGAGGTCGTCAGCAAAGGCTTCTACCACATGCGCCGCCAGTTCCCCCTCGAGCCTTTCCCGCTCGGCCTGCACCAGTACGCCCTCATGGACTCCATCGCCAACTACGAGGTGGTCGGCTACGCCGAATTCAATGGTTTCGAAAAAGCCGTCGACAGCGTCGGCCCCGGCATGTACACCCTCCTCGTTTATGTCTCCCGACTCAGTAAAGCCGCCGTCAAACACGACACCACCGTCACCGAATCCGGCGACACGATCATCACCGACCCCGTCAAGGGCATGTCCCCCTACGAATACTACTTCCGCCCGATCCTCGTCGACAGCATCCGCGTCGAACCGGGCGTCGTCTCGGTAGTGGATGTCTCCAAAGCCCTCGAAGCCTGGCGGCAACCGCAGCAGACCGAGACCGGCTGGGAGGCTCCCCGCGCCCACTACCTCGCCTGGGACCGCCGCCTCGGCAAATAGAGAAGATAGATACATACCGAGTACCCCACAGCTTGCTGTGGGATCGCACGGAATACATTCTGCTCGCAAATGTAACTGAACGGCTGGTTCCCGTCATTGCTGGGTGCCCAACCGCTTGCGTTGGGAGAAGATTCAACGGGTCGCCCACAGCTTGCTGTGGGATCCCTGAAAGCAAATAGTGAAGTCTCTCTCCTTGTAGGTCAGGACCTTCATAATCCTGACATTGACCGAAACCAACCCCAGAACCTGTCATCCCGGGCAACGCCCCGGGATCCATGCCTTCTGACTTCGTACTGAGGACACACAGAGCGTGTCGGCGGTTCCCTCACCGCCTCGTCGATCGAATCGCCTCCTCCGCCCCGAGCGTTGTCGTCACCGCCTCGAAATCCCCCCGCAACGCCCGCAACGCATATATCTCCCGATCGATCTCCTGACGCGTCCGTATGCCCCGACGCCGCAGCACCGCCACCGGCGGACACCACCCCTGAACCGCATGCTGCAGCAGAAACGGCAGGACAATCCCCGGAAGCAGCAGCCACGCCCGGCTCTTCGTCATCCCCAGCAGCAACCCGCCCAGAGCCAGCCCGGCCGCGTTCATCTCCAGCCACCGCTCGATATCCCACTCCCGCTCCAGCTCGCAGATCCGCGTCGTGATCTCATCGCGCCCGCGGTCCGCATAGGCGCGAATACAGGCTTCGGTTGCCGCATCGATTCTGGCGTTTATCTCTTCCGGGGTATGATCGCGCACTCTATCGGGACTATGCATGCTCCAGCCTCCTTTGCGTTTTTGGTCAGCCGTGCCCTCATGACACCCGCAATCGCGCATGACCACAGGGCTGACAAGAATAGAACGCGCCGGAAGGGGAGAGGCGTTGGGGAAAAAGGTTACGATAGAGTGACATCGAAACGACGCCCCTGCGCAAGACGACGTCGTTTACTAATTCGCAGCTTTGTAGGGCTCGGGTCTCTCTGACTCCCGCCTCTTCTGATCTGATCTGTTCACAAGCGGCGGGAGCCCGGAGACTCCTGCCCTACATCTAACATTGACTTCAACGACGAAGTCCAACGTAGGTCAAGTCCCCTTTACCACCTTCAAATCCATCTCGCCCACGGGCGCTCACTCCTCCCTGACTCGGCCACCGTTGCCCCGGGGGACTTGACATGACTCTCGTTACCTTGACTGGACCCCGCCCTTGCCCGCCCTCTTCGCACTCACCCGCCGCCACCACACATATACCGGCACCCCCAGCAATACAATCACCAGCCCCGGATATGTATACGCCGGCTTGTAGATCAACAGCGCTACACATATCCCCAGCGCCGCCAGAACATACATCCCCGGCAGCACCGGATACCCCCATGCCCGGTAGGGCCGCTCCGCCTCCGGCCGCTTCACCCGCAATATGAATATCCCGATAATCGTCAGAACGTAGAAAAGCAGCACGGCAAACACCACATAATCCAGCAGATCGCTATACGTCCCCGACAGGCACAACAAACTCGCCCACAGAGCCTGCACCCACAGCGCGTGCGACGGCACCCCGTGCTCATTTAAATACCCCGTCCGCTCGAAAAACAGCTTGTCCCGCGCCATCGCATACGTCACCCGCGCCCCCGCCAGGATCAACCCATTGTTGCACCCGAACGTCGAGACCATAATCAGCACCCCCATGATCACCGCCGCCGGTTCGCCGAATATTACCCACGCTGCCGCCGTCCCCACCCGGTCGTTCGTCGCAAACTGAATCCCCCGCGCGAGCACATTCGACGCCGCCGCCGAACCATCCAGCGGCAGCACCAGCAGGTACGCGAAATTCGCGAGCAGGTAGAGGACAGTCACCGCACCCGTCCCGATCAACAGGCTCATCGGGATCGTCCGCGACGGCTTCACCACCTCGCCCGCCGTAAACGTCACATTGTTCCACGCATCACTTGCGAACAACGATCCCACCATCGCCACCGCAATTGCCGCCCACAGCCCGATTCCCGCCAGCGGCTCCACCGACGTCACTCGCCCGTCGACCACATGCGTCCACGTCGCTCCCCAGAAATCGTTGAAATTCAGATCCATCGCCATCGCGTTCCGCCCCACGATTATGCCGAGCAGAATCAACCCCACCAGCGCCAGCGTCTTCGCGCTCGTGAAGATGTCCTGAATGATCTTCCCGACCTGAATCCCCCGCGTGTTTACCGCCGTCAACACCACGATCGACCCGATCGCCACCAACCGCGCCGCCGTAAACCTCACCCCGGCGAAATCTACCAACAGGCGATCCTCCCCCAGCGCGGGGAAGACGATCGCCGTGAACTTGGCGAACGCCACCGCCACCGCCGCAATTGTCCCGGCCTGAATGACCAGGAACAGCGTCCAGCCGTATAGAAACCCGACCAGCGGATTGTACGCCTCCCGCAAATACACATACTGCCCCCCGGCCTTCGGCATCATTCCCGCCAGCTCGCCGTAGCTGAGCGCGCAGATCACCGTCATAATCCCGGTGATCAGCCAGACTACCATCAGGTAGCCGGGGGAGCCGACTGTCCGGGCGATATCCGCGCTCACGATAAATATGCCCGAGCCGATCATCGACCCGATCACCAGCATGCTCGCATCGAGCAGCCCGATCCGCCGCTGAAACTGGTGCGTCTCGGGAGCCGGTTCGGCCCGGCCGTTGACGGGGCTTTCCGTTTCCATCACACTCGCCGATTAAAGTTGAGGGGGCTTCCTGGCGCCACGGCCATTGCTGACTGATATCCTACACGCTCCGCAATCACACCGCAAGTTTGAAACTACCCCGCCCGCCGGCCGCTTTTTTTTGCCCGTCAAACTCCGCCGCCGCCCGTATTCATTGCAAACGTCCACCCAAACCCATAACCGAGTGCGGCCCGCCCCCGTCCGGAGGGGAGAGGCGGCCGCCGGAATTATCGGAGGTGTCACATGCCCAAATTCCTGATTGAGGTCCCGCACTCCCATGACCAACTCGAGTGCGCCAAAGTCGTGAAGGTCTTCCTGGAAACCGGCTCCCACTTCCTCACCCACGCCGACTGGGGCTGCTCCGATGGCGAGCACAAGGCCTGGATCACCGTCGACGTCGACAGCAGGAACGAGGCCCGCTCCATCGTCCCCCATGCCTACCGTCAGGACGCCCGCATCGTCCAATTGAGCAGCTTCACCATGGAGGAGATCGACCGCATTATCGAGCAACACACGCGGTAACTGCGATCGGCGCAAACAGAGACTCTATCGGGCAACTTTTCGCCCCCCCGCTGCGTACCTCTCCACAGGTGCCGCCGGAGTCGTTTGCCCGGCAGCCGACAATCTCGCCGCAAAGGAGGATCCGTTTGTCTCGAACACACTGCCGCCCCGTAGCCCTCGCGGCTGCCCTTGCCATCTTCACCGCCTCGGCCGCATCCGCCGCCGACCGCCAACCGCTCACCGTCCCGACCACCCCCGACTCCGTCCGCGTCCTCCTCTTCAAAGAGGGCGTGCAGTACGCCTACCCGCGGTGGTCCGCCGATGGCTCCCAAATCCTCTACCAGTCCAACGAATCCGGCTCATGGCAGATCTATGTTATGAACGCCGATGGCACCGGCATCCGCCAACTCACCGACCACGACAGCAACAACAACTACCCCGATTGGTCCCCCGACAACACCCGCCTCGCCTACGTCTCCGATCGTACCGGCAATGAAGAAGTCTATGTCATGAGCATGGATGGCACGGGGCTGGCCAATCTCTCGAACAACCCCGGCCGCGACATCCACCCCTACTGGTCCCCCGATAGCCGCTTTATTCTCTTCAACTCCAACCGAGACAACCCCTCAAGCCTCAGCGTCTTTCGCATCGCTGCCGATGGCTCCAATCTCACGCGCCTGTCCGCCACGAACGACGTCGAAACCTGCGCCCGACTTTCCCCCGATGGTTCCCGGATCGTCCTCCTGCGTGCCTTTGAACAGATCAACGACGAGGTCTTTCTGACCGATCCCGAGGGCGCCAACCCGATCAACCTGACCGCCTCCAACGCCGCCGAGGGCTGGCCCTGCTGGACTCCTGACAGCCGCCGCGTCGTCTACTCCTCGGACTCCGATGGCCCGTTCCGCCTCTTCATCATCAACGCCGATGGCACCGGCCGCCGCCCGCTTTCTCATGCCCCCGCGCCGTGGAACGATGCCCGGGCAAGCGTTTCCACCGATGGCCGGCAGGTGGTCATAAACCGCCAGACCGGCGGTACAATTGCGATCTGCGACATGACGTTGAACTGATTGGGCTTGCGCGCCACGGCCTGCCGCCGCCGGGAACGACCCTCGTCCTCGACTTCCGTGCTCCCCGTTCCCAACTGTCGTTCAGATATGCCGGTGGGACGACGATAAACAATAGGGGAGAGGGATGATCCTGTACTCTTGCAAGCGGAGTTGGTATGTATCAGATCACGCCGACAAACTACGGCTTCAAAGTCAGATCGAGCGGCTCCTTCAGCGCCGATGAGGTCCTTCGCCTCCGCCGGGATCTGCTGCACGCTATCGAGAAGCGGGGCGGCCCCTTCTCCCTGGTCATTGATTCACGCACTCTCGTGCTCCCCACCGGCGAAATTCGTGACCAGTTCTTCGATCTTCACGCCGCCGTCTGGCGCGCGGGATGCATTCGAGTCGCCTTCGTCATCATGTCGCCGGTCGCGAAGCACCAGGTCAGACAGATGCACTTCTCGGCCGCCCCGGAAGGCAACGATCGGGTTATCGAAGCCGCCGTAATTGAAAACTGGGAAGAAGTGGCTACCGCGTGGGTGACCGATGCCGTGGAACCCCCGGCTTTCACCGTCGACCAGGTTGATGTCGTCCGCTGACCACCCTCGATCAATCCGAAACAGCGTGATCGCTTGATACAGCGTCATCGCTTGATCCGGATTCCGTCCTGTAGGTCAGTCCTGTAGGTCAGGCTCCTTGGAGCCTGACGTTGATTCACCGGATCACTCAGGTGCTGTCTTGTAGGGCGGGAGTCCCTCTGACTCCCGCCTCTTCCGACTCCATTTGTCTTCAAGCGGCAGGAGTGGGGGCTTTTGACCAACAACTGACACTGCCTTGCACGACTCGTCACCCTGAGCGAAATCGAAGGGTACGACCCCTGGGGCGATGTCTGCATGGGTGCCCAAACGAAGTGCGACGATCCAAAACGTCACCCTGAGCGAAATCGAAGGGTGACGGAGGCGCCGGTAGGTCAAGCACCGGTCGCGGTGCTTGACAGAAGTCCCCGTGCCTGTCATGAGTCTCGGTGCTTGACACGGGTCTCGGTGCGCTGCACACTGCCGTAGGTCGGGTTCCGAGGCGCGTAGCGCCGAGAAACCCGACACACCGGACAACTCGAAAACGATCAAACGCACCAAAATTCAATGGGAGACTCATAGCTGTCACCATGGCAGACGTAGAGTTTGCTGCATATTCTGTCAGCCCGGCGGAGGCCGGTCCCCAGTCACGCCCGAACCTACCGTATGCCGGTTTACCAAACGAACCCCATCTCCGGGAAAGTAGGTCAGACCGCTTGCGGCCTGACAGCACGACAAACACGCAACCGAGAAACCGCACCAACGACCCCAAACAAGGTCGGGTTCCGACGGGCGTACGCCCCGAATAACCCGACCTGATACCGACATCTTGATTGATTGGAAAAACGAACCCGGCCCCGCGCTTTGACCTGTGGCATGGTAACCCGCAGCTCTGCTGCGGGCCGCTATATCCAACTGCTCCGCCCGTACATCAAGGCCCCTCGCGGTCCCGACACTGACCCTCATCAACTACCTGAATCCCCAACGTTACCCTGAGCGGAGTCGAAGGGTGACCGAGAGGCCGGTAGGTCAAGCACCGGTCTCGGTGCTTGACAAGCTGGCGTGGGTCGGATTCCGAGGCGCGTGGTGCCAAGAAACCCGACTTGATACGATAACGTGTTTGGCGGTAGGTCAAACACGGCTCTGCGTGTTTGACATTGAATTACCGAGAACGCTTAATGGGAGTCATTGCGAGCGCAGCGAAGCAATCTCTCCGGTAGGTCAAACACGGCTTTGCGTGTTTGACATTGCCTCTTGTAGGTCAGGACCTTCATGGTCCTGACATTGAACTTCGCCGACGTATCAACACCCCTCACACCGGCGCGGTCGCCATCACAAACTCCAACAACCGCAGCGCCCCAGCCTTCCCCCCAACCCCCACCTCCATCGGCGGCCCCACACACGCCGGGCACCCATCCGCGCACCCGCACGACTTCACCTGATGATACGCCGCCTCGAACAGCCGCTCGTGCTCGCTGAACAGCTTCTCCGACAAGCCCACTCCGCCCGGAATATTTTCGTAGATATAGATCGTCGGACGTTCCGTAAACGGCGCCCGTACCTGCGAAATCGACCGCAGATCCCGCGAATCGCACATCACCCACAACGGCGCTATCTTCCCCAGCACATTCGCGATTCCCCGCAACGCCCCGCCAAATTGCTCCCCATCGATATTCAGCAGAAGATGCACATTCCCCGGATACGAGTACCAGAACGAATGCGTGTGCATCTCCAATTCCGGCATCGAGAGCTTCCCCCAGCCCACATTCTCGTGCGTCTCGAACTTGATCTTCTTGAACAGCACCGTGACATTCGTCACCGAAACCTCGCCGCAGTTGATCTCGGCATCCCCGAACGACCGCGACTGATCCACCTCGAGCACCTTCAGGTCGGTCTTCGTCTCGGCGTCGGTGTAGTAATCGACCTGGACCTCTTTCACATACGCCTTGCGCCCCTCCCAATCAAATTTCGTCACCTGGTACTGCTGCGCCCTATGAAGGTAGATCGCCTGCGGGTGCAAAAATATCGGCGCGGAGAAGAAATCCACCTCGCCGATCACCTCGGCGTTGTTGCTCTCGTTGAGGATCACGAAATTCTCCGGCGCCGCCGAACGCAAAGAAATCTCCTGCGCCGGGTAAATCTCCGATGACCAGTGGTAGCGCGTCCCCGAGTGGTGCACGATCTTCGCCTCCTCGAGGTAATCGAGGATCTCTTTCACCCCGTCATCCTCGGCGTACTCGCTCTCGTCAAACGGCAACTCGAACGCCGCGCACTTCAGGTGGTTGCTCCGGATAATCAGGTTGTTCGGATCGATAATCCCCGACTCCGGCGTCCGGCCGAAAATGTACTCCGGGTCTGCACAGAGGAACTGGTTGATCGCCGAGGAATTCGCGATCATCACGGTCACCGACGTATTCGACCGCCGCCCCGCTCGCCCCGCCTGCTGCCACAACGACGCCATCGTCCCCGGATACCCGACAATGATCGACACATCGAGGCTCCCGATATCAACGCCCAATTCCAGCGCATTCGTCGACACCACGCCGTGAATCTTCCCGCTGCGAAGCCCCTGCTCGATTCCTCGACGTTCACTCGGCAGATATCCCCCGCGATACCCCGCTATATTCACCCCGCGCCCGAAATCCCCCTTCAGCTCCCGTTGCAGATACGTCAGCAACACCTCGACATACAGGCGGTAATGGGCAAAGACAATCGTCTGAATCTTGTGCCGCAGAAATATGCTCGCCAGCCGCGCCGCTTCGTTGAGCGCCGACCGTCGAATCCCCAACTGCTTGTTCACCACCGGCGGGTTGTAGATGAGGAAGTGTTTCTCGCCAGAGGGCGCGCCGTTGTTGTCCACCAGGCGAACCGTCCGCCCGATTATCTTCTGCGTCAGCTCTTTGGGATTGGCGATCGTCGCCGAGGAACAGATGAACTGCGGATTCGACCCGTAGAACTTGCAGATCCGCTTCAAGCGCTTGATCACATTCGCCAGGTGGCTCCCGAACACCCCCCGGTACTGATGCACCTCATCGATCACCACATACTTGAGATTCTCGAACAGCTTGATCCACTTCGTGTGGTGGGGGAGAATCCCCGCGTGAAGCATATCCGGATTCGTGATCACGATATGCCCGGCCGACCGGATCAACCTTCGCGCCGTCTGCGGCGTGTCCCCGTCGAACGTGTACGTCTTGATATCGACATCGAGCTTCTGAATCAGCTCGTATAGCTCCGACATCTGATCCTGCGACAGCGCCTTGGTGGGGAAGAGGTACAGCGCCCGCGTCTCCGGCTCGGCCATGATCCGGTTGAGCACCGGAAGGTTGTAGCAGAGCGTCTTGCCCGAGGCCGTCGGCGTCACCACCACCACGTCGTCCCCGTCCACCACCGCCTGCACCGCTTCTGCCTGGTGCGTGTAGAGCTGCGCAATCCCCCGATCGCGCATCGACTGGATCAGCCGCGGATCGAGGAAATCGGGGAAATCGACACATTTTGCCGGACGAGGCGAGAACGACCGCCAGTGGGTGACATTCTCGCGAAGGTCGGCGTCAGTCTTGAGCAGATCGAGGATTTGATCGAGATTCATGGCGGTGTTTGTTCTCACGCGGTCGGGAACGTTTACTCTCAGGCGGCCGGGGGAGAGGCCCCGCCCGCAGCATCAGGGTGGGCAATATCGTCAGTGGGCTATGTTTCCAAATCGAGTAGGTCAGGCCGTTTATGGCCTGCCATTGACCTACACCAAACGTCGTGTACATGTGTCATTGCGAGCGCAGCGAAGCAATCTCTCTTCTTGTAGGGCAGGATCCCCCAGGATCCTGCCATTGACCTGCACCTGATGCTTGGACACTGTCATCCCTGCGAAAGGTACCCCCGGGCACCGACCCGGGGCAGGATTCCAATCTATTTTTCTCCCCGTCAAACACGCAGAGCCGTGTTTGACCTACCTTCGATTTCCGGTAGGTCAAGCACCGGTTTCGGTGCTTGACTTGTCGAGATCATTTCCGCCCTGTCATGACGCAAATGCCCGTACCCTCACACCACCCCGGTCAGCTTCCGCTTGCAGATATCGCAGAACTTCCGCCCCTTCGAATCGATATCCAGCATCATCTGGCTGTAGTAATTCACACACCGTGGATTCCGGCACTCGTGCAGATCGAACAGGTGCGCCAGCTGGTGCAGCGCCTCCTTGTACAGCCGGGGATACACCTTCTTCTCATCCTCCGGCAACCCGTAAAATTCCATCCGCATCTGGTACAGCGACACCACCGAGGTCCCGGCCAGGACATCGGCATGCCCCAGGAGCACGCTCTCATCCGGAAGGTAGAGGTCCTCCTCGCAGATCGCTATCACTTTTTCCCGGGAGTTAGCCTTCACCCGCTCCAGCTTCGCCAGAAGAACCGTCGCGTAGTACTGGCCCCGGACAATGTTGTTCGCTTCGGTCGGCATCTTCATCCCTTTCAGAATGTCCACCGATCGATTGAACACCGGGCCGACATCGGCCGCCAGACGATTCACCATCATCGGATCGACATCACCGAGCGGAACAACGACAATCTTGGATTTCAGTAGGGCCATCATGTTTACTCAACGCTGAAGAACCGGTCTTTCCGGCCGGTCGGTGAGACTTCCACCCGCACCTGGCCGGCACACTTCGGGCACCAGCCGACAAACGCCGACCCGGCTTTATTGAGATATATCCGCGCATACACGCGGCAGCACTTGAAATACATCCCCAGGAATGGCCGGCTCCGGGTGTCGTTCTCCTGATGCATACCGGAGTCAAAATACAATAAAAAACGCGAAAATCAAGATAGTATGGACGAATGGTACTAATTGCGGCTCCGGGCAATCGAGGATCGGCGGGCGGCATTTCCAGCGGTTGTAAGAGCGGCTTCGAACCTGAGGGGGACAGGTTACGATGCCGATCGCGTCGAAATTGGCCCTTGACAGAACTTGACGAATGTGCCATATATCCGACACAGCTTTTCGAGTAATCGAGCGCTGTCGTGTGCCCTTTGCCAGCGACATATTGTTTCTCCGTGCGATGGAGAGGTGTGCGAGGCGGGGTTGCACGCAGCGGCTCAAAGGACATAAGCGGTTCACTTCTTTGACTTGATATGGATGCAGGGCTAGCAACTCTTCTCTCTGGCTTGGGCGGCGCTCTTGTTGCCGGGTCCATCGGCGTCATCTCGGCCGTACTTTCATATAGGTTGGCTGGCAAGCAGACGGCGCAACTTGCGGAGGAGCAGGACAAGAACCGAAAGTTGGAGGAGGCTAAGCTTGCCTTGCCGAAGCGGCTAGAAGCGGCACAGGTTGCCTGGAAAATGCTGTTCAAGATGGAGCATTTCGGCAAGATTAGTGATGGTGAGGTAGATGGTTTTGTCTCGGCGCAGATGTGGCTGCCGGAAGAAGCAAGAGGTGCCTGCCTATCACTGCTGAAGCAATGGCAATCGGCCGCGAATGGTCAGTCCGCGGCACCCCAAGGTGCATCCTATGCCAATTGTCGCGCGATTCTCTTGAGGCTCACTGGATTGGATCAACAAATGAGTGTGGAGGATAAGAATGGATCCGCAACAAATCAGTAGCGAAGGTGCTGAGGACCTGCAGGTCATATCGGAAATTGCGGAACGGCGGAGGGAGGACCTGAAACAAGCCCTATCAAAGCCTGTTCCTGACTTCATCGTTTCGACCGAGCAGGCTGAAGTCGTCTACACAATCCATCCGAACATGCTTCCGTATTCGCAAATGGATCTTGGCACTCTGGCCTCGAGGCTGAGACAAAAGTACCATGTGAAGTTCCAGAATCCTTCTCTCCCGCCATCCTTTGCAGCGCTGAGCAACACTGAAGGTGCTGGCGATGACGCCAAGTATTCGGCTGCAAAAGACCTCCTTGCTGGAGCGATGCCCGACGAAGATCTCACGTTTGTTCAGGGGAGGTTGGCTATTGGCCCTGATGACGTGGTTGCAATCAGGCAGATATCTATGAATTCCGAATCCGTCCACGTGGCGGTTACTGGTGACAGCAAGGTCGCTGACCTGGTGGTCAAGGAAGTAGTGGAGGAACTATGGGCCAGTACAGGCATTCCCAAGAGGTGGGACAGCATCTATCCTTCCGTGCAAATGATCCGCTACGGTACCGCCACAAAAGTAGACTTTGGTGTGCATCTCGAGGAGTTTCTTTCGGTAGGATGTAGGTCGTTCATCACTTCCCAAGTCTTGGATGGAAAGAACTTCGCCGCTAGGTCGGTTGCACGCTCTGCCCGAGACAAATTCCAACCCCCTCCCAATACGTTGGCGACTTGGACATTGGACGACTTGAAGCTGGTGTTTCATGTGTTCAATCGCGTAAACGGTCGAGCGGAAAACTCGCAATTCAGGCTAAGTGTGTCTACAAGGGATGAAGAAGGTACAGGAATCTTCATCGCTATATCAGAAATGCCGTTTGATGAGCATGTGGAGTGCATGCGGGCGTTGCGGGACTACCTTTCAAAGTAACTCTCGTTCCCCCGGCTGCCTCAGTTTTTCCCCGGTTCTTCCATCATCTCAACCTCTTGGTTATGTGAGGGGAAGCGATAGTATCTCCGCACTTGCCGAACTCCCCAGCCGTGTTGCCCCCGCCTCAATCATCCGAACGCAATCCTCGGCCGTCCGAATCCCCCCCGAGGCCTTCACCTCGACTCTGCCCTCAACCGCCGCAAACAGCGTTCGTACCTGCTCCGCTGTCGCCCCGCCGAAGAAACCCGTCGATGTCTTGACAAACTGCGCCCCGCCCTCGATCACTGCTCGCGTCGCCGCCGCCATCTGAGCAGGGGAAAGCAACCCCGCTTCAATTATCACCTTGAGCACAACACCGTACTCGATCGCAGCCTTGTCCGCGAGCCCGGCATCGTTCTTGATCGCATCATTGTGGGGGGGATCAACATTGTAGGGGAGAGCAACGATGTGGGGGAGAGCATCCCGTACCGCCCGTATCTCCCGCGCCACCTCCGCCATCCGCCCATCGAGTATCCACCCGATATTCGCCACCATGTCGATTTCGTGCGCCCCGTCCACCACCGCCCGCACCGCCTCATCGACCTTAACTTCCGTCCGGTTCGCCCCCAGCGGAAACCCCGCCACACTGGCAATCCGCACCGAGGACACCCTGAGCGGAGTCGACTGGCGACCTTCCTCCGTTCCCGCCAACTCCTCCCGACACCTCGCCACCCACACCGGATTGACACATACCGCAAACAACTCATACTCGACTGCTTCCTGGCACAGCCGCACAATATCTGCTTCGGTTGTTTCCGGCTTGAGCGCCGCATGGTCAAACCGCCGGTTGAGATCTATGAGCGCTGAATCCATCATTTCTCGAGTAGGTCAGGCCGCTTACGGCCTGACTTTGATCCAAACGAACTCTGAGAAATTGTCATCCCGGGCTTGACCCGGGATCCAGTCTTCTGCCTTTGTGTCACGGGCAAGCCCCTCGTGTCCGTGCCTCCTAACCAAATTATCGCCGTAGGTCAAATCCCCTTTGCCGCCGCCTCATTGAACTGCCACTGCTTCGCGCGACATCCCGTATCAATCCACATCCGCCGCTTCGAGGGATTTGACCTCCACCTACCCCCCCACCTCCCCCGCAAACGACCTCCCCGCCCCCAACCCCTTCACCCCAAACAGATCCGCCACCGTCGCCGCCACATCCGCCATCGTCTCCCGCGTCCCCAGATTCACTCCCCCCGGCATCATCCGCCGATACACTATGAGCGGCACATACTCCCGCGTATGATCCGTGTGTTTCACATACGTCGGATCACACCCATGATCTGCCGTGATAAACAGAAGATCCGTATCCCGCATTACCCCCAGCAACTCCTCCAGCCCCCGATCAAACTCCTCCAGCGCCTTCGCAAAATTCCCCGGATCCCTTCGGTGCCCCCACGCCTGATCGAAATCGACCAGATTGATAAACAACAGCGCGTGCTTTCTGTCCTTCCGCACCAGCTCGATCGTCCTGCGCATCCCGTCGTGATTGCTCTCAGTCTTCACGTGACTGCTCATCCCGCGTTCGGCGAACAGATCCCAGATCTTTCCCACCGCATATGTCCTGTGTCCCGCTTCCACCATCACATCGAGAATCGTCTTGCCCCCCGGCGGCAGCGAAAAATCTCTGCGCCTCGGCGTCCGCGTGAAATTCCCCGGCTCACCCACAAACGGTCGCGCAATGACTCGTCCCACCGCATGTTCCCCGGTCAGCATATCCCTTGCAATCTGACACAACTCATACAACCGCTCGATAGGGAAGAGGCTCTCGTGCGCCGCCATCTGCCAGACCGAATCCGCCGAGGTATACAGTATCACCGCCCCCGTCCGCAAATGCTCCTCGCCCAGCTCATCGAGAATCACCGTTCCCGAGGCCGCCTTGTTCCCGATCGTCTTCACCCCGGCCCGACGCTCCAACTCGGCCACCAGTCCCTCGGGAAACCCGCTTGGATACGTCGGAAACGGCGTCGGCGTAATCACGCCGCCGATCTCCCAGTGCCCTGTGGTCGAATCCTTCCCGGCCGACACCTCGGCCATCTTCCCGTACGCCCCCACCGGCCGCTCCACCGGCGGCACCCCTCTGATCGGCACGATATTCCCCAGCCCCAGACGTTGACACGCCGGCATCCGCAGCCCTCCGACCGCTTCGGCGCAGTGCGGGATCGTGCTCGCCCCCTCGTCGTCGTACGTCGCCGCATCAGGAAGCGCCCCGACTCCGCACGCATCAATCACCAGTATGATCGCTCGTTTAGTATCCATATCCGAAAAGTAGACGGGGGAGAGGCGCTTGTAAACGAAAAAGGCGGATTCCTGCGTAGGTCAAACACGGCTCTGCGTGTTTGACATTGCCTCTTGTAGGGCCGGAGTCCAACGGCTCCTGCCGTCGAACTAAACAAACGTTGAGAAATTGTCATCCCGGGCTTGACCCGGGATCCAGTCCTCTGTCTTTGTGCCACCACCACGCCTTGCATGTCCGTGCAGACCCGTAGGTCGCGGTTCCGAGGGGCTTTAGCCCCGAGAAACCCGACATCGTCACCCAACCAGCCCGCTGGCTATGAGCGGAGTCGAACGGTGGCGAAACGGTCAAACACGACTCGGCATATTTGCCGTGCTGACGACATCGATCTCCCGTAGGTCAGGCCGCTTGCGGCCTGACATCGCCATCATTCGCCCGAACTCCGGTTGACACATCCAGTACCGTCATGCGGAGACACCCAACCGTCATGCTGAGCGGAGTCGAAGCATGACGGCATTCCCGGTTCCGCAGGATCTACCCGGTTCCGCAGGGTCTTGCGCGACTCCAAGCGGAGCGAGGAGAGGCGTGTGACCCTGCGGAACGTACGCGGCCCGCGGGCGTGCGCGGCAGATGTCCACATCTGCCGCGTAGGGGCCGTAGGGCAAATCCCTTCTACCGCCGCTCACTCTCTATCCGACCGTCCGACTATCGGTAACCTCCTATCAACTCCCACCGCTCCGAGGGATTTGACACGGAGGGACGGAGCCACTACCCGCCCACAAAAAAACCGGGCGCAACACGCGCCCGGTCAAATCCCTTCCACCGCCGCTCACTCTCTATCCGAACGTCCGACTATCGGTAACCTCCAACCAACTCTCACCGCTCCGAGGGATTTGACAACGGTCTGACATTCGGGGGGAGCGTCCTTGTGCCGCGGACTCGCCCCGCGTGTCCGTGCGTGGTACCGGGGCCGCCCAAGGCCGCCCCGCACGCTGAAATCCAACTCCTGTGTCCCTGGGCCGTAGGTCAAATCCCTTCTACCGCCGCTCACTCTCTATCCGACCGTCCGACTATCGGTAACCTCCAATCAACTCCCACCGCTCCGAGGGATTTGACACGCGGGGGGCGGTGCGACAACCCGCCCACAAAAAAACCGGGCGCAACACGCGCCCGGCTGATTATCATTCCTCTGTAATTCCCCTCACTGCACCGTCGACCGCTCCACCAACGCAAAATCCACATCCGACTCAACCAGCAACTTATATGCCTCGGTCTTTCCCTTCTTCGTCGACTTGTGATCTCCTTCGATTATCCAGCGCTCCCGCTGCAGCACCACCATCCCCTCTTTGTAGGCGAAATACATCTTGCCCGTCGTATGAATGCGCTCGACACCGATGGACGTAATGCTGTCGCTGGGGGAGGGCTCAATCGGAATGATCAAGTTGCCGTCGACCTCAATCAGCGCACAATCATACCCCGCCTCACGCACCAGCGCCGTCAGCTTATAGGTCGACTTCGCTTCCATCGTCTGATCCGGCATAATCACCTTGGAGGTCTGCGTCCACGAAAACCCGGGCGAAATCTCACCCGATGGAAACACCGGCATCCCCTGCTCCATGAAATTCTTGATATAGGCACGGTTTGTCTCGTTCGATTCATCGACAAACTGCACATCCAGAATGTCGCCGTCCGGCCGAACCGTCACCAGCATCGTCCGCTGGTGGCTGACCGTATCAATTACCGTCGTATCCCCCTTCGAAGGCCGGGCATAGGACCAGCTGTCGGTCTCGCGAATTACCGCCGTGCTGTCGGCGCGGACTTCTTCGACCGCCTGCACCACACTGAGCACATACTTGTTGTTTGATTTCTCTATGACAGAATCGCCGACAACCACGCGGGCGTTCCGCTGCATGTCCTGGTGGTAAACCAGCTTCAGGCCGGGTGTATACTTGTAACGCAGGACAATCGTCTTTTCCCCCTGCTCGCAGGCGACCAGAATGGCCGATCCGATCAAGATGACTGCGAACAGGCTGGCGGTTAATTTCTTCAACGTAGATATCTCCTTCTCAAGCTGATTTACGATTCCCCGGGGAGGTTTGTTCGGGAGAACTCGGGAAACGCAGAAAATCTGCCCAGCAGGCCGGGGCTGCCCAGGAGCATCATCCCCTGCGCAATCCGCAACTGATCCGCCTGCGTGAACACCGCCGACGCGTCCTCGCCCACCAACTGCCTGACATCCGCCGTCGCGAGCACCGGCGATGTCCGGCTTATCAGCCGCACCTGCTGCGTGTCGTCGCTGGAACCGATATAAATCGCCCCGAACAAGAGCGCCAGCGACGCCGCCACCGACAGCACCGCCCGCACCAGCGCCCAGCGCTTGCCGGACTGACCGTCCGATTCGCCGTCGGATGAACCGGCGGAATCCGCCTCGCTTCCCACCGTACGGGCGAGAATGAG
>JBGSIV010000281.1:0-15530 GCA_041742355.1 Candidatus Zixiibacteriota bacterium
ACCACCACCAGGCTCATCCACCTGCGCCATTCCAGCTCAGGACAACGGAGAAGACCAAAGACATGACAAAGAAGAAGGCAAACCACAAAAAGTGTTACCTATGTGATCGGTCAATTCTGTAACCTATGTCTGGTTCGTACACGGTAGTGGGCGACCGATCCGAAACGGATCCTCTACCGACTAATGTCTGCTGGCCAGCCTCTTTCCTACCTTGGTAAACAGCGCGTCGAGCACTTGGACGACCGACGGCGTCAGCGCTTCCGGCTCGTCTTCGTTAAATATCGACAGCACACCGCCCCATTCATTCCCAACGCGAGGCATCGGCTTGGCTTCCAGTTCCTGCCGCTCTTTCACCCGCCGAGACCAGACCAACGCTCCGTCAGAAATCCGATGGATATTCACTTGGACCACGATCTCGCGGCTTGTCCATCCCCACGGACTCGTGTCTTCGTCAAGGACCGCGGACATGGGGCTGTTTCTTTCGGTGCGGGCGGTAATCAGGAATTCCACCTGCGTTCCAAGCGAATCACGCACAGCCTGGTGAAATCCAGCCGGTAATGCATCTCCCTTTCCCAGCGCTTTCCGGAGGTCCCGGTAGAAATCAGCTGCCAATCGCGCCTTTACTTCGTCCGGCCACAGCATCCTGACGTTGGGCAGCTCCCTTGCCAGTTGAGTCGCCATCGATTGATCCGCCGAGTCCCTCTGGGTTCCGAATTCCGGGCATTCGAGTCTCTTACCTACCACCCCCAGCACGGCCATCCCATCCCGCTGGAGCGCGTCTGCGGTGAACGAGGGGGCCTCGATTGTTGGTGAATGCCTGCGGGCGCAGGCCGTCAGTAGCACCACGGCCCCCGCGAGGACTAACAGCCCCCCTGCTATCCTGTAGCCGTTTCCTGTGTCGGATTTCATATTGCTCCCTCCGCTCACATGTGGTCCACCCGCAGTGGACCTCCCACGATTGAGATCAGTAGAAAGAGGCGATGCCTTCTTCCACGTCGAAAATGCAGGGCCCGAGGAATCACACTCGCGCCGTCGGCCTGCCCGAATCCGGACACGCAGATGAAAAGTGCGCCTGACAACAAACTAAGTCAATAAGTCGTTTCGCGCGCAGAATCCCTGGCCGTCTTTCTTCCGCGAGGGGTTCCTCCGGGGATTGTTCGGGGACGAAGCAGGAACGCCGCCGGGGGAACAGGGCGGCGGTGCATCTCGTTATATTGACAAATGTTAACTAATGCCAAAAGGAATGGTCGCATCATGATTCGAATCATCATCTTTGCCGTAGTTCTCTCCTTTTTGCCGTGGACCCTGCTGTTCGCCGCCGAACCGGTCAAGGTGGGCGACCCGGTCCCGGCGTTTACTCTCCCTTATGCCACCAAAGACAGTGTCAGTTTCGATGGCCTCGTTTCATCCACGCTAACCGGCAAACGGTACCTGCTGGCATTCTATCCGGCCGACTGGTCAGGCGGGTGCACCAAGGAGATGTGCCTGTTCCGGGATGAGTTTGCGGGGTTTGAAGAGCTGGGGGTGACAGTGCTGCCGATATCGGGAGACTACGTCTTCAGCCATCACGAGTGGGCGAAGCACCACAATCTGCCGTTCATGCTGCTGTCCGACCCAACCCGGGATTTCGGCAGGCAACTGGGTGTGTACCGTGAGGATACCGGCATGTTCTCCCGCTCCGTCTTTGTCGTCGGCCCAGATGGGACATTCGAGTATATCGATTACGAGTACTCGGTGAAGGACGATGTTGACTACGAAGCCCTGAAGAGCGCACTGAAGTAGGGCCAGGCAATTCTCCCGAAAACACCACCGCCGCCCTCGGAGGGCGGCGGTAGTACTCTCTCGGCACATCCACGATCGGTCCGATCTACATCCCCAGCCCCGTGATCCACTGCGAGGTTTTCTGCTCCCACTTATCTGGGCGGTACTGCAGAACGCCCACCAGCTTCCCTTTGACCACCCCGGCCATTATCCGGCCGTACTGCTCATGCTCGACATAGACCGACAACCCCTGGTCGAACTTGAAAATGTGCGGCACCTTGAGCTGCTCGCCCCCCTTCTCGGCCCACTCCTTGAAGAGGAGGAACTTGAAACCGATTGAATCGGGAGAGACAAACCAGGTGGAAGTATCCGTGCCCATCGAGAAGTCCATGGTGTAGATCTCATTCAGGCCCCGTACACCCAGCCAGTGGTAGCCGAAGAAGCGGTCGGAACCGCCGACACGATCATGGCCGGGGAAGAGGATGTGGTACGGCGTCAGCATAGCCTGCACGGTCACCCTATCCGCGATCAGTTTCGCCAGCCGATCGACTGCAGCCCGCGATGAATCGCTCCCGTCCGGAGCGTCCAGGGTGATGGCGTAATCGCCGGTGTAGACATACCGCGTCGTCCCGAGTCGGAACGACTGGCGGCCGATGAGCTCGGTCGGCGCGCCATTGGGGCGGTGCGCGGCATAGTAGCCATACGCATCGATCGGTTCGGCAAACTGGGCCGCCTCAACCCGAATCGGCTGCCCCGCGATTGTGAAGCTCGCCCGAGCCACCCCGACACAGTCAAAGCAGGCGAGGGTGATGCCGGTGTCGGCCGTATCGGCGGCCAGGGCGTCGGCGCGCACGACTGCCGGCGCGCGATCGGGTCGGATTTCGACCGCCGGCATCGCCAGAAGCGTGTCGGCGCCGAACGGGAAGGTCGCGAGGTTCGCGAAGTTGGGATGATCCGGGTACATCGTATGCGCCTCACGGATCCTGTTGTCTCCGCAAGAGGTCAGCAGCAGCGCGGCGGCTGCAATGAGAAGCAGGGTAGTTTTCATAAGACGTACAACACAATGCTGGCGGTTGCGAGCCACAAGAGGACGGTGATAAGTATCGGCCGATCATCGATCAACACGCGCGCCGGCGATCCCCCCTGCTCCTCGCGGTGGATGAGGTAGAGGTAACGGAAGACGCCGTAGACGACGAACGGGATGGTTACGAACAACTTGTCGGTGCCGAGCTTATGTATGACCTCGGCGGAAAATGTGTAGAGCATGTAAATGACGAGCACGGCGGCTGTGACCACCGAGAGCAGATGATCCAGGAGCGCCGGCGAGTACATGATCAGCGTTTTGCGGTGGGCCAGCGCCGCCTTCTCAAGGTAGAGCAGTTCGTGGCGCCGCTTGCCCAGCGAAAGAAAGAGAGCCAGAAGCAGCGTGTTGATGAGAAACCAGGTGGAGGCGGGCACGCTGATGGCGAAGGCGCCGGCGTACGCCCGAATCACGAACCCGAGGGCGATCGTGAGAACATCGAGAATAACGATATGCTTGGCCCAGAACGTATAGGCGACATTCAACGCAAGAAAAGCAATCGCCGAGAGGAAGAAGTTGAGGTTGATCAGCCTTGATCCGACCAGCCCGATTGCCAGGAGTACGCCCACCAGGGCGATTGCGGTGCCGACATTGATCCGTCCGGCCGCCAGCGGCCGACTCTTTTTCAGGGGGTGCAGCCGGTCACGTTCCATATCGACAATATCATTGAGAATGTAGACGGCCGACGACAGCAGGCAGTACAGGGCGAACGCGGCTGCGGTCAGAAGGACCTTGTCGGGATGAGTCAACTCCCCGGCGAAGACGATCGCCAGGAGCATTATCCCGTTCTTGAGCCACTGCGAGGGGCGAGCCAGCCGGATGATATCGCGGATCATGGCAGACGATACGAAAACCCGAGGGGAGGGACAAGGCTAAACTGGACAGGGCAGGGACCGCGCCGCGGGGTGGGGAGAACCGGCCGACGGACGCTCCCCCCGGGGTGAAGTTATTTTCTTTTCCAATTGCACTGCTTTTACATATACTTGCTCCTGATGCGGCCAAGACAGCAAAAGGGCGGTTCCGCCCACTACCTGATCGCCGTCAACCGGCAGGCAGGTGATTACTCCGACAAGACCGTGCGCCGTCTGACCGGCGCCCTGCGCCGCGAGGGCAGCTACTACACGATCATTGAGCCGGAGTCGTCCGATGACCTTCGCGCCACCGCTCGCGAATACTGCAAGCTGACCAAATCCAGCCGCCCGTTCCCCCCGCCGGTGGTGAAACGCGGAAAGGTGACCTCGCTGGTGGCGGCCGGCGGCGACGGCACGGTCAACGCCGTGGCCGGTGTCGCCCTCGAGGCGGGCCTGCCCATGGGCATTCTGCCGATGGGCCGCGCCAACAACATCGCCCAATCGCTGTGCAGCCACGGCGACCTCAAGGCGGCTACCCAGGTGATCATCGGACGAAAGTACCGCGCTATCGACGTTGCCATGCTGGGCGACCGGGTGATTGTCGGCTCGCTGGCGATCGGCCTGATTCCAAAGGTGTACGACGAGCTCAAGGGGCGCGCGATGCCCCGCTTCTCGTTCTGGCTCGGTTCGCTGGTTAGCCGGGCGGCGGCGGCCACTGAACGCACCCGGTTCGTGGCGAAGGTCGATGCTTTCCGCTTCGACATCGACGCAAAAATGTTTTCGCTCAACCTCCTGCCCTACTCGATCGGGATGCGCCTGTCGCCCGCCTCGGTGCCCGACGACGGCCAGGGGGAGATCATCTTCGACGTCAATACCTCCGACAAGGACCTCGGCCAGTATATCCGCGACGTGTATAAGGGACGGTACGTATACGGCAGCCAGGTTCGCCTCTACCGGGGAGCGTACATCGCCTTCAACCCGGGTAAGGGGCGTCTCGCGCTGCTCGACGGTGACCTGATCGAACTGCCGGAGGCCGATTTCAGCCTCCAGGTCGGCAGTGTCAAATTGAAGCTCTTCTGCTGAGGACCGCATGGTTGGCCGAGCGCTCGCGTTGTCCCTCCTGATCCTGTTCGCGATTCCCCTGCATGCCCAGGAACCGCCCGCCCCACCGGATACGACGGCCGTTGATTCTGCTGCTGTTCCCGACACCCTCGGGCAGGGCGTCACGCAGGATACGGTCGAAACCCCGCGCGATACGGTGCGCTACCAGCCGTCGGACGAACTGCTCCGCTACATCGCGCCGACCGATACAGTCAACCTTGAGGCCCACCTGAGTCAGAATCCGACTTTGGCGCTGTTCAAGTCGATGGTTGTGCCCGGCTGGGGACAGGCCGGCAACGGCGACTACCTCAAAGCCATCATCTTCCTGGGGTTGGATGCCTGGATGGTCGGTGCGGCGATTCACTACGGCCGGCAGGCGTCGGATTTCAAGAAGGAGTTTAACGCCGCCGTAACGGCCGATGATCGCAACGCGTGGTATGCGCTCTACGACGACCGGCGCAGCGAACGCAACAAATTCACTTGGTTCGCCGTGATCGTCTCGTTCGTATCGATGTTCGACGCCTATGTCGACGCGCACTTCTCCGGATTCCCCGACGCAGACCGGGAGCCGCGCCTCGGCTTCGACATCGGGCCGGGCAACGGCGGCGGTGTCGCTGCCTCGATCACCGTGCCGTTCTGATCAGCTCTCCGCGAGAATGAAATCCCGCACATTGATGCCGTAGCGAACCGGCTCGATGATCCGCACGATGTGCCGGTGGAGTTGCTCGGTGCTTGCCAGGTTGGCGAATTCGGTCTGCCCGAGCAGGCCGTCGCGGTTGCCGATAATCTGGAGGTGCGGGCGGTCAAACTGCCCTTCGTTGGCGGCGACGACAACCGCGATTTCGTCAGTATTCAGCAGCACCACGCTGCCGACCGGGTAGATCCCGATGACGCGGTTGAACAGCTCCAGCAGCGTCACGTCAAACTTCATCCCCATCTGGTACCGCATCTTCTTGATCACCTGATCCGGCGCGATCGATTTCTTGACATACACCCGGCCGGAGGTGAGAGCGTCGAAGGTGTCGGCGATCGTGATGATGCGGGAGAACAGGTTCAGCGGCCGCCGCTCGTGCAGCGAGGGGTAACCGGTGAAGTCGGCGTTGATGTGGTGCTCCAGCGCGCCCAGGGCCGCGCGGGTGCTGTGCTCGTCGAGGCGAAGGCTGCGCAGGATGGTCTTAGCGCCCAGGATTGGATGCCGCTGCATCTGGATCCAGTCGTTCTCGTCGAACGAATCCGGCTTCTGGATCAGATCCCGGTCGAGACGGACTTTGCCGATGTCGTGAAACAGCGCGGCGAAACCGAGCTGCGACAGCCGCGGACGGTCCATGCCGAGATTGATGCCCAGCGTGAGGGAGTACACCGACACGTTGATTGAGTGGGCGTAGGTGTAATCGTCGAAGTCCTTTATCGCGGCCAGTTCAAGGAGCGAATCCTGGTCGCGCATGATGTGGTCAATGAGCGAATGGACGACCCGGCGCGTCTTGGAGAGGTTGATCTCCCGTTCGACCGCGCTGTGGGAGACTATTTCCTCGACCACTGAAATTGCGCGGAAGAAGGTTGTCCGGGCCTGCAGCCGCATCTGGCGCCGGTGCTGATTTTCATCGTCGTCTTCCTCCGGTTCCTCGGGCAGGCCGAGCAGGAAAATCGTGGCGGGCACCTGCCGGTCGAGCTCCTTCTGGAGTTCGGCCAGTTCGATCGCCCGCGGCGCAAGGGAAGCCATGAAGCTGAAGAACCCGCGGATATCCGTTTCGCTCACTTCGGGGAGAAAGCGCACGCCGCCGATGCCGAGGATGTCCCACTCGGCGCAAATCGCCTTGCCTGCACCGGAATTATCATCGAAACGTATGAACTGCTCATTGGCGAAGTAGCGCCCGTTGACCGCCTTGATCGAGACCTCATTCCCCCCGTCGGTCAGTGACCGGAGGGTTTCGTGGAAGGCGGCGCACTGCTTGACGAACGCGCGGTTGTTCGGCTCGACGACGCGGGCGTTGCGGTAGATCACGAAGAACGAGTTGACCAGCCGCTCCTCGCGCTCGGTCGCGGCGACTCTGGTCTTGCCGGTGTCGACAGCGGTCGTCATTGGTTACCTCCCATGTTCTTACGGCGTGCCAGTACGTGCTCGGCCCGGCGCTTGATATCGGGACGCCACGATCCGGCGTACTTCGCCAGCAGCTTGGCGGCCTTCTCGCTGGGGTTCTGCTCCAGAGCATCGAATGCCGCCGTCCGCATGAACGTGCGGATTGGGTTGCGCAGCGGATTGTAACGCTCAATGTGCCCCGCAAGGTAGCCCACCGCTTGCTCTCTGCCGACTCGCGAGTAGGCAATGAGCAGGGCTACCTGCTCCGCGGGATCGAGCTTGCCGAACGACTCCGCCGTAACCACGACCGAGATCGCCGCAAAGGCCTCGGGTCCGGAAAACGTCATGATCGCCTGCAGGGCCTCGCGATGAATTTCCTCGTCGGCGTCATATACCAGCTGGCGCAGGATATCGAGAACCCTGGGATCGTCACTGTGGCGCTTCAGCGCCTCGATCAGTTCGATGCGGACCCGGCGGTCCTCGTGTTTGATGGCGTGACTCAGGTGTTGCAGCGCCCGATCATCGCCGATGTGCCCCAGGATCATCACCGAGTTGCGCACCACATACCACCGCTTGTCATAGATGCCCTTGGCGAGGATCTCTTCCTTCCCCCGACCCCGCTCGACAAGGTAGGCGCAGAGCGTATCACGATGCGGCCGGTGCTCCAGCTCACCGAGCAGGTCGGTGATACCGCTGAGCGCCTGCCAGTCGAAAACATCGAGGTAGCGGCGCAAATCGTCGCCGTTGATATCGGCCTTTTCATTCAGGGCGGTCGTGACCAGATGCAACCGGTCGCGGCTTCCTGCGGTTACCAGAATATCATCTATGCGCTCGGTCCAGCGCGGTTTCTCGCTGCGGATGCGTTTCCCGAGCATGCGCAGGGAGATCAGCAGAAAGGCCGCTTCGGCAAGCTTGCCCTGCTTGATGTACTCGCTCAGAATCCGCTCGCAAATAATCGCCGTCTCGCCAAACCCCTTGAGAGTGGTCTCCTGCATCAGCAGTTCTACCAGCATCACGGTGGTTGACTCATACATGTCGAATACGGCGTCCTCGGCCAGGAGCTGCTCGAGTCGGCGGAGTTCTTCGCGGCTGGCCTTCAGTTCGGCCACAATGACCGCCTGGCTTGGCAGCGGCTGCGGAGGGAGATTCCCCAGCCCCATGGCTTCCATCGCCTCCTGGGCGTGGAGTTTTTCGGCCTCGGCCCGGTCTATATTGAAGAGGGCCGAGGGCGGCAGGTTGCCGTCAACCGTGGGATTGATCCGCTCCCGGTCGAGATCCTCTGCATTCAAGAATACCGCTTCGTACAACCCGGCATCGAGTCGGCCCGACTCCGTGAGGCGCTTGTCGTCCTCGTTCTGGAAATACTCCTGGATACGGAAGTTGACATCGTACTCGGCCAGGGCAATGTCCTCGGCCGACTGAAACGCAAATCCGCCGATATTCTCCTCCCATAGGAGCGCAGGGAGATCCTGGCTCTCAGCCGGCGCGGTCAGGTAAGTCCGCAGCGTGTCGAGCAGGCGGTTGAGGCCGTCGACCGATAACCCCCGATGGAAGGTGAATTCTGTAATACCGGCGCTGAAGAAGATCCCGGCGAGATTGTCTTCCCTGGATTTGTCCCGGTGAACGATCGCCCCCTGGTACAACAGGGACGCCCGGTCGACCGAGAGGCGGAGTTCGCCGACATCGTCAACCAGATCCAGCAGGCGACCGGCCAGCGACTGCCGGAGCGACTGCGGCAGCGAGTTGTTCTCCGGGTACATGCAAACCGCTTTGATCGTGCGCAGGAAGTCACGCAGGATCAGGGAGATGTCCTGATGAGGGGTATTTTCTGGCAACGGCATTTCCATGGTTAGAGTCTACTCCTTCGTCATATATCGGCAGGAGGTCGCCAGTCCTTGAAGAACTGGCCGGAAAAACCGAAAGCCCGGCTTGTGGCCGGGCTTTCGTGGTTTCGGGCTGTCGGACAGGAACTTAGAGTACTTCGATCTTCTTACGTCCGTTCTTCACCGCTTTGCAGGCATTCCGCGTATCGAAGATCACCTTGGAGTTATCAACGATCCACTGGTAGTCGAACTTCGCGTGGTTGGTCACGATCACGACCAGGTCCGCCTTCTGAAGCAGCTCCACCGTCAGCTTGGTCGACTTCCGGCGCTCCCCTTCCCAGTCGATCGAATCGACATACGGGTCGTTGAAAACAACCTTGGCGCCCCGATCCTCCAGCAGCTTGATGACATCGAGCGCCGGTGATTCGCGCACATCCTTGATGTTGGCCTTGTAGGCAATCCCGAGCACGACGATGTTGGACTTGTTGAGAGCCTTGGCGAACCGGGCGCTCAGAAGCCGCCCCGCCCGCTCGACCACGTATTCGGGCATGGAAGAATTAATGTCGCCGGCCAGTTCGATGAACCGGGCGTAGTAGTTGAGCGACTTGAGCTTCCATGACAGGTAGTGCGGGTCGATGGGGATACAGTGCCCGCCCAGACCGGGGCCGGGATAGAACGGCATGAAGCCGAACGGCTTGGTCGCCGCGGCATCGATGATCTCCCAGACATTCAACCCGAGGCGGTCGCACATCAGCGCAACCTCGTTAACCAGGCCGATATTTACCGAGCGGAACGTGTTCTCCAGCAGCTTGACCATTTCAGCCGCCTGCGTTGACGACACTGCGTAGATATCGGGAATCGTCTGCTCGTAAAACGCCTTGGCCACTTGCGTGCATTCGGGCGTTACGCCGCCGACTACCCGCGGTGTATTCCTCGTCTGGAACCGCGGATTGCCCGGATCGACTCTTTCGGGTGAGAAGGCCAGGAAGAAGTCCTTGCCGACTTTGAACCCGTTTTCCTCGAGCAACGGCAGAATCAGCTCTTCGGTGGTGCCGGGGTAGGTGGTCGATTCGAGCACCACCAGCGCCCCGCGCTTCAGATGCGCCTTGACGCTGTTGACCGCGGTGAGGATGAAGGAGACATCGGGATCCTTGGTCTTGGAAAGCGGCGTCGGGACGCAAATCGAGATCGTGTCCATCTGTGCCAGATGCTTGAAATCAGTCGTCGCGCAGAATTTCCCCGCCGACACCATGCTTTTGACCTCGGCATCCGGAACATCGTCGATATCGGACTTGCCGCTGTTGAGCAGCTTCACCTTGTTCGCGGCGATATCAAAGCCGGTTACGTTGAAGCCCGCATGAGTGAGTTCAACGGCGAGCGGCAGACCAACGTAGCCGAGGCCGACCACGCCGGCTTTCGCCTTCTTGTTCTTGATCTTCTCGATGAGTTCCTGATAGGAAGAAGAGCCGCCGGTAGTGCGTGCAATTTTCCTGGCCATACTAGTTTTCTCCAGTCACCCTTTACGGTTCTGAGCGGTCAACAGTTCCTGCCACCAGGCAAACGTGTCCCGCAGTGTTTCCTTAAGTCTATATCGGACTGCAAATCCCAGTTCTTCAATGGCGCGACGGTTGGACCCACGCAGGACGGGGATATCGGCCTTGCGCAGTTTGTCCTTGTCCACCGCCACCGCTACCTTTTTCGACGTTAATCCGGTGAGCGTTTTGAGCACCGTGCCGATTGATACCGCCCTGCCGGAGCACAGATGGTAGGCTTGCCCCGGGCGTCCCTGCTCGGCGACCAAGTGGTAACCCCGGACGATGTCCCGGACATCGCTGAAGTCCCGCTTCGGTGCCAGGTTCCCCACGTGAATCTCGGGGCGCTGCAGCCCCAAGTCAATGGCCGCCACCTGACGGGCGAAGTCCGACACCACGAAATCGGGCGCCTGGCGCGGACCGGCGTGATTGAACGGGCGCGCGATCGCCACCGGCAAATCGTAACGGCGGACGTATTGCCGGCAGAGGTATTCGGCTGAGGCTTTCGAGATGCCGTACGGCGAGATGGGGTTGAATGGGTCGTCCTCGGTCAGCGTCCGGTTCTTCGGCATTATAACACCATACGCATCACACGATCCGACAAACACGAACTTTTTCAGGTTTGTCACCTCCCGGGCGGCCGCGAGCATATTCAGTGTTCCCTCAAAATTCACCCGGTAGGTCAACCGCTCGCTGCGGAACGACCGGGCCACCGAAGCTATGGCGGCCAGGTGGAAAATGTAGTCGGGCTTGACCTGGCGCAAAGTCGCGGCCACTTGATCCGGATCGGTGATATCCAGCGGGAGGAGCGTGATGTCGGATGAACAGAGCGAGAGGTTGTCGACCGGTTCATTCTCAAACAGCCCGCCGACCACCCGGTAGTTTTCACACAGGAGTTCTTCGGCGAGCCAGGAACCCGCAAACCCGGCCACGCCGGTTATGAAGGCGACCGGTTTCTTCATGTCTACCGGAGACCGGCTTGAAGCCGTTCCAGATCGGCATCGACCATCATGTGCACGAGTTGTTCGAAACTCACCGAGGGCTCCCAGCCCAGGTCGCGGCACGCCTTCGATGGATCCCCGAGGAGGAGATCGACTTCGGCCGGGCGCACAAAGCGCTGGTCCACCACGACGTAGTCCCGGTAGTCAAGATCGACGCGGGCGAACGCCGCTTCCACGAACTCCCGAACCGAGTGCGTCTTTCCCGACGCTATAACGTAATCGCCGGCTTCTTCCTGCTGGAGCATCAGCCACATCGCCCGCACGTAGTCCCCCGCGAAGCCCCAGTCGCGTTTGGCGTCGAGATTCCCCAGAGCCAGCTTGTCGGACAGGCCGAGCTTGATGCGCGCCACTCCATCCGTGATTTTTCTCGTTACAAACTCCAACCCCCGCCGGGGTGACTCGTGATTGAAGAGAATCCCCGATGACGCCGGAATGCCGTAGCTCTCCCGGTAATTCACCGTGATGAAGTGCCCGTACACCTTCGCCACCCCGTATGGGGAACGCGGGTAGAACGGCGTCAGTTCGTTCTGGGGAACCTCGCGCACCTTGCCGAACATCTCCGACGAAGAGGCCTGGTAGAACCGAATCCCCCGATCGACGAGACGAATCGCCTCAAGCATCTTGGTCACCCCGAGTGCGTCGAATTCACCGGTCAGCACCGGCTGATCCCAGCTTGTCGGGACAAACGACTGCGCCGCGAGGTTGTAGACCTCGTTCGGCCGGCATTCGGCGATGATCGAGATGATCGAGAGCTGGTCCAGGAGGTCAGCCTGGGCAAGCTCGATCCGATCCTTGATATGGTTGATCCGCTCGAACGATTCGGTCGAGGAGCGGCGGACCATGCCGGTCACCTCGTAGCCTTTGCCGAGCAACAGCTCGGCCAGGTACGATCCGTCCTGTCCCGTGATTCCGGTGATAAGCGCTTTCATCCCAAAAAATTCCCTTCAGCGGGGTCGCCCGCTTGCTGTTATGTTGCGCCGCCACAAGGGCCCTGAATGGCCGAATATAGGGGCGCGGCCCGGTTACGTCAAATGGAAACAGGACTTGCGTCCCGCCCGGTTTCAGGGTGGCGCAACCGCACCCGGTTTCCTATATTTTACTCACCGTGCAATTATCCGACAGGAGATCTGATGAAACACCTGGTACTATTCCTCGGAGTAATGCTGTCGGGACTGACCGCGGCTGGCATCGACATCAAACCACAAGGAGTGCCCGTGACATCCGGCGACGAAATCACCTCCGATTCCCTGCTCAATCAGGCTGATGCCGAATTCCAGGCGCGTGACTACGAAAAGGCCCTCCAATCCTACCTCACCGCGATCGACCTTGCCCGCAAGGAGTTCAATCGGTCGGTCGAAACCGAGGCGCTCGCCCAGGCCGCCCGGATGAGCCTCCTGGGGGATCGCAAGGAACAGGGGCGGGCCTACCTCGATTCGGCCAGGACTATCGCCGACGACTCCGACCCGATGGGGTGGTCGCGCTTTCTCGGTGTACTCGGGCGGTTCCAGTGGAAAGATGATGAACTGTCGGCTGCCCGAAAAACCTTCGAGCAAATGTACGAATACTGCTCCGTCAATGCCCTCTACGGCCGGGCGGTCGATGCCGCTCATATGGTGGCTATTGTCGCTGAAACCCCCGAGGATCAGATCGCCTGGGGCTACCGCGGCATCGAAGCGGCCGAGGCTGCCGATCAGGAACGCTGGTTGGGGCCCCTGTGGAACAACATGGCCGGCACTTACTACGAAAGCAGGCAGTTCGACAGCGCCCTTGCCTGCTACCTGAAGGCCCGCGATTACCACTGGCGATTCTCCGACGAGACCGCCAAGCTGTTTGCTGATTACCACATCGGCATGACCTTTCGCCGGCTCGGCCAGTACGACGAAGCGAAGCGCTGGCTGCGGCCGGTTCTCGCCTGGGCCGAACGCCTCGACAATCCTGGCGCGATCGGTCAGGCCTGCGAAGACCTCGGCGAAGCTATGATCGGCGGCGGAGAGAAAGCTGCCGGTGTACAACTGATGCGCCGCGCTCGCGAAGAATATATCCGGGCGGGTTACGACAAGAACTGGCCGGAAATCTGGGAGAACATCAACCGGCGCCTCAAAGAGCTCGGGGGATGAGAGGCGCAGACAGGCCCATGGGAAAAGACCGCCGTTCATCCGGTACACTTTATTCCGCGCGACCGTATGTCATCCTGTTCGGGCTGACAGTCGCTGCGTTCTTCCTGGCCGCCTTCGTTCCTCAATGGCGGGTTTGGGGGCTGGGAATTTGGACATGCTTCCCCATTGGGATACGCCTGGCGCTTCTCGGTGTGGCTGCCGGAATAGCTGTCGGTGCATATTTCCTGAAGCCCGTGGCGGAACACACGGGGGGGAGCGGCCGGCACTACATTGCTCTCGCCGCCGTGATTGGTGGGATGCTGGTCGCCCTCATGATCCTGCTCCGGCAGCAGACCCATTTTCTCGGCGATGGATACACGACCCTCGGGTGGCTTGAAGATATCAGGCAAGTCAACAAGGGCCGAAACTACGGCGCACAAATATCACTTCTGACCCTGGCGAAGCTGCTGCCCACCGACGCACTGGGTGTCTACCGCACAATTGCCTGGGGGGCGGGTATTCTGGCGGTGGTCGGGACCTTTGCGGCCGCGGCCAGGCTGTTTGATGATTCCATCCGGCGCGTGCTCTTCGCGCTGGGCGTGCTCAGCGGCGGCTACATGCTGCTGTTCTTCGGTTATGTGGAGAACTACGCGATCTTCGTCCTCATGGTTATCCTGTTCTGCCTGCTGGGCAGTCTGGCGGCACTCGGACGGATACCGCGATGGTGGATCTTACTGCCGATGGCGGCGGCATCCTTCTACCATATCTTCGGCGTCACCTTGCTTCCCGCAGCCGCCTATCTGCTCTTGCAGGACACGGGCATCGGGCGGCGGCTCGACCGCCTGTCCCCTGGAACCCGCTGGTTGCTGGTCGCACTGGTCGCCATAGCCGGGCTGTTTCTTTTCGCCTGGTTCTACTCCACCAGCTACTTCTTCCGGTTCTCCTTCGTCCCGATTGTCTCGAATCGTTTCACCGTCGATGGGTACACTCTGCTGTCGCTTCCCCACCTCGCCGATCTTGTCAACCTGCTGGTTCTGCTTTCGCCGGGTATCCTGCTCGTCGCGCTCGCCATCAGGCATCGGGGAGTGAAGTACCTGATCGAGCGCCCGGTGTATCGGTTCCTCGGCCTCTCGGCGCTTGGAAGCTGGGGGGCAGCCTTCATCTTCGATCCCAAACTGGGGATGCCGCGCGACTGGGATCTGTTCTCGCTCACCGGTGTGCCGCTGGTGATCGGGGGAATGCTGGCCGTGCTCGAACTGACTCCCCGGCGGATTCAATCGTTTGCGCCGGCTGTCCTCGTGATCGGGCTGAGCATGCTCTCGCTCTGGCCGCGCGTGGTGGTGCAGCATGTACCGGCGCAGGGCATCGCCCAGTTTGACATTTACCGCGCACTGGATCCGACGAAGAATCGCAACGGCGGGTACTACATGGTCGAGTACACCCGCCGAACAGCCGGCCCGGCCCAGGCCGACAGCCTCGCGTTCGCGTGGAACGCCGGACTGCAGGACCAGCAGTACCTGTTTCAGGCCAATCAGTTGGGCGCCCAGGGGAGATTCCGCGAGGCGATCGCTATGTACGGCGCCGCGCTCAAAGAGAACCCCGTATACTGGGTGGCGTACACCAATATGGCCGAAGCCTACCTGAACCTCGGCAGATCCGACAGCGCCCTGGAGATGCTCCGTATCGCCGACGGCCTCAATCCAAGAAGCCCGATCATCATGAGCAACCTGGGGCAGGTGTACAACTACCGAGGAGATACCGAACGGGCTCTCGCCATCTGGCGGGAGAGCGCCGCGATCGACTCGAGCTTCCTGCAGCCGCGCCAGTTCCTGGCCAAGCACTACCGCTTGGTGCGCGACAAGGAGCGATGGGTCGCCACCATGGAGGAGATCGCCGCGCTGCAGGATGCACCGGAAGACAACCTGGCCGCCTTGGCCGATTACTATGTCTCGGAGCGACGGTTTGCCGACGCCGCACCTCTGTACGGAAGGGCGCTGGCTAGTGGGCTCGACAGCGCCCGTGTCCGCGATGTCCTACAGAAGTACCCCGAGCTGGGAGAAGAGCTGACCCGATGGAACAGCACCAGGACCGCCGAATAACGATCGCTCTCGCGGCGGCCTATCTGGTCACACTCGCGCTTATGACCGCGGCTTCGTATGTGCCGCACCTGCGCGTCTGGGGGATCGCGCCGTGGGCTTTTCTTGACA
>JBGSIV010000282.1:0-7854 GCA_041742355.1 Candidatus Zixiibacteriota bacterium
CTGAGATGATCGGGATCGAATCGGTCAGGAACCGGTAGAGCTGCGTGCGGTATCGCCCGGACTGGATGTCGGGCGAGCCGAGGTGGAGCATCCGCCGCAGGCGGTCGGTGGTGCGAAGGTCGGTTGCGGACGGGACTGCGACAGCGGCAGCCAGATCTTTGGTTTTGGGCAGTGTGGACATGAGAACCTCCGGATTTGAGGGTGAGAGAACTGCTTTTACTTACTGTGGACCGACCCTCGATCTCCATCGGTTTGCCGTTGAAATTGCGCGAAAAGATCCCCCGGATCAGGCTGTCACAAATGACAGAAAGTAACAGGGGGTGCGCGAAATATGAACAAGATTGCAGCATAGGCGGATCGGACACTGTGTGACGCATCACCCTGACCACCGAACATATTGAATAACAATAGGATAAATTTATCAACGCGGACCTTCTTGAACTGGCATTGAGATCGCTAATGGTTTGAGCAGAATTACTGTATCTACACCCAATGAGGAGCGTCATGAGACGTTATTATGTCGCGTTTATTCTGGCAGCGGTCTTTCTAAGCGGGTCGGCCTACGGGTTTAACTTCAACCTGTACGATTTTGGTGATTCTCCGTTCGACGAGAACAACAACTACAGCCCTATCAGCTATCCGTACGGCATTGGCAACGAGCCATCGCCGGGGACGCTGGGCGAGGGTGGTGAGAAGTTTGACCTTGAGGGCCTGAAAGTCGCGATGGACAACGACTATGTCTACGTCGCCATGGCGAACTCCTTCGGTTACAGCGCCTACTCGACCGGTTGGAACCGGACATACGAGTTGGGCGACCTGTTTATCGGTACGGGGAGCGGTCTGGGTTACGCTATTGATCTGACCAACGGCGGCTCCAACGGCCTGTATCAAGTCACCGGGCGGCAGGGGATCCCGAATTACCCCGGCACATACTATGGAACCTCCATTGCACCCCTCGCCGGTGATTTCCGCATGACCAGCGGCAACTATCTCGGTTCGGTCACGACGATGATGACCTTCTGGGACAACTATGAGACCGACTACCTGACGCCGGGCGACGGTGATACCTATGTTTGGGAGTTCCGTTTTGCGCGCTCCCTGCTGGGTGACTTCTCGCAGTTGGACTTCCATGTGACGATGGCCTGCGGCAACGACGTGATGAACAAGACGGTTGCGGTCGTTCCCGAGCCGGGCACGATTCTTCTTCTTGGCGTCGGCCTGGCCGGGGCTGCGCTCCTGCGCCGCCGGAAGACCGCCTGATCTATCTGACAAGCAATCCCCCCTCGGGCCGTTCATGCTGAGTGAACGGCCCGTTTTCTTTTGCGACTCAATGGAGGGGATGCAGTTTTGACTTGAATCCCGCTCTTCGTTCTCTATATTTCCGCAACTGTGTGCAAACCCTTTCAGACTGCCGATACAATTTTTATGAACAAGGTAAACGTAGCCCTGACTGTCCTGGTCGCGCTGGCCATGTTCGCCGGTTGTTCGGATAACCGTGCGGTACGCCTTCGGTACGAGGCGGAGAAGAAACTTTACCAGGCGGAGAAGACGCTTTCGACGGCGCAGGTGGATCCGCGCATGGTTTCGCCGGAACTGCTCGATCAGGCTCGTCAGCAGTTGGCAGAGGCCGCGGCGTTCGCCATGGCGGCTCTCGACTCGGTCAACCGCCTTGCCTCGCCAATCGAATACCGCGAGCTCCAGATGCTGGCCACCCAGGCGACCGCCGAGTTGAACCACCTGCTGTATGCCCAGCGCCGATATGATGAATCGATCGACGTCCTGAAGCGCCTTTTGCAGAACTCCGAACTTGCGCCGGAGGAGCTGATGGTGGCCCGGGTGAACCTCGGGCGGTCGTTGCAGGCCTCGGGCAGGTGGGACAGTGCGCTGGCCGTCTACAACACCGCTATTGAAAGCTATTACCCCCCGGTCAACGGCAAGGGGGAGTTGATCACGCCGCTGTTCAATCTTCCCGCGAGCATCTTCGAGGTTGTCGCGCGTATCGGCGATTCGGTCGGCGCGCAGTATGAGATGCAGCGGGCGATTGTCTACTACACCGACCTGGCGGCGCAGCACCCGGGCACGCAGATCGAGGCGTCGGGCCGCGCCATGCTCGCCCGGCTGTATGACGCCACGGGGCAGTGGCAGAATGAAGTCGCGCAGCTTGAGGCGCTCTCGGATTCGACGTCGCAGGCGTATGTGAGTATCCGCGCGCGGATCGCCGAAATCCATGGTCTGCGCCTGCGCGATTTCAACCGCGCCCTGGCGATGTACGACACTCTCATGGCCCGGGTCGGCAAGGCCGACACGGTTGCCTATCCCGATATGCTGTTTCGGACAGCTCTGATCAAGATGGAGCAGAAGAACTACCTCGCGGCCCGGGATCTCCTGGTTGACCTGAAGCGGGACTACCGGAACTTCTTCGGGCGGACTCCTCCGGCGCAGCTGGCGCTGGCCCGGACGTTTGAACTGGAACGAAACTGGGATCGGGCCGAGGTCGAGTACAGCGTTCTGATCGAGAGTTACCGTGGGTCCGATGAGGCTATGGGGGCGCTCCTGTATGTGGCGAAGCACTATGAGCAGGCCGGCCGGAAGGACCAGGCCGAGCGATGGTACCGTGATGCCGAGGAGTACTACCAGAACCTCGCGAAGGCTGATGCCGGCGGGTTAATGGAAGCCAAGGCAATGAGTTACCGGGCCGAGTTGGCCGCCCGCCTGCAAGACTGGCGGGGCGCCGCGGGTCTTCTCACCGGCATCTACGAAAAATTTTCCCACTACGAGGTCGGGCGGCAGGCTCTTTTAAAGGCGGTCGGGATGCACCGGGAGCAACTGGGAGAGCCGGCGGTGGCCGACTCCCTGCTCGGGGTGCTGAAAGCGGCTTTGGCGGAGATCGAAACCACCCCTCAGTTGTAAAAGAGTCGATACGTTCAAAGACTACGATAAGCCTGTACTGGAAATCCAGCTTGGAGGAGAGATGAGAATCATCAAATTGCTAATGACGTCTTTAGCCGCTCTGGTATTGATGGCTTCGGTGAGCCTGGCGCAGACCGATTTCTTCGGCGCCCAGGACACGGTGATCGCCGAGATCGCCCGGATCGACGCGCAGAACTGGTCGATTACGATCAGCACGGTCAACGATGAACACATCGAGGGGCTGTCGATTCCGCTGAAGCTCAGCGCCGGCACCACGCGTATCGTGGCCGATTCCGCCGTCTACACGGGCGGGCGGGCGGCCTCGTTTGCGTTCCGCGGGTTCCGTCCGGACACCACCCTGCAGGCGGTGACGCTGGGGATGGTGGCGAACATGGGTCCGACCAACAACACGCTGGCCCCCGGCCGCGGGCGGGTCGTGACGGTGTTTGTTTCGTCGTTTGAGGACAAGCCGGTTGAGAAGCTGGTGGTTGACACGACGACGACGCATCCGTCGAATTCGCTGATGATGGTGGCGCAGTTCGATGAGTTGAAGAAGAAGGTCGCGCCGGAGGAGGCGCAGATGGCCGACAAGCGGCTGGAGATTTATCCGGCGTTTGTGGTGATTGAGTCGAAGTGATTTGATCAGATAGGTTCTGAAAGTTGAGACCCCGGTCATTGGATGGCCGGGGTTTTTTTGTGTCTTCGAGACTCGTATCTGAGTAGCGAGAATTACTCTCTAATGGAAGAGCTGATTCACTGGGCGACTATTCCGGATCTGACGCTACATACCTTAAGTTGGGGATATTCTGATTTCTTATCGGTACTTCAGATTGCCGGTAAGCCACCAGAGCAAGTTCTGCTTCCTGTGGCGAATGGAGAGCCTCAGACGTCCGAATCGGCGATAGGGGAGGTAGTAGGACTTGTTAGATGCGTCCACCACGAAAAAACACAAGATGTCTTCGTATTTTAGAGCGCCGTCTTCTTTGGCCGTGAACATGTGCGTTGGGTGATTTTCATCCAATCGCACGCCACCTCCGACAGGCGGGAAGACGAATCCCCCGCCTCTCTTCCGATTAGCGGGCTCGGCCCCAGCCATAGTCACTATGCACGGCCGCCTGCCCTGATTGCTGACCACGAGCGCTAACCAAGTCTGGTCAGGCCCGCAGCCAAGTGGAGGCGGGTGCATCAACTGGTTTCTTCGGACCTGTAGCCGAATGATTGGCCGATCCAAGCGGTCTACCCAGATCTTCCATATTAGAGCGGCAAGTGGTACAGCCGCACCAGTTATATACGCCAGAAAGTTTTCCATGATGTTCGATAGATCGATGTGTGGACCCCGTCCGACAATCCCGTCTGAGGCGGTGCGCCCTGAACGCTTGCTGTTGTTCCTCCCGCACCTCTTAGTTGAACATCAAAGTCACGGACAACTCGGACCGTTCAAATCGGTCTGAACTCAATTCGCTTGACCATGGGATACATTGCCTCCACGACATGAATGGTCTCCCGAAGGAACTCCACTCCATGATCGCCCCAGTGCTGTTCATCGCGCGCGATCTCGACAAGATCCTGCTCGCCTAATATGCCCCTTTCTGCAAACCGCCACACCGCAGTGATGATACGCTCCTTGTCATAAACATGCAACAAGCTTGTATTGCAGCACTGCTTCAAGTCGTCCAATGTTAATCGAAGGTCTTCTGGGCTTTGATTCATGCGTATGATCTCCTGCCGAAGATTATCGTACGTCTCGTCCCTTGTCAATCACATATTGACGCCCCTCGCATCTCCCCTTTCTCCCTCCCCTCACCACTGCACTCTATCCGGCACCCGTTCCAGCTTATCCACCCTGAGAGGCCCCCTCGACATGACTAGCCTGTCGCTTGCGCTTATCGGATCTGTTTATCCAAAGCGGCTCGTCACTTGGCACGCAAACCAACTGAAACTGAACCACCGCCAGTCGCCCGGCTCTTCACGAGTCTCCGGAGCACTCGACAGACTCCTCTGAACCTTGCATTGCCTCTCCCCTATTCGTCTTCCTCCTCCTTCACCAGCTTCACCCGCAGCGTGGTTGACTCTTTGCAGCGGACGAACGGGGCGAGCTTCTCGATTGCCGACGGATCGAGGCGCTTCTTGAGGACCGCCTCTTTCATCAGCGCCGCGCCATCGAGCTTGAAAAAGATATCAAGCCCGAGCTGCCGCGCGGTTTCGCTCAGGTCGGAAAAAGCCTGAGGGTCATCGGTCTTGGTGACGAACTTCTCTTCTTTCTTCGTGGCAAGCGAGATCTCTCCCCCGGCGCCGGCAAACTTACTGACTTTCAGTTCATCGGCCAGCCGCGTGAGGTCTTCGCGCAGGGCATCCATCTCGGCGGCGAGTTCTTTGGACAGGGCGTACTTCACGATGTACTCGCTCGCTTTGTCGTACGCCTGCCGGGGCGCGGCCTGCGGATCATCGGGGCACTCCTCGATCATCTGCTGGTGGCGTTTGGCCGGACAGAGGGCGTAGTAGTCGCAGTAGCGGCAGAGGGTAGATTCCGACACGGGGAATTCGTCGAGCTTGTTGGCGTGGGCGATCGCCAGCACGACCTGGCGGATATCCTCGGTGAGTTTGTCGAGGTCATCCTCGCGCAGGCGGAGCCGAACTTCCTCGTTCATCTTGAGGAAATACTGGGCGACCTCGATATCCGTAAACTGGGGATAGTGCTGCATCACCGCGAGCTGGTAGATGCCCATCTGGTAGAAGAAGTCGGGGTCGGTCGGCCGGGGGAGGTTCTTGCCGGTCTTGTAGTCGCAGATCTCGACTGAGCCGTCCTCGCGTTTGACGATGCGGTCGATAATGCCGCGGAGTTTGAAGGGGGTGCCGGGTAGGTTGAACGTGAGGGACATCTCGGCGCCGAGCAGCACGCCCGGGCGGAAAGGCTGGTAGCGTTCGTAGTGGCGGCGGATCATCTCAGCGCCGTTGCGGATGTAATCATCGACGCCCATGAATTCGACGGAGACATCGACCAGCTCCTTGTCGACCTTGGCCCACTCGGCGTGGTAGAGCTTGAGGGCGTCGTCGAGCGGGACCATGACGCCGTCGTTCCCCCGCTGGTAGAGCACCTGCATGACGCGGTGGACGGCACTGCCGAGGTAGGCTTCGGCGCCGACCCGTTTGGGAATGGCGGGTTTTTCGATATACTGGAACTTGAATTTGCGCGGACAGTCGCGGAATGTCTTCAGCGCGCTGTGGCTGTAGGTTGTGATCATTGCGGCATGCTCCTCCCCTGATGTATGCGGACAGTGGGTCGTCAGCTAATCCAGATACGTCGGACTTTCCGCGTTCTTCTCATCCGGCGCGAAGACCTCGACCAGCCCCTTCAGGAACCCGTAGCCCAGCCCGAAGTGGATGGTCGGGAAGATCAGCGGGCCAAACAGCAGGCAGTTCAGGTTCTTGTTTCTCGAGGCCAGCGCGAGCGAGTAGAAAATCACGAGCAACAGGTAGAACGCGAGCACCAGCTGGAAGATTCTCATGAACGGCGCGGAGAATATCGCCATGAGCAGGAGCGCGGCGAACCCGACAAACCCGGCCGCCGGCAGCCACTGGGTCATCGACCAGTGGGCGTGTTTGCGCGAGAAGCGGAATCGTCCCAGCCCGTAGCGGACCATCTGGCGCCAGAGGCCGGAAAGTGTCGATCGCGGGTAATAGAAGACCTTGAGTTTGGGCGACAGGTACGATTTCAGACCGGCGAGGTACACGCGGTAGTTCAACTCGACATCCTCGCAGGCGTCGAAGTCTTCATCGAAGAGGCCGACGCGGGTGAAGGTCTCCCGGGTCCACATCGCGCCGGAGGAGGTTGGGTCGACCTCGCCTTCGAAGTCGGAGTAGATTTCCGATCCGGGCTTGTGGCCGAGGCCGGATCCCCGGCAGATCGCCACCGCCTGCTCGAACTCGTTGAGGTCGGGCGGGGTCAGCGGCTGGGGGCGGCACAGACAGGCCGCGCCGGTCAGGTCAAAGGTCTGGACGCTATCTTTCAGCAGGGTCTTGCTCGGCAGGTAGACGTGGCCGTCGATCACGACAATTCGCGGGGCGGTGCTGTTCTTGATGCCGGCGTTGCGCCCGGAGGAAGGCCTCTTGATCGGGTTGTCCAACAGGACGAGGGAGCCGAAGCGGGTTTTGAAGGACTCGACAATCTCGCGCGTGCGGTCGGTCGAACCGCCGTCGGCGATGACGACTTCGAGCCGGTCCATGGGGAAATCCTGGGCATAGAGCTGTTCGAGCGTCTGCCCGATGTACTTCTCCTCATTGAGGACCGGCATGATGACCGCCAGGTCGTACTTGTTCGCTTTGGCATCAAACACGCGTTACGGCAACTCCACTTTGCGGTATGGAAGCACCCGGCCGACCCTCGGCCGGAAGATGACGGGCCCAATATAGCCGGTGCCTCCGGCGCGATCAACAATTAAACGGCACAGGTGGTACGGAGGGCGGGGGGAAGAAGGTGGGCAGGGTCGATGTCAAATCCCTCGGGGCGGCGGGAGTTGATTGGAAGTTTCCAATAGTGGTGCGTACAGATAGAGAATGAGCGAAGGTAGAAGGGATTTGACCTACGGCTTAGGGCTTGACACCATGCCCGGATAGCACGGCGTGTCCACAGCACGGGGACAAAAGGCATGGATCCCGGGTCGTAGCCCGGGATGACATATTCCGGGCGTCAGTGGTAGGTCAAGCACCGGTTTCGGTGCTTGACGGGGTTGGTCGTCGTTTCCCGTCAAACCCGCAAATTCGTGTTTGTCCTACTAGTCCCACGGCACCATGTCCGTGCGTCTGCTTCCGGGGGCGACACAAGGTGTACGGTGTCAAGACATAGTATACACTGTGTGTCAGGACATGGTATACATCCTTGGTTGATCAGCCGGGACCAAGAGGGTCACCGACCGGTGGGTCGTCAAGTCGATCTCACGGACGTAC
>JBGSIV010000283.1:0-11576 GCA_041742355.1 Candidatus Zixiibacteriota bacterium
CGATCAGTTCGATTTCCGGATGGAAACGATCGATTCGTGGATCGAGTCGCTCTGCCTGCGGCCCGGGGACGTCGCCGCGGTTGTCGGCCGCGGCGCGCCGCTCCGTCCGCTTGAAGGCGGCTCCTACCGTATCTCGCCGCAAATGCTCGACGATGTGCGGACAATGCGCTACTCCAACCATGCCTCCAACCTCGGCTGCCTGATCGCCCATCACCTCGGCGAGCGTTTCAAAGTGCCCTCGCTCATTTCCGATCCGATCACAGTCGACAATTTCACCGACATCGCCCGCGTGTCCGGCATCCCTGAAATCGAGCGCAAGTGCCGTGTGCATGCCCTCAATATCAAAGAAGTGAGCCGCCGCGAGGCTCACAAAATGGGAAAGACGCTCGAAACCGCGAGTTTCGTCGCCTGCCACATGGGGGGTGGCGTGTCGGTTGCAGCGCTGCGCGAGGGGCGGGTAGTTGACGTCAACGACGCTCTGCTGGGTATGGGGCCGTTTTCCCCCGACCGGGCCGGCGCGCTTCCGATCGGCGGGTTGGTCAAACTCTGCTACTCGGGGAAGTACTCGGAAAAAGAGATGGTTGACAAGCTGTCCAAGAAGGCGGGCCTGCTGGCCTATGTCGGCGAGTCCGATTTGCGTGCGGTGGAAAAGATGATCGACGGCGGCGACGGGAAGGCGCTTCTGTACTTCAATGCCATGGCCTACCAGATCGCCAAGGAGATCGGGGTCGCCTCGGTCGCCCTGGAGGGCCGGTTCGACGCCATCATCCTCACCGGCGGCATGGCCAACTCCTCCCGGCTGTGCGGCGAGCTCCGCCGGTACGCCGGGTTCCTCGGTGAATTCCGCGTCGTGCCGGGCGAGTTTGAGATGGAAGCGCTGGCGGCGGCCGGAGTCCGGTTCCTCTCCGGCCAGGAACAGCTTAACGAATACTAGCCGAAGGAAATGCGACCATGTCCGACCCGGCCATTCACTCATCGGAGCAACTGATCGAGCGCGCACTATCCATCGCTCGCGAGGGACGCAAGAAGACTGTAGCGGTTGCGGCGGCACAGGATGTCGATGTCATCGATGCCGTGACACAGTCGCACGCCGACGGTTTTCTCGACGCCGTGTTGGTCGGCGACAGGGACAGAATCGTCGCGCTTGCCCAGGAAAACGGAATCGATATCGGCGGCCTGGAAGTGGTGCATCAGAAAGATGTCACGCAGGCGGCCCACGGTGCGGCCCGGCTGGCATCGGAAGGGAAAGCCGATGCAATCATGAAAGGTTTCCTGCCGACCTCGTCGCTTCTCAAAGTAGTGCTCGACAAGGCCTACAACCTCCGCGGACCGAATACTCTCTCGCATTGCGCGGTACTCGACATCCCGGGCTACCACAAGCTGCTCAACTTCACCGATGGCGGCATGGTGGTGCGCCCGGAACCCGACCAGAAGCTGCAGATTCTCGAGAACGCCGTGCTTGTAGCCCGGGCGCTGGGGCTGTCGCCGGTGAAAGTCGCAGTATCAGCCGCGGTCGATCGTCCGGCCGACTACTCCGCCCATCTGCTGTCGGATCTTGATTTCGTGATTCCAAGCGCCCTGAAGAAATTGCCTGACCTGGTGATCCAGGGGCCGCTGACCCTCGATGTCGCGACCTCAAAAGACGCCGCGCGGGCTTACGGTGTCTCCGGTCAGGTAGTGGGCGACGCCGACATATTCCTCGTTGATTCGATCGAGGAGTGCAATATCATTGCCAAAGCTCTGATCAACTTTGCCGACGCAGTTTTCGCCGGCGTGATTGTCGGGGCCAAAGTGCCGGTTTCGCTGGTTTCCCGGACCGACTCCGTCGCCAACAAAAAAACGTCGCTCGCAATTGCCTGCGTCCTGGCGGACTACTACGCGCAGCAGCGGGTGTGGGGGTAGGAGGCGAACATGAACAACCAGACCATTGCGATTCCTGAGATCAATACGATGGAAAAGCTCCTCGCCCGCGCCCGGGAGCTGGGCGGCAGCAGATCGCTCCGCGCAGCGGTACTGATGCCTCACCAGCCCGACATCCTCCGGGGCTGCCGGTTGGCGATGGATGAAGGCTTCATATCGCCAATTCTCATCGGAAATAGGGACTGTATCGACAGAGCCCGGGCCGCTGCCGACGGCTGCCTCGGGAAGGCCGAGGTCGTGAATGCCGAGTTCGTCGACGATGCCGTTCAGGCCGCGCTGGGAATGGTAAACGATGGGACCGTCGATCTGCTCGTTCGCGGCGCCGCTCCCCAGCCCGATTTCGTGCGCCTGCTGACTACCGAATCTGAAGGATTCGTCGGCAAGGGCACTGCCCTCGGGCACATTGCCTTCATTAAACCGGAGCGGTACCAGAAGCTGCTGGCTCTAACCGATGCGGTCGTGCACCCGGAACCCGATCTCAAACAGAAGATCGCCCTCACCGAGAATCTCGTTGCCGCTTGTCGCAAGGCAGGCATTGACATGCCCCGAATCGCCGTGCTGGCCGCTGTCGAAGTGGTCTACCCGCAGATGCCCGTCACGATGGAAGCGGCCATCCTCGCGAAAATGGGGGAACGAGGGCAGATCAAGGGAGCATTTGTCGACGGCCCGCTGTCGTTTGATTGTGCCATCGATCCCTTGGCGGCCGAAAGCAAAGGAATCCGAAAGTCCGAGGTGGCCGGACAGGCTGACGCCCTGCTGGCTCCGAACATGGAAACAGCGCACGGCGTCTATAAGGCTATGGCGCTTTTTGGTCGGGCGAAACTGGGCGGTGTGCTTTTCGGCGGTCGCGTGCCAGTCGCGATGCCGTCGACATCAGACTCAGTCGAGACTATATTCCACTCGATCGCGCTCGCCTGTCTCCTGCGCTAACCGGTGACCGCTGCCGTCGCCACCGAAGTGCGCCAGTAGTCGCTTGCAGTACAATAGCTTACCTCCCTTGCAGCGACCTGCCTGCCCGGCCGACTTCCCGCCGAACCTTCCCGTTCCACCGCTGTTCTTATACTGCGCACACGTACGGGTCCAAGTAGCCGTAACTGGAGGAACAAATCATGACCAAACGACCAGATCGCACTCGTCAGACCGGAATGAGAGGCATGGGCCGGGGATTCGGGGTCGGGGCGGTTTTTGGAGCGCTCGCCGCCTGGGTGGCCACTGACATAAACAAGCCTAACAGCACGCTCCGCCGCTGGATCGAGATCGGCCGCCGCAAGCGCGAGCGGACGCGGCTTGAGAACGAACTGAAACGGGCGGCCGATGAAGCCGCGGCCGTGGGGGAAGAGCTGATCGACGAAGCCCGCCGACCGGGCCAACTGCCACCCGACGAAATGCCGATTTGACGACAGACATCGCAGTCACGGAAGGCACGGCGGCCTTCCGTGACTTGGGAATCATGTATCGGAGGCTGATCAGGCAGCAGCAGTCCGATCGCAGACTTGCCGGAACACGCGCATGAAATTCCCGCCGAGAATCTTCGCGATATTCTCCTGCGTGTACCCTCGCCGCACCAGTTCCTCCGTGATCCGAGGCATCCCGGTGCAGTCTTCGAGACCCTTCGGCATGGCGAACACACCGTCAAAGTCCGATCCGAGGCCGACATAGTCCGGTCCGACCAGTTGCACGATGTAGTCGATATGATCGCACACCGTGCTCACAGTCACCGGCGCTATGCTGTCGACGGCCGCTGCAATCGAACCGTACAATTTCCATCGTTCCGCTCGGTGAAGCGAATCGTTATCCGCGTACAACTGGGCAATCGAGTCCCTTTGTGGCTGGAGTGCTTCCCAGAGCGAGTCGGAGACATGGTTCCAGCGGTCGGAGAGATACCCGCTGAAGAAGTTGACGCCGATCATCCCGCCGTTGACGGCGATTGCTCTGATCTGATCGTCGGTCAGATTACGATCGTGGCTGCACAACGCATACACGCACGAATGTGAAGCGATCACCGGATCGGTAGTCAGGCGAAGGATCTCGCTGACCGCCGTGGGATGGGCATGGGATATGTCGATGATCATGCCCAGCCGATTCATCTCTGCCACGACCGAGCGTCCGAATTCCGTTAACCCGTTGAAGGCCGGAGCCGTGTCGGCCGACGAAATGCACCAGTCGTTAGAGGCTGTGTGCGTGAGCGTCATGTATCGTACGCCCCGGCCGTAGAAGTGGCGCAGGTTGGCCAGATCGTTGGCAATCGCTACTCCGTTCTCGATCCCCAGGAAGGCCGCAACACACCGTGAGGAGACGGCGGACTCGACTTCGGCAGCCGTGCGGCAGGTCGTAATGCGGTCGTCGTATCGGCTAAACTGCGCTTCAAGTGAATCGAGGAGAAGGTCGGTCTCCGCACGGCAACTGTCGAGCGGGGTCTCAGTGGGAAGCCAGACGGCGAACACTTCGAGGTCGATACCGCCGCTGTCGAGGCGAGGCAGGTCAAGATGACCGTCGGTACCGATTACTCCGAGATCAACCCCACGACGCAGGCGAAGTGCGGTATCGCAGTGGAGATCCGCTACCAGGGCGGTCAGGTGGATTTGAGCCGGGGTGGGTGAGTCGCCCTGACAGCCCAGGGCGAACAGGCCGAGCAGAAGACCTGCGAGCGGTGATAGTCTCATGGTTCCTCCTGAGTCCGGACGCGGCGTTTAGAAATTCGCAGTGATACCGACCTGGATCATCAGCATGTCCGTTTCAGTCCTGACAATGTCGTAGATCACTTCGCTGTCGACAATGTCCTTTCGCCGCGCGTAATCGGCTTCGGCGCCGATCAGGTACCGGGCGCCGGCATCTATGAGCAGCGTAACCGGTGAACCTGCCGATCCACCCGACCATACGCGGACGAGCAGGCCGCCTCCCACGCCATAGCTCAGCGCGGCGTCATCGAAATCGGTCGAACTCACGACTTCCTCATTATCATCTTCACCCTGAATCTTCGTCTCCATGAACAGGTAGTTGAAACCGAAGAGGCCGTCGGCATAGGGACGCAGATCCCCCTCCTGATACTGGGCGCGCAGGAGCAGGTGCCCCTGGAACGAATTGTTGGTAGTGTTCACCTCGACCGTGACGTCCGGGATGGTATTGGAGAACGGTTCGCGCCGTGTATCGCTGCTGAAATTGAGGTAACCCAGGGAGATGCCGAGACCGATCGGCGACCGGTTCGGCGTCCAGATGAAGTTGCCGCCGCCGCCGTAAGCGTTGTCGTCGATAGCTTCTTCAAAATCCCCCTGCGGAAGACCGGCGAGGAAGTGGAGACTGGCCTGGAAGTTCTGATGGTCGACTGCATACACGTTTGTGAAACAGCAGGCGGTAAGGATGGCGGCCGTCAGGCACAGAACGGCAAACCGGAATCTCGGGCGCATATACAGGTACTCTCCTTTGCATGCGGCAGCCGAAAGCAATCGGCCGAAACCGCGGTCCCAGTCAGGCAAGAGTCAGTTCAATACCGAAGAATACATGTGTCGCCGATATGCCGAAAGAGTTTTCTCGATCCACCGGTGAACAAAAAAGACGCCCCGCTTGAGCAGGGCGTCACAATTCGGTCGTAAGTCCCCTCGGTAGGTCTTACTCGATAGCCCGGAACAGTCCCGACTGCACCGTGATTGCGCCGTAGGCCGACGGAATGTAGGTGGCCGTGAGAGTCGGATTCATCATGTTCGTCCTGCCGTCGCCGCCGTTTTGCGGGTGAGGCTGCGCCTCGAGGTAGAACGTATAGGTGCCCGCCTCTTTGGTGTAGATCCGCTGGACCGCCATCGAGTAGTAGTGCCGCCGGCTGGGCGAATCGTAGTTGCCGGAACCGGTGACGGCATAGAACGGAGCGGTATAGCTGCCGCCTTCGGCCTCATCGATCTGCATGATCGACTGGTTCCGCGAATTCGACCCGTACGCCTCCAGCGTCGATGTTCCGGACAGCAGGATATAGCCGGCCGCAGGAATGGTGATCGTCACGGAGGTAAGGGTCTGCATCGGCCCGCATTGCGTGAGGAAGATCGTTTGCGATGAAAAGGTCCCCGCCAGTCCCGACTCGTTCTGCAGTTCGTCGGAGCCAATAGCGTTATTTGGCAGTATGACTGCGCTGTCTCCGAGTTCGGAGACGATCTCCAGCGCCCCGGAGGGGTTGTTGGTCCCGATGCCGACCCCTCCCTTGGCGCGGATGATGAACTGGTCGGGAGCGGTCGTCGCGAAATCCTCGTCGGTATGATCGGCCCAGACAAAGGATCCGTCGTGAAGCGCCTTGGCGCGCCGTCCGGCCGCGTGTGAATACTCGCCATCGGCCTGATTGAGATTGCCCCCCGGCACCACGCCGAATGCACCGGCGGCCGCATTGTCCAAACCGCCGCTGACGACCGCATGCGGTCCGGTCGCGCTGTTTTCTTCGCCGCCCGCCACTACCGCGTAGCCCCCCAAAGCTTCATTGTGTCGACCGCCGCTGACCGTCGAGCCATCTCCTCCCGCGGTATTCTCATGGCCACCCGCCACAACCGACATCGCGCCATACGTCACATTGCTTGAGCCACCTCCGATAGTGGAAGAATCGCCATTGGCGGTGTTCTGGAATCCCAGCACGCTGGTCTGGATGCCGGGGCTGCTGTTCTCGCCCATCGTGATCTGGCCCTTGGCGATGATATCGCCGTTCGGGGCGACAATCAGCGTGGTATCGTCCTCCGTCGCGCCGAACATGACGATGCCATCGTTCAGTATCGTCACCCGCTTCACCGGGTCGGACGAACCGCTCTTCGAATCGACCGGATCGTACAGCGAGATCGACCCCGCGCCATCCAGGAACCCGAGCTTGATAATGCTGGCCGGGGCCATGGCATCCTTCTGGGGAAAGTAGTCCGGGTTGAGCAGAGTGAGATCACCGGTCATAACGCCGGCCATGGCGCCGTCGACCGTGCCCACCCGGTAAGCGAAGGGGCTGGCGCCGATCTGTGTCCGCGGCGTGATAGCCTCGCCGTTGACCGAAATCTCCAGCCAACGGCCGGGGCCGGCGAGCAGGGAATCGGTCAGCGGAGTCAGGCTGCCGAGGAACACGGAAAACAACCCGCCGGACAGCGTGACGCCCGGATGCGTCTCGGTCCACAGGAGCGTCCCCCCGGTGGCATTATCGTACATCGAGAACACCAGGTTGGCCGTGCCCTCTGCGGACGGCTCACCGAGCGCATCGGTCAAGCGTCCCTGATAGCTGATAACCGACGGGATGGCCGGGAAAACAGTGGACAGGGAAACCAGTGACAGGACGAGTGTGCAAAGAAGGCCACGATACATACGCTTCATATAGACTCCTTAGCGGGAAAGCGGGTAGAGTTCAGCGGGAGGGGTCAGGTATCCCGGGGTCATTATCATATTGTGGCAATCCGGCTTGCCAATCGGCTCCGGACCTGTTTCTTCCTCTTCTTGCCGGATAACCGGCTTCGGGCCTTAAGGTAGATAAAATATACCTGCGAGATCTACGTTAACAAGTAAACAGTTTCGGCATTTTTGTCAAGCACAATTCTCCGGAAGGGCTGCAAGAGACCGGACTCCTCTGGTTCGAGGATGGGGAAGAAGGTGAAACTTTGCTTGACTCCGTCGTTTAACCCTGATATTATCAACCAATTAGCCGGATTTCTGAAAGGGTTGTGACACTGTGATTTTTGGAGTAATTCTGGCCGGCGGCCGCGGAGAGCGCTTCTGGCCATTGTCGCGCATTCAGAAGCCCAAGCAGTTCCTTCGGTTAACTTCCGACCGAATGATGCTTGAGGAGACGATCGACCGAGTCCTTCCCCTGATCCCGATGGATCGAATGCGGGTGGTCACGGGAGAGGAAATGCGCCCGTACGTGTTGCGGAACTGCTCGGCCCTGACCGACCGGCACATTCTGGCCGAACCCTTCGGCCGAAACACGGCTCCGGCCATTGGTCTTGCGGCGGTCCACCTTCTCCAGGAGGATCCGGATGCCGTGATGGTTGTTCTTTCCGCCGACCACCTCATTCGACCGCCCGAGAAGCTTCTTCGGATCATTGAGGCCGGCACCAATATCGCCGCTGTTGAAGACAGCCTGATCACCATCGGAATCGTACCCACCCGTCCGGAAACGGCGTACGGCTACATCAAGCTGGGTGACCTGTACAAGTTGGAGAAAGACAGCCCGGTGCACTACGTTTCCGGCTTCACCGAAAAGCCCCGCGCCGCGGTCGCGCTCGATTACTACTATAGCAACAAGTACCTCTGGAACAGCGGCATGTTCATCTGGTCGGCCCGGTCCATACTCGCGGCCATGCGCAAATGCGAACCGGAGCTGGGCCGGCAGCTTGACGAGTACGCACGGCATGTCGGTACAGCCTCCGAGGGTGAGGCCCGGGCAAGATTCTACAACGAGGCCACGGGCATCTCCATCGATTTCGCCGTACTTGAAAAGGCTGACAACGTCTTGACCATCCGCGCGGACATCATTTGGGACGATGTCGGGGACTGGCGCGCGCTTGAGCGGTATAAGCAGAAGAACCGCGACAATAACGTAATCGTCGGGGACGCGGAAACGTTCGAAACGTTTGAAACGACCATTTACAACGATGGTGACGGTCTCGTGGCCACCTTGGGCGTGTCGGACCTGATCATCGTGCAGGCAAACAACATCACGCTGGTGGCGCACCGATCCCGATCTCAGGACATTAAGAAGCTCTTGGCCAGGTTGCATGAATCGGAAGAACACCGCAAATATCTGTAAGCTGCTGCTGCTGTGCCTCCTCTTGGCGGCGGGCGGCTGCGTACCGTCGACCCGGGGCGGCGAGGAAGATCGGGTTGCCGGAACCGGATCGAGCGACAGCCTGGCGTTCGATCCGCTGGCGCTCAAGGAAGACAGTGAGGTTGTTCCGGAACGATATCCCGCCGATTCCCGTCGTACCGGCGAGACCGTTACGACTGACAACGGCTCCGCCGCTGAGCAGGCCGACGGCCAAGTGGATCAAGCCGAGCCGATCGGCGGTCAGGTCTTCAAGGTGCAGGTGCTCTCAAGCAAGTTGTTCGGTGAGGCCAAACAGGCCCAGCGTGTTGCCGAAGAGATTTTCGATCAGCCGGTCGCGCTGGATTACGAAGTGCCGTATTTCAAAGTCAGAGTCGGCGCCTTCCGTGACCGCTATGAGGCCGAGCGGTATTCTCAGCGCGTCCGTGCCGCCGGCTACGCTGACGCCTGGGTCGTGGCGGCCACGATATCGGCCCGGAAAGCGGCTCCAATGTATCAGGATGGAAGCCAGGCGCCCGCGCCAGTCGATTCGACCACCGCTGATTCATCGTCGATCGGAAACGAGTAGTGGCGGCTATGGGGGTGCGCATTCTGCCTGTCGATCCGGCCAACCCGGCGCCGGCTGTTATAGATGAAGCGATCGGAATTTTGAATGCCGGGGGATTACTGGTGGCGCCGACCGAAACGCGTTACGGACTCCTGGCTCGCGCCGACAGTCAGATGCCGGTCGAACGGTTGATCCATGCCAAGCGGCGATCGCCAGCCAAGCCGGTCTCGATATTTGTCGCCGCCACGAACCGGATTCAGAGTGCCGGCCGGCTGAGCCCGGTTGCGAGGCGATTGGCCGAACGGTTTCTGCCGGGACCTCTCACGCTGGTCCTGCCGGCCGTGGGACAGTGGCATCCGGTCATAGTACCGGAACACGCAATTGGAGTTCGCGTGTCGTCATCGCCGCTTGTCGCCGGTATTATGAGTCGCGTGGCATACCCGGTCACGGCGACATCGGCGAACATATCGGGTGATGAAGAAAATGAGCGAATTGAACAGATTGTCGATTCATTCGGTTCGGATGTGGATTTGTACCTCGACGGCGGCCCGCTGACCGGCCTGCCGTCGACGGTGGTTGACTGCACCGTGGACCCGCCGCGCGTGTTGCGCGAAGGGGCGATCGATCCGGAAGCCATCGAGCGAACAGCGCGAGGAAAGTGACATGAGCAGACCGTTTACGATTATCTTCGTCTGTACAGGGAATACCTGTCGGTCGCCCATGGCGGAAGGAGCGCTGCGCATGCTTCTGAACAGGGAACGCCCCGGCATGTTCGAAGTCCTCTCAGCCGGAATTGCGGCCGCCGACGGCTACCCGGCCACGTTGTACGCAATCGAAGCCGCCCGCATATGGGAGTGCGACATCAGCGGCCATAAATCCCAACCGCTCACAGGCGAGCTGGTCGACCGGGCCGATCTGATCCTGTGCATGTCCGAGCGGCATGTGAAGGAAGTTCTGCGGCTGCGGTCGGGTGCCCGGGAGAAGACATTCTTGTTCAAGAATTTCCCCGAACCATCTCCGTTCGGCGAAGGGGTCGAGGATCCGATCGGCCAGTCGCTCGACCGCTATAACGAGACGTTCCTGGAAATCGGCGAGTACCTGGGCAAGCAATTGCCGGAAATTGTAAAAAGAATTGATGAGAAGACTAATGCCGCGCAAATCTAAGCTGCAGGTAACCGTCCTCAGCCTCCTCGTTTTTATCGGCCTCGTGCCGCTGGTGTATTTCACGGCTGGCCGTATCGAAGGTGTGGCGGCCAGCCAGGTGGCGCCCGGTGAGTCCTCGCCGGTCGACAGCCTCGACCGTTCTGTTGACAACACCGCTTTCGGCGTGGGAGAGAACCTCGTATTCGACGTCGGGTACGGCTTCATAAACGCCGGGACCGCCTCGATGGGAGTGCTCCGTCTGATAGAGTACGAGAATCGTCCCTGCTACCAGATACAGACACGCGCCCAGTCGAACAGCTTCTTCTCGACCTTCTTCCGGGTCGATGACAAAGTCGAATCGATTGTTGACGCCGCCGGTCTTTTCCCGTGGCGCTTCGAGAAGAATCTGCGCGAAGGGGGATACCGATCCGACCGGCTCTACACCTTCGACCAGCGCGGACACCTCGTGTACTATCAGAAGGACACGATCGAAATCCCCCCGTTTACCCAGGATCCGCTCTCGGTTCTGTATTACGTGCGCACCCAGAATCTCGAAGTAGGAAAATCTCTGTTTATCGACAACTTCACCGACGGCAAGCTGTACCCGCTGGAAGTCCGGGTTCTCGAGAAAGAGCGGATCACCGTCAAAGCGGGCACCTTTGATTGCATTGTGGTCGAGCCGCTTCTTCAGGCCGCCGGTGTGTTCAAGCACGAGGGGAAACTGAAAGTCTGGCTGACCGATGACCGGCTCAAGATGCCGGTACTTATGAAATCTAAAGTGCTTGTGGGATCCATCAGCGCCGAATTGACCAGCTACGAGCTCGGCGATATCGACGCCTTTTGAACATGCCGCCAAAGAAACACAAGATAGGGCCGATCGACCTCTCGTCTGTCACCCGCTACAGCATCGCCGAGCGGCCCAGCAAGACGCATATCAGTGCTTTCAGCCGTCCGATGGACCGGGTCGACGACGCCGACTTCTTCGAATCCCTGCCGCAGTTCCTCAAGGCCTCGGAGTTCAGGGAATTCATCGACCTCGTCGCAAAGGCTCGGCGCAATGGCCGGCCCTTTCACCTTCTGCTCGGCGCACACACGATCAAAGTCGGCCTCTCACCAATCTTCATCGACCTCATGCGCCGGGGAATCGTGACCGGCCTCTCATTCAACAGCGCCGGAGTCATTCACGATCTCGAACTGGCT
>JBGSIV010000284.1:0-31440 GCA_041742355.1 Candidatus Zixiibacteriota bacterium
AAGTGAGGCGCCGTCGAGAGCGACATTCAGGAACAGGCGGCCTTCGTTGACAAAGAGTGTCCCGGGAAGCGTTGTGACCGAGCCGAGGAGGTGGTCGAAGAGGCCGTCGGCGGTGGCGACCGGGGCCGTCTCCTGCCAGAGCGCGGCGCCGCCGGTTGAGTCGCGGTAGAGGCCGAAAGTCACGGAGTACGTGCTGTCAACGACGGGCAGGCCGCCGCTGGTAAGCCGGCCCTGATACGAGATCAGCTCCGCCGCGAAAAGAGGGGCGGCGGCCGTAATGAAAACCACAGTCGCTACTATGAGCATGACGGCAGGCGATTTCATTCGGATCCTTTTTAATTTCCGGCTCACGAGCGTGATAGCGCGGCGGACGGCACAATATCATGCCCGGCCGCGCAATCGGCAACCAGAAGTTCTCCGGCGCAGGGGATACGCCCGCCTATTTCACAAGGAGCATCTTCCGGCTGTGCGTGCCTGCGTCGCTCTGCAGGCGGTAGAGGTAAAGGCCGGCGCCCGCTTCGCGTCCGTCGCGGTCACGGCCATTCCAGACCACGCTGTGGCGGCCCTGCGTAAACGCGCCGTCGGCAAGCGTGGCGATATCCTGGCCGAGGATGTTGTAGACCGTGAGGGTCACCCAACCGTCCTTGGGCAGATCAAAGGTGATGGTCGTCGTGGGGTTGAACGGGTTCGGGTAGTTCTGGGCCAGGAAGAGGGTGCCGGGGAGGACGGGTGGCCTTTCGGTCTCGGTGGTCGACAGCGCGGACAGGACGACCCGGTCGCCATGTTCGGTCCATGAAATCGACGGATAGACGGGCCGGCCGTCTACCCGGATCGACACGCGGTCGTTGCCGACGGCGTACGACTCAGAAGAACCGGCGCCATCCGCGCCGTATACCGGCGTGAACAGAAGCCGCCCGTTGCGGTAGACGCCCTGGCCGCAGATCGCGCCCGAGGGGGCGATGAACTCAATCGCGGCGCCGTCGGCGACGGGATCGTCGTCGAGCGTCAGGTCGGAACCGTAGACGGAGATCCACCGGGAGGTCGGTTCGACTGCACTCGCGGCGAAAGAGCCGAGAGGGACGCGAGCCGCAAAGTCAGGATATATGAAGCCGGGATACTGGAGGTAACCGCTGCCGGTGGAACGGATCCAGTAGCCGAGCCCGGGGCTCAAATGGGTCAGGGTATTGTGCAGCGGATCATCGGGCGACCAAACCTGGCCGCCGTTGTCGAATCCGAGGCCGAGCGTGACGAGTTCGAGGATAATCTCCCACGCTTCCTCGGTTGGCAGCGTGGAGGTCGGCCAGTAGGGGACGAGGTTCCAGCCGGGCCGGATCGGGATTGTCTCAAGGTCAACCACCAGTGCGGCGCAGAGGAGGAAATCGGCGGGGCAATCGAGGCGGACCCAGTAGGCGTGGTGGTAGTCGACTTCGTGCAGGGTGGAGTACTGCGGGAGATCGGGGTCATAGGCGACCGCACCGTTGTCGAACGAGAGGACGACATCAACACACGCGTTGCCGCCGAGGAGGGCAACGAAGGACTCGATGTCGGCGGTGTAGGCGCGGTTCCACGAAATGAGGTGCCACCCGGCCTCGAGGGAGAAGACCTGGCAGGGGAGCAGGTCGCAGACGGCGATAGTGTCGTTGGCGACGGTCCAGTGCAGGCCGGGACTGTATAGAACCTCAAAGTCGTTCACGGTGAAGGTAATCAGTTCGCCCGGCAGGGGGCCCTCGTCGATGAGCGGAGTGCCGGGGTTGTCGCCGTAGACAAGCATGCTGCCAAAAGCGCCATCGAATCCGGCCACCGCTTTGCCGCACAGGACGCCGTCGGGATCATAAGCCCGGATAATGTCGCCGGACGCAAGGGTGTCGTTGCCGAATATGGGGTCATCGCAGGTGAGCGTGATCCATCGGTCAGTCGGATGCGGGTTGTCGTTCGGGATCGTGTCGCAGCGGAAGGGCCAGGGGCCGGCGATAGCGACCAGGCCGAGATCGTCTTTCGCCCGGATCAACAGCTCGTAGTTGGTGTTCGGAATGATCGGAGAGAGCGTGGCGCCGTAGCGGTTCGCCGCCTGAAGCAGCATCGTCGTGCTGTCGTAGAAAGCCGTTCCAACGCGGCGGTAGTAGGCCACTGCGCGGTCGACATAGTACAGCGTGTCGCTGACTGTGGCCGAAAGTATGGCGGAATTGTCCTCGCCGCAGATGATCGAGACATTCGTGATGTCGGGCGGGCGGTTCGGGCAGAAGCTGACGACGAAGGGGGACTGATACGGGACTGAGGCCGGGAGGGTCACGGTGGCGTCACCATCGGAGGCGCTGATAAAGTACTCCACGCCGGGGGTGGAGATGGTCCATTGCGATCCCGGAATGACCGCGCTGAATCGATCGGCGCCCGCCGGGGTCATGGCGAGGGTGGTATAGGATGTCTCGTCACCGGCGGCGGCGCGATATAGCAGCTGTACGGACTGCACGGTCGGAGGAGCATCATCGATGACGATGGCCTCTATGGTCAGGTCGCTCCGAGGCGTCTGGCACCTTTCACCGAGGGCGATAGTGGCTTCAGTGAGCGTAATGATCGGCGCCGACGGTTCGCGGTACGACATGGTGTCGCAGGCAGGATCGCCGGTGTTGGTCAAACAGACGGTGACTTCGTGCTCGTCGAAGTTCGCCACGGTGTCGGGGCTCGTGAACGCGATAAGATAGCGGCTGCAGACAGCCTCCTGGATTTCAGCGTAAACGGAATCGATGACGGCGGCATCGGGGGAGTGGCGGTAGCTGCCGCCGGTGCCGTTCGCGAAGGCATCCATAGGATCGAGGCAGGTGGATTCGAGCGGACCGAATGTCAGCGTGTAGAGCGACACGGCGGCGCCGTTGGCGAGGTCGCAGATGAGCACGGAGTCGTCGTCGTACCCGTCGTTCCAGCCGTCCGGCGGGAGGTCACACGAGCCGCTGTTGTTGTCGCAGCCGTCGGAGAAGGCGATGACGGCGCGGTCGCCGGGCTGGCCGGCGGTGAGGAGGATCCCCTGGTAGATGCCGTCGAACGATGCGGTCAGACCGATGGGCTGGAGCTGGTCGATGGCCTGGTGGAGGATCTGGCGGTTATCCGTGAAGGGGGCGTTGATCTGCACGCAATCGGCGAAGGAGACGATGGCGGCACGGTCATACGGGCCCATGCGGTCAACAAATGCGTGGGCGGCGTCGCGCGCGGCGGCGATCGGCTCCCCCTCCATGCTGAGGCTGACGTCGATCACGAGGCAGATCGAGGTGGGGCAGCCGAAGTCCTGCGCCCGGCGCAGCTCGAAATCAACCGGGAATCCGTCCTGGGCGACAGTGAAGTCCTCGGCAATCAGGCCGCCGATCGGGAAATCGTTCTCGTCGGTAACATCGGCGTAAACTCGGATCAGCGGGAAAGCGGATTTATCGACGGTGATGGAGATCGAGGTGTCGCCCGCGGCGAAGGAAGTGGCCAGCGTTTGGGGCCGGAGGATAGAGCGATCGAACGGATCGCCGACGGGACCGGAAGCCGCGGCGAGTGCGGCTGTGGCCAGGAAGAAAATTGCGGCGCCGAACGACATGAATCTGCGCATGGTCAGTAACTCCCCACTCGTGCCCGCTCTGAGCCGAAGGGCCATCCGTAGCTTTTCGGTGCACGGTGACAGGTTGAATCCGCGCCTGCGGAGGCAGGTTGTTTGTATTCGACTAAAGATAATGCAGATTCGGAATCCGTCAATGACTAAGGTAAGAGCGCGGCGACGGCGTTGTCGAGAGCCGGGGCGAGCGACGACCACATAAAGCGTTGTGCCGCCGGGAGTGCGGAGGGGGATTCCGGAGCCCAGACAGAACCGGTGCGGGTGAAGCGGTCAAGGAGGGTCATGAGCTTTTTGTTCAGGGACTGCACAGAGCCATCATAGAAGAAGTCGCCATAGGTATCAGGAGGGAATAGCTCCGGATAGGCGAGGCGGTTGGGGACAACCGGGAACGCGCCCGCGGCGGCTGCCTCCACGATGGTCACACCGAAGAACTCGTGAATCGCGGTGGAAACGATGAGGTCGGACTCGGCGAGACAGCGCTCATAGTCGGCGCGCGATTCAAGGTAGCCCCAGCGGTCGATCCGGTCGGCGAAGGTCTCGCGGGCGGCGGCAAAGACCGGGGGCGTATGTTCGAACTGCTCGCCGATTACACTGAGGCGGAAGTCGACCCCGGAATCGCGGAGGTGGCCCACTGCGGCAAAGAAGTCTTCGGGGTTCTTGTCGTACTCCCATCGGCCGGCCCAGAGAATGCGCAGGGGACCGGGAGTCCGGTCAGGGCGAGGCGGAATCGGATATACACCCTGGGGATAGACCGAGGATTTCTCGGCCAGTTGCTCAAGATGCGCCAGCGGCGGGTAGTCGGGCATGCGGCGGAAGAAGCGGCCGAGCTCGGCGAAGAACTCGCAACGGTGGAAATCGGAGTTGAACCAGACTCGGTCGGCGGCAGCGGCGGTCGCGAAGTTCGTCAGGGCGAAGTGGTAGTCGCGTTCACCGTGGTGCAGGGTCGGGTAGGTGAGCTGGTTCTCGTGGAAGTACGCGACCACCGGGATACTCGGGAGGATCGAGCGGGTCAGCCCGAGAAGTTCGGCTAGGTCGATCATGTCCGTGGCGACAAGGGCGTCCCACCGGTGACCGTCGTGATACCGGCGGGTGATCTCCTCGGCAAACGTGAACGCGGCGTGGCGCATGCGCCATTTCCACTTGTAGCCGGGCAGCGTGAGAAGCGTCCAATCGTGGCGGCTGTGGGCGCGCCAGCCGTCAACAAAAGCCCGATGGCTGCCGGCGTAGTATGGTTCAAGGACAAGCAGGTTCATGGTGTCTCCGGCAGAAAGGAAAGGGACGACGGAGAGGAAGTCAACTGGTTGCGCGGAATCGTTGAATTCGTTACCTTCGGCCGGTTACAGCAGTGAACGACAACAGGAGAGACAAATGCCGATTGGATTTATAGGCCTCGGTTCGCTGGGAATGGCGATGGCGCGCCGTCTGCGGGCGACCGGGATTGACCTGGTAGTCTGGAACCGGACGCGCGAGAAGGCCGAGGAGTTCGGCGGGGAGATCGCCGGAAGCCCGGCCGAAGTCGCCTCGCGGGCGGATACCATCTTCCTCAACCTGTTCGACAGCGGGGCGGTGAGGGACGTCCTGACGGGTCCGTGCGGGGTGCTTCAGGCAACCGGCGAAGGCAAGATCGTGGTCGATACGACGACTAATCACTTCCAGGCCGTCGGGGAATTCTACGAGTTGTGCGGGCAGCGGGGGATGCACTATGTCGAAGCACCGGTGCTGGGAAGCGTCGTGCCGGCATCGCAGGGGAAGCTCACGATATTGATCAGCGGCGTGCCGTCGGCCTATGAGGCGGCCAAGCCCTACCTGGAAAAGCTGGGGGAGAAGCTGTTCTACCTCGAGCAGCCGTCGCTGGCGACCCGGATGAAGCTGGTCAACAACCTGGTGCTCGGATCGCTCATGGCGTCGCTGTCGGAAGCAGTTGTACTCGGGGAAGAATGCGGGATGAGCCGGGAGCAGGTGCTCGATGTGCTGGGCGCGGGGGCAGGGAACACCGGAGTGCTGACGGCAAAGCGGCAGAAACTCCTGACCGGGGATTTCTCCCCCCACTTCGCGGTGCGGGCCATCTACAAAGATCTGCAACTGGTCCAGGAGCTGGCCAGAAGCCTGAAGCGCCGGACTGTGGCCGGCGGAGCAGCCAAGGAATTGTACGGCCTGGCCGAGGAACGGGGAATGGCCGGTGAAGACTTCTCGGCGGTGTACAAGGTGCTCCGCGATCTATAAGAGCGTAACGCTCACAGGCCGCATAGCGCGGCCTGTGAGCTGAAGTCTGCTGAATGGGGGCTACTTCTTCTTGCCGTTACCTTTGTCTTTGTTCTTGCCGTTGCCCTTGCCGTTATCCTTGCCGGACTTGTCATCGGCGTTGGCCTGTTTGTTCTTGCCGGCTTTCTGGCTCTTCACATCCTGATTGATGTAGACGAAATCCTTGCCGTTCTGGCGCATCCGGATGACATCGTTCGCCGAGCAGCCGTAGTGGTCGGCCATGAAGCGGAGATTGACGAAGTTGACGATGTCGTCATCGCTGAGGCGAATTTCACCCCACTTGTCTTTCGGGCGCTTCTTGAAGTGGCCGTAGGCGTGGCCGTAGGGCGGCCCCGGGTCGCCGTCAAACGCGACATAGTACGCCTTGGCGTTGAGACCGTAGTGAATCGTGATATCCATCCAGGACTTGCCCGACAGACGCAGATCGATGATCACCCGGGGAGCGACACCGGCCTTGCGGGCGAGGAAAAAGACCACCGGCATCTCTTCATCGGAGATACGGCGTTCGCGGACGACGACGATCTCTTTCTCGGGGACATTATAGTGATTGCTGACAGCGAGATAGAAGCTCTTCCGCCCCTCATCATCGACCTGCAGGCCGAAGCCGAAGTCAACGGCTTTCGAGCCGGCGGCGAGGCCGAGAATCAGCGCGGCGGTGAAAAGAAGCATCTTTCGCATTTCTGTCCTCCTTATAGGAACCATACGGATATTCTACCCGGAAACTGCAGGAATCTTCCCTTCAGCATAGTATCGGTTTGAGTGACGGGGAAGGTGAGAAAAAAGGGGGGGAGGCGGGTTGCAGAGTAGGGGAATAATGGGTAGGCCGCTACGCGATAAAGGCGGAAAGAGCGTTTCCCCCTTGCCATTACACCCGCGATGGCGCACATTGCGCAGAGAGAGAGTTTTGGAGGTCATTATGCATCGACATCTGGTGATCGGGATCGGATTGGCGCTGCTCGGGCTGGCCGGGTCGGCGCTTCGGGCTGATGAGGGGATGTGGCCTCTCTATGACGTGCCCGGACTCGAATGGGACAGCATGGCGGCCCGCGGATTGGAACTGTCACCGAAAGACCTGCATGATCCCGGGACGCCGGATATCGGCGACGCGGTGATCAACCTCGGCGGGGGAAGCGCCTCGTTCGTCTCCGACCGGGGGCTGATAATCACGAACCACCACGTGGCTTTCGGGGCCCTGCAGAAAGCGTCGGATATCGCGCACAACTACGTGCGCGACGGATTCTGGGCCAAACGCTATGCCGATGAGATCCCGGCAATCGGCTACAACGTGTACGTCTCGGAAGACATCGTTGATGTCACGAATCGGGTCTACGACGCGCTCATCGAGGCCGGGGACGAACTCAAGCACCAGCAGGCGGTCGACAGCATCACCAAGGTGCTGATCAAGGAAGCCGAGAAGTATCCGTGGATAGTCGCCGAGGTCGTGTCGATGTTCGGGGGGGCCCAGTACAAGCTGTACACATTCACCAAGCTGAGCGATGTGCGGATAGTACACGCACCGCCGGCGTCGATCGGAGATTTCGGCGGCGAGATCGACAACTGGATGTGGCCAAGGCATACGGGGGACTATTCGTTCCTGCGGGCGTACGTGGGCCCGGACGGGAAACCGGCAGACTACAACGAGAAGAACGTGCCGTACCGGCCGAAGTCGTTCCTGACTGTGTCGTCGCAGGGCGTGAAGGAAGGGGATGCGACAATCATGATGGGGTATCCCGGGACGACGCGACGGTTCGCGGTCTCGTACGAGGTGGACGAGACGTTCAACTTCGCCTACCCCCGGTCGGTGCAGCGGATGGAAGAATCGCTGCGGATAATCGAAGAGGTGGGGAAGAGTGATTCGGCGGTGGCGCTGCGGTTGTCGTCGACCGTCAAGAACATCAACAACTACTACAAGAAGACGCAGGGATTGCTCGAGGGGTTCCGCCGCGACAGCGTCCTGGTCAAGCGGCACGCTCAGGAGCGGGAATTCCTCGCGTACCTCGCGGAAGATCCGGGGCGGCAGAGGGAGTACGGCGGCATCCTGCCGGCGTTCGACAGCCTTTACCGGGACCGGGCGCAGCTGCGCGAGAAACGGGAAGTCCTTGGCCTGATGTACTACACGGACTACCTCAACCTGGCCAGTTCGATTTACAAGTGGGTGAAGCAGCGGGAGAAATCGGATCAGGATCGGGATCTCGGGTACCAGGATCGGGATTCGCTGAAGCTCATCCGCAAGCTGGAGTACGCGCAGATCAACCTGGTGCCGGCGGCGGACAAAGGACTGTTTGCCTACCTGCTGCGCCGGGCCGATGAGCTGCCGCAGAACCAGCGGATCGCGGCGTTTGACAGCCTGATAGCGGGAACGGATCGGGACGACCCGAACCGGTTCGAGACGTTGATCGAAGGGATGTTCGCGAAGTCGGCGATGGGCGATAAAGCGCAACGGCTGGCGATGCTGCATATGACGAGGGGGAAGCTGCTGGCGCAGGACGATCCGTTCATCAGCCTGGCGGCGGCGTTATCGGCCGAGAATGAAGCGATGGAGACTGACGACAAGCGGTTCGAGGGAGCGCTGCACCGCCTGCGCAGCCGCTACATGGCGGCGATGTTCGCGTGGAAGGGGAGGGCGCTGTACCCGGATGCCAACGGGACGAAGCGATTCAATTTCGGGCAGGTCGCCGGGTACAGCCCGGCCGATGCGGTCGCGTACGACTACATCACGACCGTGCGGGGGATCATGCAGAAGGAGCGGACGGAAGATCCGTTCATCGTGCCGAAAGAACTGCGCGAGGCCTGGCAGCGGGGCGCGGGCGAGCGGTACCGTGATGCGCATGCGAACGACATTCCGGTTGATTTCATCACGACCAATGACGGCACGAACGGCAACTCGGGGAGCCCGGTGCTCGACGGCAAGGGGCGCCTGATCGGGCTGGATTTCGACACAAACCTCGAGAGCGTGGTGAAAGACTGGTACTTCAGCCCGACCGTGTCGCGGGCTATAGTGGTGGATATCCGCTACGTGCTCTATCTGCTGGATGAGGTTTACGGGCTGAAAGAACTGCTGGCCGAGATGCGGATCGAGTAAGGTTATCGGGGGCGTCACCTTTCAGGCGCTCCCAGAGCTTCTTCAGGGCGCGGCCGGGCTGATTGCCGGTGAGCTCCTCGCGTTCGAGAATCACACTGTCGGCGGGAGTGCCGTGTGTGTCGAGGCGCCAGGTGAAAATGTACTGGTAGCTGGAGTCGGGTTCGAGACCCAGTTCGCCGAAGCGGAGGTCGTGAAAGAGGAGGCGGCCGTCGGGAGCGCTGACGGCGAAGTACCCCTTGGAAAACCAGCGCAGCATGCGGACCGCGCGGGTATTCTCAATGGGGCGCAGCAGCGAATCGTTGCGCGGCACAAATTCAAAGATCAGGTCGTGGTCGCTGTCGAGCAGGGAGTAGTCGGAGACAAGGTACCCGCTGTCGACCTCGGCGGTAACCTGCCACAGGATAGCGTTCATCAGGGTCGGGACAGTCATGTAGCGCCGGGGGGTGATGTCCTGCCGGGACATCGATTCTTCCGTCACCGAATCAACGTGCATCTTAATCCCCACCGTTGCGAACAGGTACGCGGTCGACAGGCCGAGGCCGAGCCAGACGGCCAGCCTCCGACGGGATGATCCGCGGCGCATGAGCAAAGCGGCGATCACGGCGATCATGAGCGGGAGAGTGTAGAGCGGGTCGATGATCGCGATCGTGTTCCACGCGACCGGGAAACGGCTGAATGGGAGGAAGAGCTGGGTGCCGTAGACCGTGAAGGCGTCGAGCAGGACATGGGTGACGAGGCCGAGGTAGACCAGCAGGGTCCACTGCTTCCAGGTGCCGATATTGCGGTGAAGGCGGGAAATCCCCCAGCCGACGAAGGGAGCCGCCAGGGTGAGGTAGAAGAAGGCATGCGAGGGCCCCCGGTGCCAGCTCAGTTTGGCGACCTCATCGAGGAATGGGTAGGCGACGACATCGAGGTCGGGCAGGGTTCCGGCGATCGCACCCCAGAGCGGGGCTTTCCATCCGGCCTTGCGTCCGAGCACGGCCTCGCCGACAGCGGCGCCGAGAGTGGCTTGTGTAACAGAGTCCATGACGATCCTCATTAGTAACGGCTGTAGTCAGAACCGCGACCATGTGGGGTTTGTTTCCGGCGCCGACGAATTGGAAAAGGGCTTGTGCGATCCCGGCGGCGATTGTAGTTTTGAGATGGAAATGGAAGTCCACCATGCCGGGCTCTCCCGGAAAGGATGCCTATGCCACAGTTGACGTCCCGCCGCAAAGCGCAGATTGCCGCCCGAACCCTCGGCAACATCATGCGCAACCGTCCCATCACCGTCTCATTCGAAATCACTTACAACTGCAACGCGCACTGCGAGCACTGCGACCTCGGCGCGTACGTGGATGAGCCGCGCCTGGGTCCGGAAGTGTTCGCGCAATGGCTGGCGCGCCTGCAGCCCGCGGTGGCGCAGATCAGTGGCGGGGAGCCGCTCCTGCGCAAGGACATTGTCGAGATCGTCCGGGCCATGCGCGCGCGGGACGATATCGCCGTGTTCGTGCTGACGACCAACGTGCAGAACATGACCGAGAAGAAGTACCACGAACTGCGGGAGGCGGGGCTGGACCAGTACTCGTTCTCGCTCGACTACCCCGACCAGCGGCACAACGCCTTCCGGCACCTTCGGGAGAACTTCGAGAGAATGAGCACCCTGGTTCCGAAACTGGCGGCGCTGGGGAACCGTGATATCGTGCTCGCGTGCGTGGTCCAGTCGGACAATTTCCGGGATCTGCCGCGCCTGGCGCAACTGGCGAGAGAGTGGGGGGTGGCAATCAATTTCAGCACCTACAACGCCCTGCGCACCCGGAAGACGCACTACCTGAACAGCACACCCAATGACCTGGCCGAGCTTTCGGCGGTGGTGGATCGGCTGGCTTCCATGCAGCGGGAGGGATACCCGATCGTGACGTCCGAATGGACGATGCGGCAGATGGTGCGGTTCTTCCGCGAGCGATCGATGCCCCGTTGCCGGGCGGGAGAGCGCTTCATGATCGTGAATCCGTGGGGGAAACTGACACCCTGCGGGATGTGCCGCGACCACTACGATGATCCGGCGCAGTTCCGGGAGCGGTTTACGCGCACGAACACCTGCACCGAGTGTTACACGGCGATCCGGGCGAACTCGGAGAAATCGCCCTACCGGTTGATGGTGGATGCCTTGCGAGCCGCAAGGAACTAGCCCGCACCGCCGCCGGGTACATGGGTGCCCCACCGCTTGCGGTGGGAATAGATTCCTGTGGCACGGGTGCCCCACCGCCGATCGGCGTCTGGGTGCCCCACCGCTCGCGGCGGGAGGAGATTGGCACGAACCAACCACATAGGGGTCGCCCACAGCTTGCTGTGGGATCGGTGGGATCGGCCACTCCGTAGGTCGGGTTCCGAGGGGCGCACGCCCCGAGAAACCCGACAGCAGGTCGCTGGCCAAGAGCTCCATCACCCCAAGTCCCCTGCCTTCTTTAGCCTCCCGCCCTCATGTCACCCTGAGCGTAGTCGAAGGGTGAGCGGACTCGAAGGACGACATTTCGAGAACCACCTTTATCTTGACGAATTCATCCATTATCCGTATCTTCAGACAGCTAACGTAGGGTTCCAAGACTCCCCCGGCTACACTGCCGCTAACGCAGGAGTTCGCCATGAAGTACGCCGCATTCGCCCTCACCCTCTGCTTGCTCCTCGCTGGTTCTATCCTTGCCGACACCCCTTCATCCCCTCCGCCTCGTGGCAAAAGCATAGGCGAGTTCCTCACTCCTGACGGCCGCTTCGACCTTGACTCAGCCCGCCGCTCCGGGTACGAGGGGCCGCTTGACATCGAAGGTTTCGAGTCCGTCGTTGACCCTTCCAACGGCGAGCCTCTTTTCAGCCCCGCTTCCCCCGCCGACCACCCCGATGACATCTACTGGGACAACACCATTTCTCCCTCGGTTCCCGGTGTCGGCGGCGTAGTCTCAGCAGCGATTGTTTACGACGGCAAACTTGTCGTCGGCGGCGCCTTTCAGGTCGCCGGCGACGTAGTAGCCTACAATATCGCCTCCTGGGACGGGTCCGCTTGGTCCCCCCTCGGCTCGGGGATGAATGGTAGTGTCTCTGACCTGACGGTGCACAACGGTGCCCTGATCGCCGGGGGCTCCTTCACCACCGCGGGCGGGGTCAGCGCCAACCGTATCGCCTCCTGGGACGGTTCGGCCTGGTCCCCCCTCGGCTCGGGCATGAGCGTCACTGTCCTTGCGCTGATGGTATACAACGGCGCCCTGATCGCGGGGGGAGGGTTCACCACCGCGGGCGTGGTCAGCGCAAACTACATCGCATCCTGGAACGGGTCCGCCTGGTCCCCCCTCGGCTCGGGTATGAGCGGCACTGTCCGTGCGCTGATGGTATACAACGGCGCCCTGATCGCCGGGGGCTCCTTCACCACGGCGGGCGGGACCAGCGCCAACTGCATCGCTTCTTGGAATGGTTCCGCCTGGTCCCCCCTCGGTTCGGGCATGAATTACCCTGTCTATGCCCTGACGGTGTACAACGGTGCCCTGATCGCCGGGGGATATTTCACCACCGCGGGCGGGGTCAGCGCCAGCCGTATCGCCTCCTGGGACGGTTCCGCCTGGTCACCCCTCGGCTCGGGCATGAATGATAATGTCTTTGCCCTGACAGTGTACAACGGCGCCCTGATTGCCGGGGGCCCCTTCACCACCGCGGGCGGGGTCAGCGCCAACTACATTGCCTCCTGGGACGGGTCCGCCTGGTCCCCCCTCGGCTCGGGCATGAATAGTTCTGTCTATGCCCTGACGGTGTGCAACGGCAACCTGATCGCAGGGGGAAGTTTCGGCACAGCCGGTGGAACCGCAGCCTATAACATCGCCTCCTGGGACGGTTTCGCCTGGTTAGCCCACGGAACGGGAGCGGGAATGAACGGCCCTGTCTATGCCCTGACCGTTTACAACAGCAACCTGATCGCCGGAGGCTACTTCACCACCGCGGGCGGCGTCAGCGCCAACTACATCGCCTCCTGGGACGGGTCCGCCTGGTCCCCCCTCGGATCGGGGATGAATAGTTCTGTCTATACCCTGACTGTGTACAACGGCAACCTGATCGCCGGGGGCTCCTTCACCACCGCGGGCGGGGTCAGCGCCAGCCATATCGCCTCCTGGGACGGGTCCTCCTGGTCCCCCCTCGGCTCGGGCATAAATAGCTCTGTCTATACCCTGACGGTGTACAACGGCGCCCTGATCGCGGGGGGAAATTTCACCACCGCGGGCGGGGTCAGCGCCAACCATATCGCCTCCTGGGACGGGTCCGCCTGGTCCCCCCTCGGCTCGGGGATGAATTATAGCAATGTCTTTGCCCTGACGGTATACAACGGCGCCCTGATCGCCGGGGGAGATTTCAACACGGCTGGCGGCGTCAGCGCCAATGACATCGCCTCGTGGAATGGCTCCGCCTGGTCGCCGCTTGGATCGGGGACAAATGGCTATGCCTATACCCTGACCGTGTACAACGGCAACCTGATCGTAGGGGGCCATTTTTCCACGGCGGGCGGGATCAGCGCCAAGAGTATTGCCTCCTGGAACGGTTCTGGATGGTCGCCGCTGGGATTAGGGGTGGATACTTCTGTCTGGGCTCTCACCGTCTGTAATGGTGCTCTTATGGTCGGGGGAGACTTCGCCGCAGCGGGCGGGACCAGCGCCAACCGTATCGCCTCTTGGAATGGTTCCGCCTGGTCACCGCTGGGATCGGGGATGAATAGCGATGTCTGGTCTTTGACCGTGCACAACGACACCCTCGTCACCGGGGGGGGGTTTATGACGGCGGGCAGCAAAGTCTCTGTTTGTCTGGCGGAGTGGACCAAGATCCCACCGCGGGTCCTTGCAACTGCTCCCCCCTCAAACACCTTGAACGTTTCTCCTTCATCCCTCATCACCGTGAGTTTCAACCTTCCCGCTGACCCGCCCAACGTGAGCGCGAGTACTTTCCTCATTGCCGGCTCCCTCCGCGGCCGCTACACTGGCGCCATCTCCTACGACCCCGGCACCTACACCGCTACCTTCGACCCCGATTCCACCTACCTCCCCGGTGAAGTCATCACCGTCACCCTCACTGACGACATCCTCTCCGCCAACGGCCTCCCTCTCGCGGGTGGCTACTCCTGGTCCTTCACGGTGGAAGCCTCGTCCGGCCCCGGCGTATTCGGCGATATCGACTCCGTATACATGAGCGGCGACGGTCCCCACGATGTCTGCATCGCCGATCTCAACGGCGATTCCTATCCCGACTTGGCCACTCCCAACGAAAATGAAGACAGCATCGCCATATTCGTTAACGACGGCAGCGGTCGATTCACCCGCACCGGGAAACTGCGCTCAGTTGGCCGTCCTCTCCGCGTCTGCGCCGCCGATCTCAATAATGACGGGATTACGGATCTTGCGTCCGCAAATATCACGGCTAACACTGTTTCCATCTTCATGGGACTGGGCGGCGCTGCTTTCGCACCGGCCGTGAACTATCCTGTACTCACTGGTCCCCGAACCGTGTATTCCGGTGACGTTGATAATGACGGTGATATCGACCTTGCCGTCCCCTGCGAAACCGCGACTCGGCTCATCGTTCTCCAGAATAATGGAAACGGTGTGTTTGTCACATCGGCCAGTCTGGCCACCGGCGCCAATCCGTGGCACGCGGCTATAGCCGATGTAGACAACGACGGCGACGCTGATCTGCTCTGCGCGAACCTCGGAGAACAAACTATCAACGTGTTCAGGAACGGCGGTGGCGGGGCCTTCGCCTGGGCCGCCACCCTCTGGCCGGGTGCCAATCCGTATCTCATTTGTCCGGCGGACTTGAATGCCGATGGTTATGTTGATATGGCGGTTCCTCTGTCCGCCTGCGATAGCTTGGCGATTCTCCTAAACAACGGCGACGGCTCCTACGCTGTCGCCCAACGGTACTACAATCCCGATCTACCACAGGGCACCACTTCGGGAGATTTCGATCACGACGGTGACATCGACCTCATCTCAAGCCAAACCGTTACTCATGACGTGAGTGTATTCACCAACAATGGCTTCGGCGGTTTTATCAGGTCGGCGAGCTACGCCGTCGGGAACTACCCCTACGCTGTGAAAGCTGCCGACCTCGACGGCGACGGCGATCTTGACGTCGTAACCGCCAACCGCGAGTCCGACAATATTTCCATCCTCTTCAACGAAATCTGCACTGACACCGATGGCGACCACTTCGGCGACCCCGGCCACCCCGAAAACACCTGCGCCACCGACAACTGCCCCAGCATCGCCAACCCCGACCAGGCCGACTACGACCTCGACGGCCTCGGCGACCCATGCGACCCGTGCGACGACTTCCCACCCATTATCACCGATAGCCCCGATACGCTCTTCGTCAAGTTCCACAGCCGATTCGCCTGGTGCCCAACCGTTACCGATCCCGACAACACCACTCACACCTTCACCTATGACCCCCGTCCCCATTGGTGTCCGGTCGTCGGCGACTCCCTGATAGGCACTGCCCCCGATTCTATATTCATCGAGCCGGTGACCGCCACCGTTGCCGACACCTGCAATACAGCCTCCACTTCCTTTACCGTCCGGGTGTACCTCTGCGGCAATGCCAACAATGATCTTGCTTTGAACGTCTCCGACCTGACGTTCCTGGTGAATTACCTGTTCAAAGGCGGGCCTCAGCCGCCGGTGCTGGTGGCCGGCGACGCAAATGGTGACGGCTCTATAAAGGTTTCCGACCTGACCTACCTGGTGAACTTCCTCTTCAAGGGCGGCCCCCCACCGGTGTGCCGGTGACGCGGATAACCCGAGTGCTCACACAGGACATCCCATAAGTAGGGCACGACCCTTCAGCGGTCGTGCCTCCTCCAACTGATATTGACGCTAAATCCTCGACGTCGTAGGGGGTCGCCCACAGCTTGCTGTGGGATCAGCTGGGTGCCCCACCGCTTGCGGTGGGAATAGATTCCCACGATCCGGTTATGCTCCACTGTAAACGCGTGGACTCAAACCGACGCACAGAAACTGTCATCCCGGGCTACGACCCGGGATCCATGTCTTTTGTCTTTGTCCTTGTGTCCCACCCCTCGCAGCGGAAAAAGACTCCACGTCGTAGGCCGGGTTCCGAGCGGCTTCGACCCCGAGAAACCCGACACTCCAGACACCTCGAAATCGCGGAAACAAACCCAATTGCGAGCAGAGAGACCGCCCCCTGTCAACGCGTCCCCTGTCCGCCCGCCCCTTCTCTGTCAGCCCGGCTCCTGTCCTGTCAGCCCGGCGGAGAGCCTGCCCCGGACCTGATCCGGGGCCGGGCCCCAGTCACGCTCAGGCCTACCAGGTCGGGTTCCGAGGGGCGCACGCCCCGAGAAACCCGACAAAAAACCAACCCCCTCGCCGCCCTCCCTTTTCAACCAACCCTTCTCGACCTTTGAAAAACACGTCATTCTGCGCCGCAAAAGTTAAGTCTTCATCCTTCACCGTATTCACTCCCTCCCGCGACGGCAATTCACCGTTGATTCTGCACACTTTCATTCCACTTCTGATGGAGATTGCCCCGACCCCCCGGTATATATAAGAAAGAGTGTAGAAGAGAGAGTGTAATCACGGACTCTTGTGGCCCACCATTAACGGAGTGTTGAAAAGGTCTATGACCAGTCATTGCGAGCGCAGCGAAGCAATCTCTCTTTGGGCCAATTCTCTGGTGCCAGGAGAGATTGCTTCGTCGCTCCGCTCCTCGCAATGACTGCCAACAGCCGCGCTCGGTGTTTTTCAACACTCCCTTTATGATGGGTTTCTCTCAGCAAGAGCACGGGTGTCCGGATCCCCGCCGCTCGCGGCGCTATGTGGGGAGGCCGATTCGGCGGATTCCGCCTGCGACCCCAGCACGCTGCACTGAGCTGCCTGGACCGTGGCCGGGGCCGCTCACTGCGGGAGAATTCCGTTGACATTTCGGCCGGGCCGGTGCTAACTCCTCACCTATGTCGCACTCTCCTGCCACGACACCCGCTCCCCCGAGAGCGCAGGTCGCGCTCGGCCATCTCGGGCTGTTCTATGCGGCCGCTATCTGGGGTTCGACGTTCTTCGTGGTCAAGGGTGCGCTGACCGATATCGACCCGATCATGCTCGTGAGCTATCGGTTCCTGATCGCCGGCGGACTGATGCTCCTGTACCTGTGGGCAACCGGGAGAAAGCTCACCGACAACCTCGGCAAGGGAATGGTGCTGGCGATCATCCTGCTGCTTCTGTATGTGACGCAGACAGTGGGACTGCAGTACACGACAGCGTCGAACTCGGGATTCATCACCGGGCTGTTCGTGGCCTTTGTGCCGCTGTTCCTGAAGACCGTGTTCCGGCGGAATCCGACGCTCATGGAAGTGGTCGCCTCGGTGATTTCGCTCGCCGGACTGTGGGTGCTGACCGGCGGGATGCGGGAGGCGAACTTCGGCGATATCCTGACCCTCGCGGCCGCGATGACCTACGCTCTGCACGTCCTGTACGCGGATAGGTACATCAAGGAAGGCGTGGATCCGTGGGTCGTGACCTGCCAGCAGTGCCTGATTATCGGCGTGCTCAGTTTCGGGCTGGGGATAGTCTCGGGCCGGCCGCTGGAGGTGCACTCGACCGGTGCGATGTGGGTCGTGGTGTTCCTGGCGATTTTCCCGACCATGACGGCCTTCGTGATCCAGATGATCGCGCAGAAAATCATTTCGCCGTTGCGGGTGTCGCTGGTGTTCGCTTTTGAGCCGGTGTTCGCCGGGGTATTCGCCTGGACACTGGGCGGCGAGCCGTTCGTGCTGCACGGTGCTATCGGGGGATTGCTGATTTTCCTCGGCCTCGTGACCTCGGCGTTGCCGACGCCGGGATTTCTCAAACGCGCGGCATCGCAGCCGGGGCGCGCGTAAAACCTCCGGCCGATCGCTCTCCTATTTCAGCAGCAGCATCTTCTTTGTGGCGATGCGGTCGCCGGACTCAAGGCGGTACAAGTAGATCCCGGTGGCGACGGACCGGCCGGACTGATTGGTGCCGTTCCAGGTGACCGTGTGGGTGCCGGCCGACTGCCGCTCGGCGCGCCAGGAAGTAACCGTCTGCCCCAGCAGGTTGTAGATGACCAGCTTCACCGGAGCAGCCTGAGGCAGGGTGTAGCTGATCGTGGTCGTGGCGTTGAAGGGGTTGGGGTAGTTCTGCCCCAGCGTGAAGCGGCCGGGCAGCGGGATGGGGTCACTGTCGGAATCGGTCGGCTCGTTCATCAGGTCGTTGACCGCCTTGCGCAGGGTTTCGATAGCGGCGGTGCGTTCGCAGAAGGACAGCGGGATATCAAAGAAGATGTACCGGTAGTCACTCCCGAAGTACGACCAGGCAACCGTACCGCCGTTATGGGCCGAGGTGTCCGAGGCGGAGCGGTAGCCGTAGAGGGGTTGAGCGTCGGGGCTGTTCAGTTCGACATAGGAGGTCATCGAGATACCAGAGAGAGCAAGCAGCGGGGCGCTATGGGCGGCGGTCAGGGTGGAGTCCCACACAAGGGCGGGGTAGCCCGGGGCGAGCGGCTCGGCCCCGACAAAGTCACCGATGAGCCGGTTGGGCGATGGCAGCAGCAACGTGGCGGTCTGGATTCGCCGGGCGATGTGGAAGATGTCCTCGAAGGTGTCGTCGTAGGCCACGTCCCCCGTGTAGTCGACCGTATCTCCCCGCGTGATGGTGCCGAAGCGGCCGAAAACGACCAGCTTGCCGCCGATCGAGCAGTAGTACGCCAGGTCATCGAGAATGCCCCCCTCCGCAGGAGGTTTGCTGATATCCATACCGCGCCCGGATTCGTCGCCGACAATCATGACGCCGTGGGAGACCATGTCAAGCAGCGAGATCCCCTCCCCGGGATGCGACGTGGCGGCGGTGTCGGAGCGGTAGTCGCAGTCAAAAGTTGCGAGAGCATCGCGCAGGAGGAGGCCGGTCTCTACCTCGTTGACCCAGATACCGTTGGCCGCCGACGAGGAGCGGTTGACTGCGAGCACTTTCTCGGGCTCGAGCATGGCGGCGCGCGATACTGAGGGGAGAAGTGTGGAGGTATCCGAGCAGTTGAGGTCGGTGTCGGTGGCCTGGACGTAATATCGGTGGAGGTCGGTCCCCAGGCTCGGGTCGAAGTCGTCGTAGGTCGTGTCGGTGACCGTGGCGATGAGTGCGCCGTCGCGAATGACGGAGTAGTGGGCCAGGTCCATTTCGAGATTGTTGTGTCCCCACCAGAGGCGGACGCCATGGAAGATGGGCCGGGTAACAAGATCCTCCGGCGGAAGCGGGGTGGAGCGCGGAGTGCCGTGGGCTTCCTTAATGGCGTAGGACGTTCGCAGCTGAGTATCGAAAGCCTGGACATAGAAGACATACGGGACGTCTTCGATCAGGCCGGTGACGGTGTAACTGGTGTCCGAAGCGGGTATGACGGCTGACTGCTTCGCCGAGGGATTGGCCGCCGGATACCACGCGACACGGAGGTAGTCAAGGCCGTTGAAGTCCAGCCGGCGCCACATAAGGAACTGCGAGTGACCGTCGCCCGGTTCCAGCACAGCGGTAATCCGCACCGGCGGCGGGACATCGGCCGTGGCCAACGCGGTATGGAGCGACGCTTTGACCATGCGCGTCATGTATTCAAAGTTGAGGTAGGTGCTGCTGTCCGTGGGCTGGTGGTAGCGATTCGAGAAGTAGTCCTCCTGGACGAAGATAGCGTCATAGCCATTATCCAGGAAAGGCTGGTGATCGGAGGCGACCGAAATGGCGAGATCCACGCCGGTGAACGCATATGCCGGCGCAAGCTGGGCCCAGAGCTCGGCATACGCATGCTCCGGGCCATAGTAGACATTGGCGCGAGAATTATTGGTGTAATGCGCGATCATGTCGAGGTTGATCATGAGGATGATGTCGGCGCCCTCGGCCGCAACCGAATCGGCATAGTGCGTGGAGCCCCAAAGCCAGGACTCCTCGGAATCGAACGCGATGAATATCAGGGTAACGGGGAGGTTGGCGGCGGCGAGCACCCGGGCTATCTCGAGCGTGCCGGCCGTGCCCGTGGCGTTGTCATCGGCCCCCGGGCAGTCGGGAACGGCGTCGAAGTGACCGCCGATGATTATCTGCCGGTCGGGGTTGACCGTGCCCGGTTTGCAGGCGACGACATTGTAGCTCTGGACCGGGTGGCGGTCCCAGAGCTGGCGTCCGATGAACGGGTCGATCACGACCGAGTCGTACCCGAAAGAGCGGAACTTGGCGGCGATCCAGTCCCGGGCGGCGTTGCATGAGTCAGTCCCCGTGAGGCGACGGTGGAACGCCTCCAGGCGCAGGGTGTAGGCGCGCAGGGAGTCCTCGCTGACCAGGTCGATCAGGGTGTCAAGCTCGATCGGGAGGTCGGCCGCCACGGCGAGTGACTCGCGCGGCGGAAGATAGCGAACGACAATCGGGTGCAGGCCGAGAGGGAGCAGATCGGAATCGAGGGACAGCGCCTGTTCGGTTGCCGCCGCCACGATCCTCAGGCCGCCCCGTTCGTATACGAGCGTTCGGTCAGCCCGTGTCGAGGGGACAGGCCTCCGGTCGACCGCTAAGGGAGTGCGGTCGATGCCGGCGAGGATCTCGCGGTAGACCAGCGTGTGTTCGTCAAGGATCTGCCGGACCGATGGGTCGGCCACTACGAGGTACACGTTGCGATCGACCGTGGCGACCGTCGCGCCGGTGCCCTGCAGCACCACGGCATCAGCGGCGTGGCGCAGAGTGACTTCGAGAAGATCGTCGGCCACTGCCGGAGCGGCCGCGAGGAGAATGAGAACCGCGAGGAGTGCAACTGCCTTCATGGTATCCATCCCTTTCAGACAAAGACCTGCCTACCCACAATATATCCAGGGACGGGTGAGAGTCCACGGCTGATTAATGCCTTTTCGACACCGGCGGAGATTGTTTTTGCGGGACATCCGGGGAAGTGCTATTGTCGGGTCAGGCAGCAGGAAGGAGATGACTGTGATACAGATATTCGGGACAAAGAAGTGCGCGGACACCCGCAAGGCCGAGCGGTTTTTTAAGGAGCGGGGGATCAAGGTGCAGAGTATCGACCTGCGGGAAAAGGGAATCAGCCCGGGCGAGCTGCGCAATATCACCCGGTCCATTCCGCTTGACGAACTGATCGACCTTGAGGGGAAGGAGTACGAGCGGCTGAACCTGAAGTACATCCGCCACAATGTCGAGGAAAAGCTGCTGGAGTATCCGCTCCTGTTCCGCACGCCGATCGTGCGGTTGGGGAACCAGGCTGCGGTGGGATATGACCCGGAAACCTGGAAGCGGTTCGCCGAGGCAGAAAAGTAAGGCAGTAGCGGGGATCAGTTGATCAGTCGCACGGGGGCGGGGCCGGGGAACCGCGGAAAAGATAGCCGACCAGGTAGGTCAGATCCGAGATGGCGATGCCGGGATCGGTTTCGGAGGAGGGAGAAGCGTTGACATTGGCCTGGGCAGGGCATGGCGGAGCCTCCCCACCTTTCATAAGATAACCCACCAGGTAGGTCAGGTCGCTGACCTGAATCGCGGCGCCGGGTTCGCCGCGGTTATCGACATTTCCCCGAAGGAGGCAGCAGCACATGTCGCCGACGCCATCGGAGTCGGTGTCGTACTGCAGCGGATTAGGCACAGTCGGACAGTTGTCGGCCCAGGAGGGGAGGTTGTCGTTGTCGGGATCATCGAGAAGCACCGTCACCGTGAAGGTACAGGTATCGGCCTGGCTGGAGCTATCGACCACCCAGGCGGTGACCGTCGTGTTGCCGAGGGGGAACAGCGATCGCGAGACGTGCGATGAACCCCATTCGGCAATTCCGCAGTTGTCCGTGCCGGTGATGGTGAAGGGAACCCCCGCCGCATAGAGGCCGGAGTCGTTGTAGACGATGATGGGGCCGGGGCAGGTGATGACCGGAGGTTCCGTATCGGTGACGGTCACAGCAAAGACGCAGGTATCGGCGTTGCCGGATTGGTCGACAGCGACGGCGATCACGGGAGTCACCCCGACCGGGAAGAATGTGCCCGACGGGGGATCGACGGACACTGCCGGCACGCCGCAGTTGTCGTCGGCAACCACACTGTAGTGGATGACCGCGCCGCACTCGCCTTGACTTGCGGGAGCGGTGATATCATCGAGGCAGGAGACAGTCGGAGGTTCGGCATCGCGAACCAGTATCGTGAATACCCCCGTATCGGCATTCCCGGCCGGGTCAATTGCGACAGCAGTGACAGCGGTCAGGCCAACGGGGAAGGTACTGCCGGAAGAATGGTCCACGGTCACAATCGCCGGGCCGCAGTTGTCGATGGCGGTGACCTCATAAGAGACCACGGCCGAGCACCCACCGGGGGCCGGGGACGCAAATATCGAATCCGGGAGGGCGAGGATCGGGGGATCGGAGTCCAAGACCGTGACGTAGAACAGGCCCGTATCGGCGTTCCCGGAAGGATCGGCGGCAATGGCCTGCACAGCGGTTGTCCCGACGGCGAAGGTGGCGCCCGAGGGAATCGAGGTTGTGACGGTCGCCGAAAGGCAATTGTCGAGCGCCTGGATCGCGAAATCGACCGGCGCCTCGCATTGCCCCGGCTCTGTCGCCGCGACGATCGTATCCGGGAGGAGGAGCACCGGGCGACCGGTGTCGGTGACGGTCACGGGAAAGAAGCTGGTGTCGCGATGCCCCATAATGTCTTCGGCAATCATGCGAACAGAAGTCGTGCCGACGGGAAAGAGCGTGCCCGACGGAGGCTCGACAACGACTGAGGCGCCCGGGCAGTTGTCGCCGGCCGTGACGGAGTAGGTAACGTGGGCGCCGCACACACCGGGCAGGTTGCTTACGGTGATGGCCGCGGGATGAGTCGTGACGGGCCACTGGCGGTCCTCGACGGTGACCGAAAAGGTATCGACGGCGCGATTGCCGGCAGGGTCGGTGGCGGTGACAACGACATCCGTGGTGCCGATGTAGAAGACTGCGCCTGAGGGACGCGAGGTGGTGACAGTAGCTGCGCCGCAATTGTCGGCGGCGGTGGCGCTGTACGTGAAACGGGCCAGGCACTGGTTGGGATCATTGGCGATCACCGTGTCATCCGGGCAGGCGATGACCGGCTTCTGGGTATCGGTGACGGTAACGGTGAACTGGCAGGTATCCTGGTTGCCGGCGGCATCGGTGGCAAAGCAGTAAACGATATGGGAACCGACCGGGAAAAAGGTCGTCGACGGCGGGGAGCAGGCTATGGTTGCCCCGGGACGGTTGTCAGTGACGGTCGCGGTGAACTCGACGATTCGTCCGCATTGACCGGGCGCGGCGATGACGGTAGTGTCGCCGGGGCACTGGGCGACGGGGGCGACAACATCCTGAATGATGAGGCTGACACCGCCGTTGTAGAAATCGAGTATGCGGGCACTGTCGTTGCCGCACGAGCTCGGGGCGCCGAAGTACGATGGAAAGGCACTGTCGCGGGTGATCTCATACTCCCGGTAGCCGTCGAAGTGGAAGACCTGGTCCGACGTATAGAGCGTATCGCCGTAGCGGGAGGAAATGGCGTTGTCGCCGCAATCGTTCCAGATGAGGCGGACAGGGAGGAACTTGCCGTAGAGGTTGATATCGAGCGGGATGTCGAACGCGAGGTCGGCGAGATCGGCGGCGGAGGCGCCGTAGCAATCGGGGTGTGAACTGCCGTTGGCGATATCGGCTATGGCAGACACCTGTACTTCCCGAATACCACGGGGCTGGAAGGTGAAATACTCCCAGTGGCACAGGTTCAGCAGCTGCCCGGGCTGGGCACCCGCGAAGACGAGATTGGAGTCGTACCGGACAGTGAAATCGAAGCCACCCATCAGGAAGCTTCCGGACGGATCGTTCACGCCGATCGTGACGAAGACGTGATCACCCGGCCGCGCCAACTCTACTCGTTCGACGCGCACGGCGAAGTCGCCGAAAGCATGGCCCGTAAGCGCCGCCAAGGCGGTTATGACGAGAAGGAGCGCTTTCATTAGACCACTAACCTCAATGTAGGCGCAATCGCCCGTAAAGTCAATTCGAGATCGGCTGAATCTCTTTGGCGGACGGCCCGTATTAGAACTAAATTGCACCAACGCGGCGACGTTTGTCCCTCCCCTGGCAGAGAGCCTGCCGGGCAGATCGGGCCACGCGGCGTCGCAGACAGGGGAAACGGCAGAACACCATGGATTCAGGCGATCTCATCCGCACCACCGATCTCTGCCGGTATTATCGGCGGGGGCCGCAGGAAGTCCGAGCGGTCGATGGGGTGAATCTCAGTATCACGAAGGGGGAATTCCTGTCAATTGTCGGATCATCGGGATCGGGCAAGTCGACCTTGTTGAACCTGCTGGCCGGGCTGGATACGCCGACCGGCGGGGGAATCGATGTGGCCGGGGAGCGAATCGGGCAGATGTCCCGATGGCAGTTGGCCGACTATCGGGCGACGCGGATAGGAATAGTCTTTCAGTCCTTCAACCTCGTTTCCCACTATACCGCGCAGAAAAACGTCGAGCTGGCCCTGTATTTCACCGATGTGGCGCGATCGGACCGACCGAAAATGGCGGCGGCGATGCTCGATCGGCTCGGCCTCGGGGACCGTCTGGATCACCGTCCGGCCGACCTCTCGGGCGGGGAGCAGCAGCGGGTGGCGCTGGCGCGGGCGCTGGTAAAACGCCCGGAGATCCTGCTTGCGGACGAACCGACAGGCAACCTTGACCAGACCAACACCGAACAGCTCGCGGCGCTCCTGGCGGAGTTGCACAGTGAAGGGCTTACTATCGTGCTGGTGACCCACGACCTGGCGCTGGCCGATCGATCGGCTCAGCGGGTTGTGCGAATGCACTACGGACGGGTCGTTGACGGAGAGATGCCGCCGACCGGGGAGGTGCGGCCATGACAATTCAGGACCTGCTCTTGATGTCCGCGGCCAACCTCTGGCGGATGAAACTGCGGACGTTCCTCACCATGGGCGGCGTGGTGATCGCCATCGGCGCATTCGTATCGATGGTCTCGTTCGGGGCGGGCGTGCAACAGAACGTCTCCGAAGAATATGAGAAGATGGGGCTGTTCACGACGATGCAGGTGTATCCGGCCGACCAGGACAGCCTGACCGATACGACCAAAGTCGTGCCGCCGCTGAATGATTCGATCGTGGCGCGCCTGGGGGAATTGCCCGGGGTGCGGCTGGCGTATCCGTACGACGCCTTTGAACTCACGATCGAACTCGATACGCAGAAATTCACCAGCGACGGCCAGGTGCTTCCGCAGGCAGCGATCGGGACCCGGATGTTCTCGAATCTTGTCGCGGGGAGACAGCCGCATCCCGACAGCACGGGCGAGGCAATGATTACCGATGAGTTCCTTCACGACCACAAACTCGGGAAAGCTGATTCAATTATCGGGCGGACGATGGTGGTTTCGGTGTCGTCGCCGATGCTCGACAGCGCCGCCGTGCATGTGGTGCGCGAGGGGAGAGACCGCCTGGATTTCTGGCGGGACAGTGTGGAGGTTGATTCGCTCTTCGAGGGAAGCTACCTCCGTCGAGTCCTGATGGGAGAGCTGAATGTGGCCGCCAGGAACTTCTTCGAAGGTTACCTGCGGCATCCGCAAATCACGCGCGACACGCTGACGATTGTCGGCGTGATGGAGCGCCCGGAAAGCCACCGCCTGCGGGTGAAGTCGGTGATCATTCCCGATGCGACCGCGCGCCGATTCGCGGCCGCCAAGGGAGGGCCGAGGCCGGAGGACCTGCTGGCGGCGTTCCAGGGGGGGAGAATCGACAACCTCTTCGGCGACGGGACGTCGGCGGGCGGCGGTTCTTATGATCGCGTGACGCTCGACCTGGAGCCGGGGGTCAGCTACGCGGCGCTCAGCGACAGCATCAAGGCGCTCGGCTACGACAGCTTCAGCTATCTGGCGCAGTTCGAGGAGATCCAGCGTTCCTTCTATTACCTCCAGATGATCCTCGGCGTGGTCGGCTTGATTGCCCTGGCGACAGCCTCACTGGGGATCGTGAACACGCTGGTGATGTCAATCCTGGAGCGGCGGCGGGAAATCGGGATTCTCAAGTCGCTCGGGGCGGATGACCGCCACATCTGGCTGCAGTTTATCGCCGAGTCGGGGGTGATCGGGGCGATTGGCGCAGTCGCCGGAATTTTGCTCGGCTGGGTGGTGACCCGAATAGCCTCCTACATTGCGATGAGGTTCATGGAGCGCGAAGGTGTGACCCCGATCGACCTGTTCGCGCTGCCGTGGTACCTGATTCTCATCGCGCTGGCGTTTGGGACGCTGGTGAGTGTGGCCGCCGGATTGTACCCGGCGGCGCGGGCGGCGCGGGTGGACCCGGTGGAAGCACTGCGCAACGAGTAAGTCAATTTCGTCGGAGGACATCAATGGACCAGCGATCGCAGCGGATTTTCGAAGAGCGTCGGGAGGGAATTCTGGCGCAGGTGGGTGGGTTATGGGGAGTAGAGGTGGACAAGATTGTGACGCTCGGCGGGTTTGAGAGCTACGTTTTCGAAGCGCCATACAATGGGCAGGGGCATATTCTCCGGCTGACCCATTCGCTGCACCGGACGGTGGAGCAGGTGGAGGGGGAGTTGGATTGGGTCAGATTTCTGGCGGAGCGGCGTGTTCCAGTGGCGGGGCCGGTTGAGTCGAAGGCCGGTCGTCTGGTCGAGGTTATTGATCTGGGAGAGTCCTTTTTCACGGCGGCGCTGTTTGAGAAAGCACCGGGGCGCCGGCCGACAGCGGCGGATTTCGGGGATGATTTCTACCGAACCTGGGGGGAGATGGCGGGGCGCCTTCACGCGGCGACTCGCATCTATGTGCCGGAGAAGCCCGACGGTGGGCGTTACCATTGGTACGAGGATCCGACCGGAGATATGGAGAGCTACCGGGGAGTGGTGAGCGACCGGGTGATTGCGCGCGGGGAAGACGTGATAGCGCAGATACGGGCGTTTGCCGCCGATAGTTCGTGCTACGGGATGATCCACAATGACCTGCACCCGGGGAACTTCTTTGTCGACAACGGGCGGCTGACGGCGTTCGATTTCGACGACTGCCACTATGCGTTTTTCGCCAACGACATCGCGATGGCGTTGTTCTACGCCCTGCGCTGGCCGGGGCGACCGGGGACCGACTCGAGCTTCACGCAGGAATTCCTCGGCCGATTCCTGGAGGGGTATACCTGCCACACTGGGGTTACGAAAGAGTGGCTGGCGCGGATTCCGTACTTCCTGAAGCTGCGGGAGATTGACCTGTACTGTGTGATTATCGCGCACCTCGGATTTCAGGAAGATGGGTGGGTGGGCGACTTCCTCCGGGGCCGGGCCGAACGGATTGAACAGAATGTGCCGGTGGTGGAAGTCGATTTCGTGGCGTTGTGAGGGGGCTACCGGCCCCTGCCGGATAGGGTGCGGCTGAGAGACTCCCATTTCTCAGCCAGGAGAGCAGTGGGAAGGGTCTTGGTTACCGCCAGAAACGACGGGCGCCACTGCCCGGCGATCATCAGAAAACACCCGGCGAGCAGGAAAATACCACCGACAGTCTCCCTGAGGGTGGGGAGCTGGTGCAGGAAGGTCAGGGCGATCAGGATGACCCAGATCGGCTGACTCTGGCTGATGACGGCGGCCTTGGACAGATCGAGGCGCTGCAGGGCCATCACGTACAGCATGCGCGAGAGGATCGGACCGAAAAAGCCGAGGCCGATGACGCCGATCCAGACCTGGTCGAGGCCATCGAACGTCAGGTCGGTCGTGAAAAAGACGATCCAGTAGCTGACCGCGAGGAAGGCATTGCGCAGGTAGGTGAGAATCGAGGGCTCGACATGGCGAACCGCGATCTTGGAAACGAACTCAGTGATGCCGAAGAAAAGTGAGCCGATAAGCACGAGCCAGAAGCCGGCGGAGTATTCGCCCCGGAGGGCGAGGCGCATTATGACAATGCCGGTGATGGAGAGGACAGCCCCGACGGTCTCGATCGTTCGGAAACGTTCGCGCAGGAAGAAGATCCCGAGGAAGATGGCGACAAGCACCTGCGAACGGTTAAGGAACGAGGCCAGGGTCGGGTCCATCTTCTGGACGCCGGACCAGTAGGTCATGACGGCGACCCAGGAGGAAAGGGAGAACATCGCCAGCCAGAACCAGCCGGTCCGGGAGAGGCGGAAAGCGTTTTTGAAGCCGTTGCGGGGGAATATCCAGAGGGAGAGCATGAGGGTGCCGATGGAGAAGACCGTCGCGTTCATCAGGAGCGGGGAGATCGACTCGAGGTTCCACTTGCCGATCACAGTGCCGGCGCCGGCGCCGAACGACGAGATAAGGGCAATGATGTAACCACTGCGGGGGGAGTGTTTCGTTTCTGACGGCGTATGGTTGGATTCGACGGACATAGTATTAAGAGAATGCACTTCGGGGTGCGGTGGTTCGACAACTGCTCGGGAATCTATGAATTGGCTGGGCTTGAGACAACGGTGCAATTTCCAATGGCCTCACAAGGCGGGTCCGACATGATAGCCGGACCCGCCGTTCATGAGGTTCAGGCGCTTACCGGAGATTCGGCTTGCGTCGCTTGACGTCCTTGAGCATTGCGGCAAACCGCCGGCCGTTGGCCTTCTCCGTCTGCTTGCGCGCCTTCGAGTCTTGCTTTAGCGCAAGGAACCTAAGCTCTTTGCGTTGTTTGCAATAGCTCTCGAACCTATCGGCATCCAGGGAGCCGTCGGCAAGGGCCGCCTGCACTGCACAGCCGGGTTCGGCCTGGTGGTGGCAGTCGGCAAAGCGGCATTGGGTGGTAAGGCTCTCGATTTCCTCGAAAGACCTCCCGAGGCTCTCGTCATCGGCCCAGAGCTGCAGTTCGCGCATGCCAGGCGTATCGATCAGGAGCGCGCCATTGGGCAGGACGACCAGCTCGCGATGAGTTGTCGTGTGCCGCCCGCGAGCCAGGGAGTCGCTGACCTGTTGGGTCCGATAGCGCTCCTCGCCGAGGAGCCGGTTGATCAGGGTCGTTTTGCCGACGCCCGAGGAACCGAGCAGGGCGGCGGTTTGGCGCGGTCGAAGGAAGGGGAGCAGGGAGTCGATCCAGGAACCTTCGAGGGCACTCACCGCCACCACAGGAGTACCGGCAGCGATCAACTCGACCTCGGCTTTGATCTCCTCAAGGTCGGGTCGGAGGTCGGCCTTGTTGAGGACGATCACCGGCGAGGCGCCGCTGTCCCAGGCGGTCGTGAGGTACCGCTCGATCCGGCGGACGTTGAAGTTGGCATCGAGGCCGGTCAACAGCAGGACGGTGTCGATATTGGCCGCGACCACCTGGGCCTCGGTCGATTCGCCCGCCACCTTGCGCGTGAAGGCGCTGCGGCGGGGGAGGACGGCGTGAATCACGGCCAGGCTGCCGCCGGAAGGTTCGGCCGCCACCCAATCGCCCGTGGTCGGGTACTCGCTGCGATTCGCTGTCAAATGGCGGAATCGCCCGGATACCTCGCCGGTTACCTCGCCGTGGGCGGTGATCAGGACACACCGCTCCCGGTGCTGCTTGATCACGCGGGCCGGGGAAAGGCCGTGGTCGAGGTGTGGTTGGAACAGGGCCGCGAATTGGTCATTCCATCCGAATTCTGTCAGATCCATCGTACGTAAGTCTCCTAAGGTTCATTCGGGTGCTCCGGAAGTGCTGCGGGTGGCCTGCTCCCTGCTTCAAGGGAACAGGACAGCACACGACGGCACAACAGCCGAAGCGTTTCGATTACCATGGGAGCGGGAAATTGGGCTCACGCCCGGGGGAGTACAAACGACGAATCCTGAGGGGACGAGGTCTTCCTGCTCGGCCGGGAGCCGGGCAGGGGTACACTATGAGTCCGGCGCTAACGGTTGCCGGACAGGGTTAGGACCGGTGTCCCCGGATACGTGAGTTTCCCGCACTGTGAATTACAATGGCCAACATGAACTTTGTCTCCTTTCGTGAGTCAACCCGGAGGTTGACGTTTCGGGCTCGGCGGAGTCAGGCTTCGAGTACATCACCCTTTGACTCCGCTCAGGGTGACGACCTGACTGGACATCAGGACGTCAAGCACCCAAAGCGGTGCTTGACCTACCGCTCAGGGTATACGATACATCATTTCGGCAAGTTGTAAAGAAAAATGACAAGTTTGGGCGAAGTAGGGATCACGGTGGGGTCTGCTCTGTGACTTCGCGGCGACCGGCCAGATGGGATTCCATGCCGGCGACCGATTCATCTAAGCAGTCGCGGCCGCGGCATTTGATGAACGTGTGCAGGCGGGTGTCCAGCGGGGTCCAGCGTTCGGGGTCGTGGGATAGGGAGATGACGACGCTGGGGGTGCGCAGGGCGTAGGCGAGGTGGGAGATGCCGGTATCGTTGGCGATGACGAGGCGGGCGTCTTTGACCAGCACGCCGAGCGCACCGAGGGAGGTGCGACCGGTCAGGTCGAGGGGGGCGTGCTTCATGCGGCGAATGACCTCGGCGGTGATATCCCGTTCTGTATCAACGCCGGTGACGACAACATCGAAACCGTGATCCCGGGCCAGATCACCCAGGCGGGCGAAGTGGGCGGGGTTCCAGAGGCGGGCATCCGCGCGGGCCCCGGGGTGAACCACGACATAGTAAAGGCGGCGGAGGCGGAGATGGAGGCGGTTGAAATCCCGGTAGTCCTGAGGAAGGAGCGGAAATTTCAGGGCGGTCCCCTGGGTGGGAAGGCCCAGGAACTCCATCAGTTGCAGATGGCGGAGCAGTTCGGGGTTGGTGTTGGCGGGGTAGGGCATGAAGGTGGTGGAATCGGGGCAGTAGTTGCCTTCGCAGTAGTAGCCGGCGTACTGCTTCGCGCCGCAGAGCATAAGCAGGGGGTTGACGACAGTGCCGTTGCCGTGCAGTTGCAGGAGGAGGTCGAAAGACCTTCGCTGCATGCTGCGGAAGAAGCGAAGGGTGCGCGTCAGGTCGTACGGAGACTCGGGAAGTCCCGGAAATCCCGCGAATTGAATGAAATCATTAAAGTAATACTTGAAGCGTTTGGTCCAGGCTCCGGTCCAGGGAAGTCCTATGAGCGTGATCCGAGCATGAGGGAACGACTGGCGGAGAGTTCGAATGGCAGGAATGCTGCACAGCATATCTCCCAGTTGCAGGGCGCGGAAGACGGCGATCGTTTCAATTCTGTCGGAGAGTCTCATGAGGGCGCGCTCGGGCTTGCAGGAGTTCGGACACGTTATGCATCACCTCATCGGGCCGGATCGGATCCACGAAGGAGAAGGGGTGGTGGCATGGAGATACGGTGCCATCCGCCTCTGATATCGCCGGGCCGGCCTGGAACGGGAAGCCCGCGCTGGCTATATCCATGCCGCAGCGGGGACAGCAGATCATCCAGGAGATCGCGGGGCGGTGATGCGTACGAGTGATCGGCGCACCGTTGATCATGTTACCGCACCAGTAGATTCCGACGGTGGAGGTCCCGACAGCGGCGGCTAGGTGGAGGGGGCCGGAGTCGTTGGAGATGACAACATC
>JBGSIV010000285.1:0-28326 GCA_041742355.1 Candidatus Zixiibacteriota bacterium
CCTTGCTCACCCCGGCCGCCCGGCCGGACCCAGCGGCCATTTCCCAGCCGGCCATTCCGAATCTTGCCGCTTTGGATGGCGGCCTCCCGGCCAGCGGTCGGTTCACCGCCGCCGGATTCAAGGTCATTGTCCACGGCCGCAAAGCCGCCCTGGAGGAGCTGCAGCAGGCCGAACCGGCCCGGCCGCAGTGATGAATCCATGGCCCGGTGGATCGACAAAATCCACCGGGCTGGCCCCCGCCCGGTCGGGTTACTTTCCCCCTTGCGCAAACCGCACCTTTGGCGTATATAGAGCACGTCCGAATGCAAGTGGGATCGTTTTTTGTACGCAACTGCTTACGAAGCACTTAGAGGGCGATGAAGAGGCTGCTCGAAGAGACATTTTATCCGTATGTCATCAAACCGGGGCGGTACGCCGGCGGCGAACCGGGTTCTATTGCCCGCGACCACGCCGACCGTGTCAAGTACCTCCTTGCGTTTCCCGACAAGTACGAGATCGGTCATTCCTACCTGGGGTTGCAGACGTTGTACCACATCGTCAACCAGGATGATCGTTTTGTCGGCGAACGCGTGTTCGCCCCGGACCACGATGCCGAGGCTCTTCTGCGCCGCGCCGGCATCCCCCTCTTCTCTCTCGAATCCCGGACCGCGGCTGCCGACTTCGACGCCATCGGCTTCACCCTGAGCTACGAGCTGGTTTTCACCACTGTCCTGCAGATGCTGGACCTCGCCGGGATTCCACTCCGCTCGGCCGACCGCACCGACGCCCACCCGCTCATTTTTGCCGGCGGACCGGCCGCCTACAACCCCGAGCCGATGGCCCCGTTTGTCGACCTTTTCTATATCGGCGACGGCGAGGAGGGGCTGCCCCAGATGCTCGGCATCCTCCACGAACTGCGCGGCGCGACCCGCCGCGAAAAGCTCGAACGGCTCGTTCGCGAAGTCGAATCGGTCTATGTTCCCTCTTTCTACGACGACCACCATAAGCCCGTCGTTGACTTCGCCCCCGCCGAGATCGTGGCCCGGGTTATCCCCCAGCTCAAGCCGGAGTACTACCCGGAGCGGCCGATTGTCCCGCTGATCGAGACGGTTCACCAGCACCTCAGTATCGAGATCATGCGCGGGTGTCCCCGCGGCTGCCGCTTCTGCGAGGCCGGGGCCATTTATAAGCCGGTCCGCCTGCGCCCTCAGGCCGATATCCTCAACCAGGTCGAAATTCAGGAGCAGTGGGTCGGCGCCGACACCGTTTCCCTCCTGTCGCTCTCGACTTCCGACTATCCGGAGATCGACGACCTCGCGCGCAAGGTTGCCCGGCGGCTCGAACCGATGAAGGCCGCCATCAGTGTTCCGTCGCTTCGCCCCGGTAGTATCACGCCCGAGTTGCTGGATACGCTCAAGATGGTTCGCAAGGCGGGCCTGACAATCGCCCCGGAGGCCGGCACCGAACGTCTCCGGGCTTTCATTCGCAAAGATATTCCCGATGCCGCCGTGTACGACAGCGCCGAGATCGCTTTCGCCAAGGGCGTCACGACACTCAAGCTGTATTTCATGATCGGCCTGCCGACGGAGACCGAAGAAGACCTCCTCGCGATCTGCGATATGGTCCGCCGCGTTTTCGACATCAGCCAGAACTACCCCGGCAAACGGACCGTCAACGTCACCCTCTCTCCCTTCGTGGCCGAACCCCATACGGCGTTCCAGTGGGATGCCACCGCCACGCCGCAGGAGATCCACGACAAGCTGCAGTTCATCAAGCGGAATGTTCGCAGCCGCCACATCAACTTCAAGCACAACTCCAGTGATGAGTCTGTGCTCAAGGCCCTCCTTTCGCGCGGCGGGCGCGAGATGGGCCCGGTGATCGAAGACGTATACCGCGCCGGCGGCCGGTTCGACGGGTGGTCGGAGGATTTCAACCCTCGGCGCTGGTTCGATACCTGCCGCGCCCACGGCATCGACATCGAGGATCGCCTCAAGCCGGTTCCCTTCTCGGCCGAGCTCCCGTGGTCGCACATTCGCAAGGGGTCGTCGGTCGAGCACCTGCAGAAGGAGCGCCACCGGACGTCGACCATGCTCCGCGAGTACGTGCCGAAATTCCGCGGTGATGTCGAGGTCGAAGAACCCGCCGAACCGGAGATGCAGTTCGGGCGGTCCAAGAAGAAGGTTGCGTCGCGCAACCTAGCCGCGCCAACCAAAAACCGCGTGCGCCTCCGCTGGGGCAAGACCGAGCGCTACAAATATATGTCGCACCTGGACAACCTGCGCCTGCTCGAGCGCACCATCCGCCGGTCGCGCATCCCCGTTGCCTACAGCCAGGGATTCCACCCGACGATGAAGCTCTCGTTCGGCCCTCCCCTGCCGCTCGGATTCACCTCCGAGGCCGAGTACCTTGATATCACCTTCGAGTCGAACTTCATGCCGTACATGCTCGACAAGCTTCGCGCGGCTCTTCCCGAGGGCATCGACCTTTTCGACGCCGCCATCGTTCTGGACAAAGCGCCCTCCCTGTCATCCGTTCTCAACCGCGTGGAGTATTTGCTTCCGCTGGATGAAGGCGAGGATACCGCCGCGCTCACCGCGAAAGCCGGGGAAGCCCTTGCCGGCGATCGGCTGGAGATCGAGCGTATCGGCAAGAATGGCGCCACGACTATCGATATCCGTCCCGCTCTCTATAGCATCACCGTCACGGATAAACTTATCGAACTGACGCTCGGCGTCGGCGAGGGCGGCTATGCGCGCCCCGACGAAGTGCTCGGGCTCCTTTTTCCGGCGGAGCGCGTCAAGCCGATGACCAATCGGCTCCACCGCAGGGCAATGTACCGGGTCGACAGCCTCGGCGCGCGGATCGACCCCATGAGATTGTAGGGCGTTATGGTTATGCAGACAGAGAACAAATCAGAACAACGCTTCGACCCGGTTCGCATGGCCGCGGTCGAGGCCCTCATCCTGATCGAACAGGGGGAACAGACCGACCTGGCTGTTCAGCAGGTTGTTTCCCGGCGCCAGTTCCGGCCCATAGACAGGCGCTTTCTCCTGCAGCTGGTCAACGGCACCACCAAGATGCGTCGGCGCCTCGACCACGAAATCAAGTTCTACCTTGCCCGGCCTTCGCGCGACCTGCCGCTCAAGCTGTCGAACATTCTGCGCCTCGGCTTCTACCAGCTCCACTTCACCGACCGCATCCCGGCGGCCGCTGCCGTCTCCGAATCGGTCAACCTCGCCCACCACATGACCGATCGCGCCCGGGCGAACCTCGTCAACGCCGTCCTGCGCGCCGCCCTGCGAGAGCCGGAAAAGATCAGATTCATATCCAAGGACGATGACCCGGTCAAGTATCTCGGCGACTTCTACAGCTTCCCCGATCACTTCGTCAGCTACTGTCTCACCGAGTTCGGCTACGAGCCGACGGAGAAGCTCCTCAAGTCCTTCAACAATCCGCCCCACGTCACCTACCGGGTGAACTTCCTCAAGGCGAAACCCGACGAGGTCGCCAACATCCTCACGACGAACGGTATCGAATTCTCGTATGGCAAATACCTGCCCGAGTTTATCCACATTGAGGAGGGCGGCCTCCCCCTGCAGAGCGAACTGATCGACACCGGGAAAGTTTTCGTCCAGGATGAATCGGCGGGGCTGTGTGCGCGGCTGTTGAATCCGAAGGCCAAGAGCGATGTCGTCGACCTGACCGCCGCCCCCGGCGGCAAAGCCACCTATTTGGCTATCCGCATGCGCAACAAGGGGCGCGTCACCGCTGTCGACAAATCCCACTCCCGCCTCCAGGTCCTGGTCGACAACGCCATGCGCCTCGGCATCAAGATCATCTCCCCCGTCGCCTGCGACATGCTCGATTTCACCGGCGGTCCGTTTGACCGTGTGCTGCTTGATCCCCCCTGCTCCGGCTGGGGCACGGCCGGCAAAAACTCCGATCTGCGCTGGCAGAAATCCGCCGAGGACATCACCAATCTGGCGAAGATCCAGGGGAAGATGCTCCAGAAAGCCTCACAGCTCGTGAAACCGGGCGGCGTCCTGGTCTACTCCACCTGTACCATTATCCGGACCGAGAACGATCAGATTATCGAGGAGTTCCTCGTCAAGCACCGCGACTTCCAGATCGACCCGGCCGACCGGTTCTTCCCGGCCGAGCTCGTCACCCAGCGCGGCTTCGTCAAGACCTACCCGGATACCGGCCGCCTCGATGGCGCCTTCTGCGCCCGCCTCCGCCGCGCCGGGGAATGACGGTGTTCGTTCACACGTGCTCGATCGCCGTGTGGTCGGATATTTCGCTGTTTGTCGTGCACAGATCCCGCAGCGACAACCCGTGGACATCGTGCGTGCCCGTCAGCCGCGCGAAATCCTGCAGCTCCTTCGTAATGACCCGCAGGTAGTTCTCTAAGCCCCGCGCCGATTTCTCGATATCCAGCCGTTTCCGCAGCTCCGGATCCTGCGTCGTGATCCCCACCGGGCACTTTCCGCTCTCGCAGATCCGGTACTGCTGGCAGCCGCAGGCCACCAGGGCCGCGGTCGCCACCGCGACCGCAACCGCCCCTAGCGCCAGCGCCTTGGCGATGTCCGACGACACCCGCAATCCTCCCGTGATCACCAGCGAGATTCCTTCCGAACCGTTCGCGTCGAGAAACTTCCGCGCCCGGTAGAGCGCGAAAATCGTCGGGATCGAGGTCGCCGCCTTCACGTACTTCGGCGAGGCGCCGGTTCCCCCCGGTCGCCCGTCGATCGTGATGAAGTCCGGCTTCGCGGCCAGAATCACCGCGAGATCCTCCTCGATATGCCCCGCCGCGATTTTGACGCCGATCGGCCTGCCGCCGGAGATGTCTCGCAGCCAGGCCACTTTCTCCCGGAGATCTTCCGGCGTGAGGATATCGTCGAAGTGCGCCGGGCTGATAATGTCCTGCCCGGCCGGAAATCCGCGCACGGCGGCGATCTCGGCCGTGACTTTCACCCCCGGCAGGTGCCCGCCCATGCCGGGTTTGGTCGACTGGCCCACCTTGATTTCGATCGCGTCGGCGCGCCGGAGGTTTTCTTCAGTCACACTGTAGCGGTTCGGTACGTACTCGAAAATGTACCTGTACGCATTCGCCTGCTCTTCCGGCAGGATTCCTCCCTCTCCCGAACAGATCGCTGTCTTCGCCGCCGCGCTCCCATTCGCCAGGGCGATCTTCACTTCCCGCGAGAGCGCCCCGAACGACATGTGGCTCACGTACACCGGCGTTTCGATCACCAGCGGCTGTTTCGCCCCTGGCCCGATCACGGTCCGGGTATTGACCGGGGCATGTTCATTCAACGGCAGGCTGGCCAGCTGCGCCCCCTTGATCAGGATGTCATCCCACGAGATCACCGGCTTCTTCGTTCGCATGGCTTCGATAATCGACTGCCCGCTTTCGGCCATCGCGTGGATGTCCGCCATCGTGATCTCGAGCTCGTCCGACATCCGGCGGTATGCTTCGGGCGAGATTTTCGGCATCGACGCCGATGGTGCGGCGCTCACCGGAGCACCAATCTCCCCCGTCGCCTTGAAGTAGACTTTCCCTGAGCCGCACACCGGGCAGACCCAGTCATCGGGCAACTCGTTCCACGGCGCCCCGCAGGATTCGTCGTAGAGGTAGTCGCACACCTCGCACTTGTATACGGCCATACTGCGGCCCTCAGATATCCATGTTGGCCGGTTCGTAGTACTCTTTGTCGTGCTTGCAGCACGGGCACTTCCCGGGCGGCTCGGTCCCCTCGTGGATGTAGCCGCACACGCTGCACTTCCACTTGATCGGGTGGTCGCGCTTGTACACTGTCCCGTTCTTCACCATCTCCAGGAGCCGTTGGTACCGGTCGCGGTGGTGTGCCTCGACTTTGGCGATCTGGCGGAACAGCGCCGCGGCGGCCAGGTTTCCTTCGGCCTCCGCCTCTTTGGCGAACTCCGGGTACATCGTCACCGTCTCGTAGTGCTCGCCGCCCATGGCTTCCTCGAGGTTGGCGATCGTGTCACCGATGCCGCCGAGGAGCGCGAATTCGTCTTTGGCGTGCCGCCGCTCGTTGTCGGCCGTCTCCTCAAGTATCTTCGCGATATAGTGGTAGCCTTCCTTTTTCGCCACAGCGGCGAAAAACGTGTACTTGTTGCGCGCCTGCGATTCACCCGCGAACGCCGCTCTCAGGTTGTCTTCGGTCTTGCTCATGACACACTCCGTCGTATGGTAATGCCGCTTTCGTATCTCTGGTCGTAATCTGTCGCGCCCCGGGAAGACACCCGGGGAGCGCCGGCTGATCCCTGCCGCCACGTTACAAGTATTTCGCCGCGGCGGCGGTTTGTCAAGCAGAACGTCGACGGATTGGGCGATAATGGACAGTACTGCTCCAAATTACTTGCCGGGGCGGCCGCGCTCCCTCCGCGGGCCGATTTTTACCTTGCGCTCCCCCGCGAATTTTTCATTTCTACCGGTGTATAAGAGAATCGAACGCGCCTTCGGCGACGCATGCCGCGCCGCCCGCAACCGCGCCGGAAAGAACGATGCCACAAATACGCGCTTCACGACTCGAAAACGGCGACAGCCGCATCGGCGGCTTCCTCGAAAAGTATCTCCCCCTCGGCAGCCGGAAACGGATAGTCGCCCTGTGGGCCGGTATCCCTCTCCTGGTGCTCCTGGTCGCCTACCTCGTCGTCGACAACGTCGTCATGCCCCGGATCACCCGCCATGGCGAGGAGTTCACGCTGCCCGACCTTTCCAGCCAGACGGTCGTCGAGGCCTCGGTTACGCTCGATGAACTCCAGCTCGAATACGAGGTCGCTTCGCACGAGTACGCCCCCGGAATCGCCAAGGGGCTCATTATCAACCAATTTCCCCGCGCCGGCACCAAGGTCAAGGAAGGCCGCACGATCAAATTTGTCGTGTCCGCCGGCCAGAAGCTGATTGCCATCCCGGCCCTTGCCGGGCAGTCGGTGCGCCAGGCAATGCTCAATCTCGAGACCACCGGCCTCGCCCTTGGCGAGATCGCCTGGGCCTTTTCCGACACCCTGCCCGAACGGGTTGTCGTATTCTCCTACCCGGCCTCGGGCACCGAAATCCCGATGGGTTCGCCGGTCAATCTGATGGTCAACCGCGGGCGCGCCTCGAGCTTCACGTATGTGCCGCAACTGGTCGGCCTCACGCTGAGCGAGGCCCAGAAACGGATCGAGGACAAGAATCTTCGGCTCGGGATCATCTCGCACAAGGAGAACGACAACTACCTGCCCGAGACCGTTCTGGAACAGTCGGAGCCCCCCGGCACCGAGCTTGACATGGGGACGGAAATTGATTTGGTTGTGAGCCAGACGGACTGAAGGCGGCGTCGGCCGCCTTTCTCTTTGCGATAATGAAAGCTCTCCGGCATCCGGCAGATTCTCTGATGTTCCATCAGCGAACCACAAACTGACCGAGGACTTCCGATGGCTTCCGGACCGTTGCTCTCCTCCACCCCCGTCCACTTCAGCCGACCGCTGCGGACCATGGTCGCCAACCTCTATAACGAAGCCCTCCTCCACGAGGTCACCGTCAGCCGCATCACCTACCTCTCCGACGGCCTCAAGATCAACGGCTACCTCGCCCGCCCCACCGCCGACGGCTCCTACCCTGTCCTCATCTGGAACCGCGGCGGCTACGGCAACACCGGTGCGCTCGATGACCTAATTGCTGCCCTCATCCTCGGCTCCACCGCCCAGTGGGGGTACGTCGTCCTCGGCACCCAGTACCGAGGCAACGCCGGCTCCGAGGGGACCGAGAGCTGGGGGGATCTCGATGTGAACGACGCCCTCAACCTCATTCCTGTGGCCGGGACCTTGCCCGTCTGCGACATGACCCGGGTCGCGATCGAGGGGGCCAGCCGCGGGGGCATGACCACCTACCGTGCCCTAACCATGGACAACCGCTTCAAGTGCGCCATCACCCATGCCGGGGTCGCCGACCTGTTCGCCCTCGCCGAATATCGCGGCTTCCTCCACGACTGGATTGCCGCCGCCATGGCCCAATTGTCCCCCGCCGAACGGGAGCGGGAGCTCGGCCGACGGTCGGCGGTGTACTTCGCCGAACGCTTTCCCGACACCGTCCCGGTGCTCCTGTTGCACGGAACCGCCGACACGCGGGTACCGTTGCAACAGTCGGAGGCACTGGCGGCTGAACTGGCCCGTCACGGCAAGCCGCACCGGCTGGTGAAAATCGAGGGGGGCGGGCATGTCGCGTTGCGCGACGGCTCGTATAAGGAAGTGGATCGCCACCGGAAAGCGTGGCTGGACGAGCACTTATACGGGCGCCGGCAGGCCTGATCGGACTGGTTCACGAACGGGGGACGACTTCAATTAATTTAGGAAACGTCCACCTCTTTGCGGTAAGGGGACTTACGGGAGCGTTGCCGGGCGGCCGAAACCGCTTGTTACGTATAAACTTCTTGCGATTCAGACCGGTTTCGTTATATTGGTGAGCTTTGCGCCTTTGTTCCGGATTGTCCGGGCAACGGCCTCACCTCACGAGGATTGTAACCGTCTCGCCAAACGTAATGGGCGAGAGTTTTACTATTTGTAGCGTATGTTTGGAGCCCTGTCAGACAAACTTGAAGACGTCTTCAAGAAACTTCGCGGCGCCGGCAGGCTGTCCGAGAAGAATATCAAGGACTCAATGCGCGAAGTCCGGCAGGCGATGCTTGAGGCCGACGTCAACTACAAGGTTGTCAAAAACTTCATCGCCGCCGTCCAGGAAAAAGCCGTCGGCGAGGACGTCCTGCGCTCGATCGAACCCGGGCAGCAGATAATCAAGATCGTTCACGATGAGCTTGTCCACCTCCTCGGCGACAAAACCGAACCGCTGGCTCCGATCGACAAGTCGCCGACCATCTACATGATCTGCGGTCTTCAGGGTTCCGGCAAGACCACCCTCTGCGGCAAACTGGCGCTTCAGACCAAGCGGAAGAACAAGAAGCCGCTCCTCGTCGCCGCCGATATTTACCGCCCCGCCGCCGTCAAACAGCTCAAGGTGCTCGCCGACTCGATCCAGGTCCAGCACTTCTTCGTCGAAGGCGCCAACCCGGTGGAGATCTGCCGTGAGGCGGTCAAGTTCGCCGAGAAAAATTTCATCGACCTCGTCATTCTCGACACCGCCGGACGGCTCCATGTCGACGAAGAGATGATGGTCGAGCTGCAGCAGATCAAGGCTCTCGTCAAGCCCCACGAGATTCTCCTCGTCGCCGACGCCATGACCGGGCAGGATGCCGTCAACGTCGCGCGCGAGTTCAACGAGCGCCTCAGTATCACGGGTGTCGTGTTGTCGAAGCTCGACGGCGACGCCCGCGGCGGCGCCGCTCTCTCGATTCGCGAGGTTACCGGCACCCCGATCAAGCTCGCTTCGGTCGGCGAGAAGCTGGCCGACCTCGAGCCGTTCCACCCCGACCGTCTCGCTTCCCGCATCCTCGGCATGGGGGACATCATCACTCTGGTCGAACGGGCCCAAGAGAATATCGACCAGGAAAAAGCCCTGAAGATGCAGGAGAAGCTGCTCAAGGCGAAGTTTGACTTTGAGGACTTCCTCGATCAGATGGACCAGATTAAGAAGATGGGCCCGCTGGAATCGCTCCTCGGCATGATCCCGGGCGTGGGCAAAGCCATGAAGGGGATGTCGGTCGACCAGAAGGAGATGGAGCGGATGGTGGCCATCATCAAGTCGATGACGATCGACGAGCGCCGCAACCCGACCCTGATCGACGGCTCGCGCAAGAAGCGCATCGCCTGGGGTTCGGGCAACTCCGTCCAGGCGGTCAACCAGCTGCTCAAGCAGTTTTCGGCGATGCAAAAGATGTTTCAACATATGAACAAAGGCAAACTGAAGGGTATTCCCAAGGGGATGACGCCTTTCGGATGAGACTCTCAAAGGAGGACAGGATCTTTGGCCGTTCACATTAGACTGCTTCGGATGGGCAAGAAGAAACAGCCCTTCTATCGGATCGTCGCGGCGGATTCCCGCCGGGCGCGCGACGGGCGCTTCCTCGAGGTGCTCGGAACGTACAATCCGATCAAGAAGCCGGCCCTCGTCAACCTGGCTGAAGACCGGGTGACGAAATGGCTGGATGACGGCGCTATTCCGTCGGACACCGTGCGCACCCTGTTTACCCAGACGGGCATGCTCGACAAGTACAACCAGGCCAAGCGCGGCCAGGATGTTTCCGGTGTCACGCTGCGCCAGACTATCAAGGAGCGCCCCAAGCGCACCCGCAAGATGAGAAAGGCGACTGTCGCCGCGGCCGCAGAAGCGGCCAAACCGGCGGAATCGGGCTCGTAAACTGAAACCGACATAGACCGATCGCACAACGACGGATCATTCGACCTCACGCCTTTCGGACAGGTTTCCGGTACTGCCGATTCTGAAACGAAGTCGGAGAAAGGAAGGACTGAAGCCATGAGGGAATTTGTCGAATACGTCGTCAAGTCGATCGTTGACAACCCCGACGAAGTGGATGTCAGCGAGGTCCAGGGAAGCCGGACAACGGTCTACGAACTGCGTGTTGCCCAGGGGGACCTGGGCAAAGTCATCGGTAAAGGAGGACAGACCGCCAAGTCGATCCGAACGCTCCTGGCCGCCGCCGCGGCACGTCAGGGGAAGCGGGCTGTTCTGGAAATCCTCGAGTAACCGTGGCCGAAATACTGGAGTATGTAAGGGTCGGTTGGCTCGGTCGAACGCGCGGCGTCGCCGGTGACCTCTGGGTCACCCCCGACACCGATTTCCCCGAGCGCTTCCGCGATCTCACGGAGATTTACATCCGCGACCGCGACCAGTACGTGCGCTTCGCGATCAGCGGCGCGGAGCTCATCGGCGGACGACCCGTGCTGCACTTTGAAGGAATCGACTCGATAGAAGACGCGCGGCGCATGACCAACCGTGAACTCGCCGTGCCGCGCGACCAGGTGGTGGCCCTGCCCGAGGGCAGCCACTACATCTTCGAGCTGATCGGTTGTGATGTCTACGACGAAACCGGGACACTGATCGGCGTATTGCAGAACGTCGAGACCTACCCGGCCAACGACATGTATGTCATTCGGACCCCCGACGGGAAGTACCGGCACGCCCCGGTCGCCCGCCCCTTTGTCCGGGAAATTGACACCGCCGGCAAGCGCATCGTGATCGATCGCTCCGGCCTGTTCGAGGCGACCTCAGCCTCGCCGACCGACGCCGGCAATGAAGTTTGAACTGATTACGCTTTTCCCGGACTACTTCAGCCTGTCCTTGCGACAGTCGCTGCTGGGAAAGGCGCAGGAAAAAGAGCTCTTTGACATCGAGATCATCAACCTGCGAGACTTCGCGGTAGACAAACACCGCACCGTCGACGACACCCCGTTCGGCGGCGGCGGCGGCATGCTGCTCAAGGTCGAGCCGCTCGACCGCTGCCTGGCCTCACTGGGATACCGCCACCGCGGTGAGAATGGTCCTCCGGACAAACGCAACCGGATCATCCTCACCTCGGCCGCGGGCGAGACCTTCCGCCAGGACAGGGCCGTCCGCTACTCCCTGTGCGACCGCCTGACCGTCATCTGCGGTCACTACCTCGGCGTCGACGAACGCATTCTCGAGCTCTACGAGCTTGACGAAGTCTCGATCGGTGATTATGTACTGACCGGCGGGGAGCCGGCCGCGGCCGTCATTGTCGACGCCGTCGCCCGGCTCATACCCAAGGTCCTGGGGAACTTTGAATCGGCGCTGGACGACTCGTACATGAACCAGCTCCTCGGTACCCCGGGCTACACCCGGCCCGCCGATTACTTCGGCCTGGCTGTTCCGGAGCCCCTGCTCTCGGGCAACCACGCCGAGATACGAATATACCGGCGCCGCATGGCTATCCTGCGCGCCCTCGACCGGCGACCCGATCTGCTGGAGTCGGCCGACCTGACCGACGACGAGCGGGCGATGGTCGAGCGGGAACGACGTCAGCGGACCAGACAGCCCGACGGCTGACCGCCGGACAACAGAGATGAGATAGCGATTGAACATAGAACCTGAAAGGGTACGATCATGAAACGCATTGCCCAGATTGAGAAGAGCTTCATGCGGGACGATGTCCCTCAATTCAGCTCGGGCGATACGCTTCGCGTCCACGTCAAGATCAAAGAAGGGGACAAGGAGCGTATTCAGGTATTCCAGGGAACTGTCATCGGCCGCAAAGGCGGCGGCACGGCCGAAACCTTCACCGTCCGGAAAATCTCCGGCGGCGTCGGCGTCGAACGCGTGTTCCCCCTCCATTCGCCCAACGTGGCGAAGATCGAGAAGATCCGCGGTGGTAAAGTACGGCGCGCCAAGCTGTACTACCTTCGCGAGCTGACCGGCAAGTCGGCCCGTATCCGCGAGCAGCTCACCGAGGCGGGCACCATTACCGAGACCGTCCCGGCCGAAGTTCTGCCCGAACCGGAACCGGCTCATGCCGAGACCGGCGAGGATACTCAGACCAAAGAGTAATCCTCCGCTTGATGGCCATATTTGAAAAAGGCGCCCGGCAACGGGCGCTTTTTCTGTTATGCAGCCAATCCCTCGCCCGTTTCATCGCCACATTGTGATAATTTTCTCCTCCGTCCGTCCGATAATTCCTGAAAGGGGATTACCATGGACGAATGCATCAAGACCTGCCCCCATTGCGGCGCTCCCTTCAGCGCCAACGATCTCGTCTACAGCGAGGACATACGGCCGATCGGCGTTTGCCTCGACGAAGAGACCAAATCCTTCAACTACTTCTACTTCAACCATGAAGTGCCCGGTTGCGGCACCACGTTCGTCATTCATGTCGAAGCACTGCTGGAATTTGTTCGTGAAGAAATCCCCCAGGAGCGCCTCACTGGCGGTCGTCAGTGCGAGGGCCACTGCCTGAATCTCAACGACAGCGCTGTCTGCACTGCCGCCTGCTACTACGCCCCCTTCCGCCGCCTGCTTCAGTACATGCTGGAAATTCGCGGGATCAAAATCACACCGGGCCACTACCGCTAGTCTCAGGATTAGCTGCCGTGGTCCCCGGACTCAGCACCGTAAATGTCGTATTGCCGTACTTGCGCTGCTGCAGAATCGGGAAATCCAGGAAGTCGATCTTTCGCGTCTCCGAGGTATCGTGCTGACACACGATCATTCCGCCGTCGGTCGACACCGGCGCTCGGCGCAGCACGATCAACGTCTTGTGTACGAGGTCGAGGTACTGCGGCGGCGCCATCATGATCACTTTCCACCGCTTCGGCCCCGTATGGATCCGCTCGATCGCCGCAAACACATCCTCGCGTAAACACCGCAGCCGCCCGCCGATCCCCAGCTCGAACGCCTGACGGTTGATCGCTTCCACCAGTTCCCGCTCCTTCTCGACCCCCACCGCCATGGCCGCACCGCGCGACACCGCCTCGAACAAGTACGACCCGGTGCCGCTGAACAGGTCGAGGTATCCCTCGTCCTGCACATGCGGCGTCAGGAAATCGAACACCGCCTTGCGCAAGCGCGTCAGCGGCGGACGCGTTGTCCCGAGATCCGGCGCCGTGATCCGCTTCCCCTTGAGTTCCCCCGCAATCACGGAGAATTCTATATTCGGTGACTTCTTCTTTTTGATCATCTACTCCAGCGGTTCTCTGGTGGCCCACCATAATGGTGTATGTGGCCCGCGTACAATTGGTATAGGCAGCCTGGACCAATCCGGTTCACGCCGGTCATCACACCGTCAGGCCGCAAGCGGCCTGACCTACTGGTGCGTCTTGAGCGTATCCGCGTCAGGCCGCAAGCGGCCTGACCTACTGCCGACAAGTGATCGAACCGGCACTGGGCCAATATACTCCCCATTTTCACATAAACACATGCCAATTCCGCGCCGATATCATATAAGGAGATGGATTTTTGTTGCCGGGTCAAAGACCGGAAACCTAACTTGAGGCATGCAGACGGAAATGCGGCTTAAAGTACCACAGATCCCCGTCCCGATGCTCGAGCGCTTCGAAGAGACGCTGGCCAAAAGCGGCTACCGTGTCATCTGTGGCGTCGATGAAGTCGGCCGCGGCCCATTGGCCGGACCGGTTATCGCCGCCGCGGTTATCCTCCCCGAAGGTGTCTGCATCGACGGCCTCACCGACTCCAAGCTCATGTCGCCCGCCCAGCGCGACGAGGTTTTCGAACAGATCGCCGAACTCGGCTGCCCCTGTGCCATCGGCGTCATCGACCACGAGACTATCGACCGTATCAACATCCTCAAAGCCTCCCTCATGGCCATGCGCAAGGCGGTCATGGAACTCAAACAGGCCCCCGACTGCGTCGTCGTCGACGGCCTCCACACCATTCCGAAACTGACGTTCCCGCAATTCGCTGTGGTCAAGGGGGACCTCCTCTGCAAAGCCACCTCGGCGGCGTCGGTCGTCGCCAAGGTCACCCGCGACGTCATCATGGATCGCATGGAGCTGCTCTACCCGGCGTTCAGCTTCTCCCACCACAAAGGCTACGGCACCCCGGCCCACCTGAAGGAATTGCGCGAGCACGGCCCCTGCGAGATCCACCGCAAGACGTTCGGCCCGGTCGCCGAACTGCTGCACTATGCCCTCCTCTAAACCCGGCCCACCGCGCCGCGGCAACCGCGTCGCCGCCGGACGACGCTACGAACGCCTTGCCGCCGCTTTCTTCACCCGCAACGGCTTCACCATTCTCGCCCGGAATTATCGGGACGCCTCCCGCGAGATCGACCTGATCGCCCGCAAGGACAAGCTCATTGTCTTCATCGAAGTGAAAGCCTCCCGCACCGACGCTTACGGCCACCCGGCCGAACGCGTCGACACCCGCAAACAGAATCACCTCGCCACCGCCGCCCGCCGCTACCTCGCCGAACACGACATCGACGGCTGCGATCTCCGCTTCGACCTCGTTACTTTTGTGAACGGGGAACTGGAGCACTACCCCAACGCGTTCCTACTCGACGAGTAGTTCGCGGCCGACCGTATCGAACAGCGCCGAATCGGGCAGCTGGCCGCGCTCCTGAATGAGCGAATCGACGTAGTAGCTGACGAGGCGGGCGTAGTCTTCGTAGCCCGCCGGTTTGTCCTGATACCGCCGGAGGAACACCTGCAGAGAGTCTTTCGACAACCCCTCCGCTCCGAGGAGCGAGTCGCGCCACGAGAGATAGCGGTCCGGATCCTGGCGATAGTCGGCCGCCCCGACCCATACCCGGGCGGTTACCATCGCCAGGCGCTTGCGCTCCTCCAGCGCGGCGTTTTCCTGACGGTCGTGCCACCACTGGTAGCTCAATGCGATAACCGCCAGTGCGACAATCACTCCAAGCAGTCGAACCCAGACCATTTAACTCCCAACTTTCGGTTGACCTCGAACGTAGAACTCTGTAAACTATCGGTCCAGTAACCCCAGGTCAAGGTAGAACCCATGGAATTGCGCTATCCCATCGCGCGCCGCAAGAGCAAAGCAGTCAAGATCGGCAACGTCATCATCGGCGGGGGGTTCCCCATCGCAATCCAGTCCATGACCACCACCGATACCCGCGATGTCGATGCTACCGTCAAGCAGACCCAGGACCTCTTCGAAGCGGGCTGCGATATCGTCCGCCTCTCGGTGCTCAACCACGACGCCGCCGACTGCCTGGAAGCGATCCGCAAGCGTATTCCCGAAAAGCCCCTGGTCGCCGACATCCACTTCCAGTACAAACTCGCCCTCAAGGCGATTGCCGCCGGATTCGACAAAATCCGCATCAACCCCGGCAACATCGGCGCGGAATGGAAAGTCCGCGAGGTGACCAAAGCCGCCAAAGACGCCGGCGTGCCGATCCGTATCGGCGTCAACTCCGGCTCCCTGCCCGCCGACCTGCTTGAGAAATACGGCCACGATGACCCGCGCGCGTTCACCGAGGCTGCCCTGCGCGAAATCGCCGTCCTCGAAGAGATGGACTTCACGGATATCGTTATCTCGGTCAAGTCGACCAACACCGAAACGGCCTTCTGGTCCTACCACATGCTCGCCGCGCAGACCGAGTATCCGCTCCATGTCGGCATCACCGAGGCGGGCACACTCGAAACCGGCAGCATCAAGTCTTCTGTCGGGATCGGCGCGATCCTCATGACCGGCATCGGTGATACGATCCGCGTGTCCCTCTCGGCCGATCCCATTCACGAACCGCGCGTGGCCAAGACGATCCTCACCGCCTGCAATCTGAAGAAAGACGGGGTCGAGGTTATCGCCTGCCCCACCTGCGGGCGTTGCCAGATCGACATGATCCCGCTGGCCGAAGCGGTTGAGGCGAAGACGCGCCATATCAAAGCGCCGCTGAAAGTGGCCGTCATGGGTTGTGCGGTGAATGGCCCGGGCGAGGCCGGCGCCGCCGATGTCGGCATTGCCGGCGGCGACGGTATGGGGATGATCATCAAGAAGGGGCAGATTGTGAAACGCTTTCCCGAGGCCGAGCTCGAGCAGCGCCTCCTCGACGAGATCGAGGAGATGACCGGCGAGAAGATCCCGCGGTAGGGGTGCCGAGCGATTCCCGTTGCCATGGGCGACCGGGCCGTCTATTATTCCGTACACAACACTCTTTTCGGGAGTACATCATGAAAGCCGCCCACATACTGCTGACTATAGCTCTCGCTGTTCTTGCTTCCGGCGCGCTGTCGGAAGAGATCCCGCCGACTGCGCCCCCTGCCCCACTGAATATCCCGGCGCAGTACACTTCCCACTTCTTCTTCGCCCCATCGGTACGCTATACCTTCGGCGAAACCGAGTACGTCATGGATATCCGCCAGATCGACGGCGAACTCGGCGTTCTCAAGCTCAAGAGCCAGCTTGAATTCCCTCTCGACGGCGTCCTCGCCGGCGGCACGGTCGGTCTTCACATAGCGCGCAACAACCGCCCCCTCTGGCGGTTCGAACTCGGCCTCTGGACCAACGCCAACAACCCCGGCGGCACCATGTATGATCACGACTGGGCCAATTTCTACACCGGCACCTACGAGAAATTCTCCTACACCGAGTCCGACGTCGAGATGAACTCCCTGCTCATCGACCTGCGCGGGGCGTACGCGATCCACTCCCGCCCGACCTGGGATCTGTCCCTGACGGGCGGCTATCGTTACCAGCACATCTACCAGGACGTCATCGGTTTCGCCGGCTGGCAGCTCGACCCCGAGACCTTCGAGCGCAATTACTTCGACTTCGAGAATCTGCTCGGCATCACCTACGAGATCAACTACCACCTGCCGAATGTCGGCCTCATGCTCAACGCCGACCTCGGACAGCGCGCCACTCTCGCGGTCCACGGCGCCGGTGCGCTGGCGATCGCCTCCGATGAAGATGACCATGTCCTGCGCAAAAAAATCTCCACCGCCGACATGACCGGCTGGGGCCTCCTCTCGGGCGCCTCGCTTGATTACGCACCCGGTGGATCGGCCGCTCCCGGCTTCTTCATCTCCCTTTCCGGCGGGTTGGACTACTTCAGCGCCTCCGGTGACCAGACCCAGTACTGGTACGAAGACGAGACGATCGATGTCTACAACCCCGAAACCGAGCAGTGGGAGGAGGAGGTTGTCGTGGAAGCCGGCACCCGCCTCACCGGCATCCCGCACGACATCACGAGCCTGCAGTTCCACACCGGCCTCAAAGTCGGCTTCCGTTTCTAGGTCGCTCTGGAGATTCCGAATGAAGTGTCAGGCGGAGTCGCCTGACACCTCCCCCAAACAGAAAAGCCCCGGCTTGAGCCGGGGCTTCCAGTGCATATTCCCTCACGCTTGCGCTACCGCGTCTCCGAGGCCCTCGCCACCGGCCGCAGCACCACTGTCTGCGCATTCCCTTTCCGGATAATCTGCAGTGTCGCGCCCCCCTTGTCGTAACGCTCGAGTACCCGTTCCGCCAGCTGCTTGTGGCTCTGCACCCGCGCGCCATCGACTGTCCGGATCAAATCCCCCTCGCGCAGACCCGCCGCATACGCCGCCCGATCGGAATCGAGCTTGTCGACCTGCAGCAGGCCGTTTTCGTGAATGCTCACCGCCATCCCCAGTTCTCCCTTCAGCGGCAGTCCCTCGACAAACGAGCGTGGGCGATCCGGCCGATCGTTCCGCTGGGGCGGACGCGTCGCATCCACCAGTTCCGAACTCGGCGACTCCGCCATCACCCACTGGGCCAGTGTCTTCTCCGGCGTCAGCTCCCATTTCCCGGCGAAATACCGTTCGAATACCTCCATCCCCGGGAAGTGATTCCGCCAGAACGCCGACTGCCAGGCCGCCTGCGCCGAATCCGCTCCCAGCACATGGCGCGCGGTCGTGATCGCAAGGAGAAGCGCCAGGTTGTCCCGACGGTATATCCCCGGCCGCATCAGCGCATGGTTCGCCAGGCCGGCCACACTGCCGCCCACCGGCTGATCCAGGAGCCGCCGCGCCAGCTGGTAAACCACATTGAGTTTCAGCGCCTTTCCCGCGGGCGCCGCCTCGATCAGTTCCCCCCGTCGCATCCCCCCCACCGGCACGACCAGGGGATCGGGCGAGCCGAGCGACGGGAAGTACCGCACGACGTAGAAATCCAGGACGCGCTCGCTCCATGCTATCCCGGCCAGTTCGGAGAGCACATGGAGAATCGTGTCCCCCTGCACCCGCACGAACTCATCGAGCGCCGCATCGTGGTCGTCCGCCCACTCGATATCCGCCCGTGCGTCGAACCGCGCGTAGTGGTCGGGGTACAGCGCCCGCTGCAGTTCGACCGCGCCGTGGTTGAGGCGCACTTCAGGGATTTGTCCGGAAAAGGTAAACGGCAGGCTCATCACGCGCTGGCCCGGCAACGACGCCGCCACCGACAGGATAATCAAGGCTATCGTGTGTATCATGCCACTAAGAAAACAGCCCGCCGCGATTCATGCAATATGAAACTACCGTATCGCCGGGCCCGGCTGCGTGCCGTACGGTGCGGCGACCGCCTGCTGCGGCTCGAGCAGCTGGAAGTAGAAGAGCGTGAAGGCCGCATCCAGCGCGGTCCCGAGAAATCCGTTCAACGGCAGCATCACCGCCCAGATAATCGGCAACGCCGCCAGCAGCGCCGGCACGAATCCGATATCGAGCGACTGCGCGAGCAGGTACAGCGGCATACCCACCACCAGCGCGATAATCGTAATGATGATCACGAGCATGATCCAGAAGACGATGAATATGGCGAATATCGCCAGGCACGACAGCGTGTGCCGACGGAAGAGCACCGCCCCCTCGTTGATGGCATCGAGCACGCCCGTGCGGCGCACGGTCAGCGCCCGGTAACCTAACCCGAAAATCATGACGACCGCGAAGACTATCCCGAATGCCGCCACCAGCCCCGCCATCACGACCGGTATAACGAGGAGACCGTGTATGGCCGCGAACAGGATGCCGAGGAGAATCCCCACGACCAGCAGGAGGATGAAGGCTCCGAATCCCGTGAGCGCCTCCAGCACCATCACTCCCAGCGTGCGCCACATCAGGTCCACACCGACCGACAACGAGTGGCTGAAGCGGTACTGGCCGCCCCGCGTCAGGCGGTTGACGGCGTCGATTAGCGCCGGCTGACAGAGCGCACCGAGCAGTATGTGGGTCACGATCAGCGCAAGGACCACCAGCACCAGCGCCGGCGCCAGCCAGGGCATCGCCTCGAAGATCTGGCCAAAATCGATGTCCGACTTTCCGAACGCGCCGAGGTCGGCTTCCCAGTCCTCATCGATCGACAATTGCAGCGCGCCGATCGCGCCGCCGGACGCAAACAGCCCGAACACCCACAGCGATTTCTGCTGCCAGGCCACCCGAAACGCGTTGTTGATAATACTTCCGTAGTCCATGCCAGACCTCTCTGCCAATCGGTTTCAGCCCCGTGTACAAATTACCGCCACGCCACACGGCGGCACAAGGAGAATCCCTGTGCATTTCGCTTGTTCGCCGCCTCCTCCTTGATTTACTTTCATCTATGCGGCTGATTCAATCTCAAAGTGCCCGGGCGGTCATTTTTCTGGTCACCCTCCTGACTTGTTTCCCTGGCTGCGGGCAGAAGCAGGATAATTCTGACCCGCGATCCGCTGCCGACACAACCTCGGCCGCCCTCGACAGCGTTGTCTTGATCATGGTCGCGAGCGACTCCACCACCGTCCTTGATCTCACCCGATTCCATCACGATGTGGAGAGCCGCGCCTCCGCCCTCGGCGCGTTCGTCACCGCCATCGACTCGATCGAGAACTCCCGCCGCGCCTTCTGGGTCTACTCGGTCAATGACTCCACTCCTCTCGTCGCCGCCGACAAACAGCTGGTCGTCCCCGGCGACACCGTCCGCTGGCACCTTCGTTTCTCCGACCCGACGCCGTAAACCTTCCCACCCCCCTTTGTGCGCCTTGAGCCGACCCGATATTTATCGCTGACTTTTTCAACGCGGCAGCGTTATATTTCCCCCCATGATCGATCAGACTTTCAAACGTATCGCCGATGGCGAGCTCTTCCTTATAGCCGGCCCCTGTGTGGTCGAATCCGACACGCTCTGCCTCGAGATTGCCGATCGCGTAGCCGAGTTGTGCGACAAGCGCAACATCCCCTACATCTTCAAAGCCTCGTACCGGAAGGCCAACCGCACCGCCCTCGGCTCCTTCACCGGCCCCGGTATCGATGACGGTTTGCGCGCTCTTTGTCTTGTGCGGGAACGACTTCGCATTCCGGTCCTGACCGACATCCACGAGACCTCCGAAATCCCGGCCGTGGCCGAAGTCGCCGACATCCTCCAGATTCCGGCCTTCCTCTCGCGGCAGACCGATCTCCTCGCCGCCGCCGGTGCGACCGGCCGCTGGGTGAATATCAAGAAGGGGCAGTTCCTCGCCCCCGACGATATGGCCCACGCCGTCAAGAAAACCGGCACCGATAAGGTCATGCTCACCGAACGCGGCACGACTTTCGGCTACCACAACCTCGTCGTCGATTTCCGCTCCCTGCTGATTATGAAGCAGTACGGCCTGACCGTTTTCGACGCCACCCACTCGCTCCAACTTCCCTCGGGGGCCGGCGGCGTCTCCGGCGGCCAACCCGATTTCGTCATTCCCATGGCCCGCGCCGCCGTCGCTATCGGTGTCAACGGGCTCTTCGTCGAAACCCACCCCGACCCGGCCCGGGCCCTTTCCGACGCCGGCTCGATGTTGCCGCTCCGATGCATGCCGGAACTCCTCGACGATATCCAACGCATCCGCGAAGCGCGAGGGTAATCTATGCCGACCACCAAGCTCTCCCGCGAAGATTTCTGCCGCCGCCTCGCCGAAGTGAAACTGCTGGCGATGGATGTCGACGGCGTATTGACTGACGACACGCTTTACTTCGGCCCCGACGGCTTCGAGCTCAAACGGTTCAATGTCTCCGACGGCCTCCTCATGGTCCTCGCCATGCGCGCCGGCCTCCAGCTCGCGGTCGTCTCGGGACGGTACTCTGCCGCCACCGATACCCGCATGCGCGACCTCGGCCTCACCCATGTCCTGCAGGGAATGAAAGACAAAGTGAAGCAGATCACCCCGCTCCTGACCGACTTGGATCTGACCTTCGAGCAGGTCGCGTTCGTCGGGAACGAGATCCTCGATATCAGCCTCGCCGAGAAGGTCGGCCTCGCCATAGCTGTTGCCGACGCCTCCCCGCATCTCATCGACACCGTAGACTTCGTCACCACCCGCCGCGGCGGCGATGGCGCGGTGAGAGAAATCCTCGAGTGCTACTTCGAGGCTATCGGCCGCGACCCAAGGGAGTTCCTCGTATGAAGAATCTGCGCGAACACGCCCGTAACGCCATTCGCATCGAAGCCGAAGCGGTCAGCGCCATGGCCGATCGCCTCGACGAGAACTTTGACCGCGCGGTCGACGCCCTCCTCGAGTGCCGCGGCCGCGTGATCGTCTCCGGCATGGGAAAGTCCGGCCTCATCGGCAAGAAGATTGCCGCTACTTTCAACTCGACCGGCATCGCCTCAACCTTTCTCCACCCGGCCGAAGCGATGCATGGCGACATGGGGCTCATACAACCCGACGATCTGCTCATGATGATCTCGAAGTCCGGGCGCCTCGGCGAATCGGAACTCGTCATTGGCGTCGCCCGCCGCAAGGGACTCCCCATCATCTGCCTGTCCGGCAACCTCGACTCTGAAATGGCCCGCCGCGCCGACATCGTTCTCGATTGCAGTGTCGAAAAAGAGGCCTGCCCCAACAATCTCGTTCCGACCTCGTCCTCGACCGCGGCGCTGGTTATGGGCGACGCTCTGGCAATTGCGCTCCTTGAAGCCCGCAATTTCACCGCCGAGGACTTTGCCGTCCTCCACCCCGGCGGCTTTCTCGGCCTGCGCCTCCTCAAACGTGTCTGCGAGGTTCACCATGTCGGCGACGAACTCCCGCTCGTTGCCCCCGACGCCACGATGAAGGAGATGATTCTCGCCATGACCGGCAAGCGCCTCGGCTGCGTCCTCATGGCCGACCCCGACGGCAAGCTGGCCGGGATTTTCACCGACGGTGACTTGCGCCGTTTAGCCGAATCACGCGCCGGCTTCTATGAACTCACCGCGCGCGAGGCGATGGTCAAGAACCCGAAGTGCATCTCCGCCGATGCCGTGCTCGACGCCGCCCTCGCCGTCATGGAACGCTATGCGATCACGCAGTTGCCGACCATAGACCACGAGGGACGGCTTGTTGGCGTGATCCACCTGCACGACATCCTCAAATCCAAGCTCGTCTAAGATGCGTCGCTCCAAACGGATCAAGCGCTGGGCGGTTTACCGCCTCGCCCTCCTGGCGATGTGGCTGCTCAACCGTCTCCCGCGTGCGGCCTCCCAGGCCTTTGGCGCCGGTTTCGGCCGAATTGCCTGGCGCTTCCTGCCCCGGGAGCGCCGCAACATTGATCGTCATCTCGATCTCGCCTACGGCTCTGAACTCACTCCGGCTGACCGGACCGGCATCGGCAGGCGGTTCTTTATCAACAGCGGCAAGAACCTCGCCGACTTCATCCGCTTACGCGACCACTTCCAAGACGAACTTGCCACGCTAGTCACAATCGAGGGCCTGCAGCACTACCACGATGCCTTCAAAGCCGGCCGCGGCGTAATCGGCGTCACCGGTCACATCGGCAACTGGGAAATGCTTGCCGCCCGCCTTGCTATGGAAGGCCACCCGGTGGCCGTCATTGCCCGGGAAATGTACGACCCACGCCTCGACCGTCTGCTTGTCGGCACCCGCGAAGCCCTTGGCGTGAAGAACGTCCCGACCACCGCCTCCCCACGGGTTCTTCTGGAGTGGTTGAAGAACAACGGCATTATCGGTGTCCTCATCGACACCGACTCCATGCGCGTCCGCAGCGAGTTTGTCGACTGGTTCGGCCGCCCGGCTAACACCCCGATCGGGCAGTCCCTCCTCGGCCTCCGGGCGGGGGCCGCCTTCATCCCGGCGGTCTGCCTCCGTCGCCCCGGAAACAAATATCATATTGTTATACGGGAACAGGTTAGAGTCGAGGAAACAGGAGACCGGGAGGCCGATGCCCTCCGTCTCACCCAGGCGTGTGTCCGCGAACTTGAGACCATCATCACCGCCCACAAGGACCAGTGGATCTGGCTGCACAACCGCTGGAATACCCGCCCCGGGCCCACAAAATCCGCTTGACAAAATCGCGATAATCTCGTCCTTACCTGCCGATACAGGTATAAGTGTCGCCGAAAATGATAGTTGGATACCATGAAATACAGAGTCCTACAGCTTGCCCTGCTCCTCACCGTGCTTCTGTTCGCCGCCGGATGCAACCGCGATGACCGCGCTTCCGACGGCCGCACCGCCGAATTAGACAGCTCCGGCCCCGACAGCGAAGCCAGCGGCGTGATGGTCCATCTCTACGACCGCGGCCAGGTCACAGCGATCATCAAAGCCGATAAGTTCGTCAAGTACACCGCCAACGACTCTACCATGGCTTACGGCGTCGATGCTGACTCCTACGACTCAGTCGGCAATGTCGCCACCCATGTTTCCGGAGATTCCGCCATTATTCGGGAGAATGAAGGATTCCTGACGATCTACGGGAACGTTGTGGTCGTCTCCAACGATAACCGCCGCCTCGAAACCGACTACCTCAACTGGGAATCCAAGACCGACCGCATCTTTACCGACGCCTTCGTCCGCATCACCACCGCCGAGGAGAGCGTCCGCGGCTGGGGTATGGAGGCTGACCAGCAGATCCGCCGCTACAAGATCCTCCACCGCGTTTCCGGTGAAGTCGAGAACACCGAGAAGCTCCAGGAGGAGATGCAGGCGCCGCCTGCCTCGGAACCTCCGGCAGACACCTCTCAGCCTGAATAACCCCTCCCCAGATTGAGCACCGTGCCGAATCACTTTCTTCTTCTGCGCGAGAGGGTCCTCTTGCCTCGGGCTTGTCATCCCACCTATATTGCGACGGAGACAATTCGGGAAGGACTCATGAACCGCTACTTCGAGTTTTCACGGCGCCAGTTGTATTGCCTTGCGGTCCTCTGCACCACTGCGTTCGGTATGAGTTCTTACCTGGCCATTCACCAGATCCGGTCCGATCGCTCACCCGGCGCTCTGCTTCCCGTTTTTGCCGGCGCCGCAGTCGATCTTTCCGCCCCGATTGTTCCGATGCGCGGGACCTTCTCGATCGACCCCAACACCGCCCCCCTCGATTCGCTTGAACTGCTGCCGGGGATCGGTCCCTCCAAGGCCGCAGCGATCATCGCCTGCCGCGACACTCTCCCTTTTGCCTCCCTCGATGACCTCCTCAATGTTGCCGGCATTGGCCGGGCCACACTTGACAAGATGCGCCCCTTCCTGAAAGTCACCCCCCGATGAACGCCCCCCGCTTCGTGCTTGGCATCGACCCCCACCCGGACCACTGTACCGCCGTCCGGGTCCGGACCGACTCCATCCGACCGGAGATTCTCGAGGTTATGGTGATCGACGCCGCGACCCCGCTTGACCCGGATTTCTGTCGCGACAGCGAAACGGCGGTGACGCTGGCCGATGATCAGGTGGTTGTCAAGTACCTCGCCCTTGCCGACCAGAGCGCCGATGACCGCGAGCGCGCCCTTTTCGAACTGGCCCAGTCGTTGACCGGCGCAGAGAATGAGTACCTGATGGATGCTGTCCCGACCGGTCTTGAAAACCTGTACCTTGGCCTGGCTGTCCGCCGGGACGTGCTCGGAACAACTATGATTTTACCATACAAAGAGTTACATGGCGTTGTCGAACCGACATTTGCTCTCCCCCGGGGCCTTGCCCTCGCCCGAGGTTACCTTGCTTTCTGCGTCCCCGCTTCCGGAAGCCTCGTCGTGCTGCTGGACATCGCCTCGCCGGTTGCCTCAATCGCTCTGATCCACAACCGCAACATTGTCGCTCTATCCAATCTCCCCACGACCGGTTTTGACTTCACCGTGCATCAGGACTGCGAACGCTTCGCTGTCGAGCTCAAGACCGTTGTCAACTTCCGCCTGGCGACCCTATTCGGCTACGGGTTGACCCTCCCCCCCGCCGCCCTCGTGGTAGCGGGCGAGTACCCGGCCAGCCCCCTGCTGACCACGATTCAGGGCTACTTTCCCATGCCCATCCTCGCACCCGAAATCAACGCCGGCTTCCTGGGTGACCGCCTCCGGCAGGATTCTTCCGGGATCCACCGGTTTTTGGCCCCCCTGGGTTTGGCCGCTAATTCTCTTGCGCAATAGTATGTCCCCGTGTATAATATCGCGGAAGGCGTTCGGCCGGACTGGCCGGGAAAGAACGCTCTGTAAGACCGTGACTAAGCAGAAGATTAAAACCAGAGCCGTTTATCCCGGTACGTTCGATCCCGTCACGAATGGACACCTTTCGTTGATCGAACGCGCCTGCCACATCTTTGACGAGCTCATCGTTGCCGTGGCCCTGAACGCCGGCAAGAACCCACTTTTCGAGTTTGAGGATCGTATCCGGCTCATCGAGCAGTCCGTTCGCCCAAAAGAGCACTCCGCGAAAGTGAAGGTAGTTGGATTCGACGGTCTCCTGGCTGATCTGGCGACCGATGTCAAGGCCGACGCCATCATCCGCGGCCTCCGGGCTGTCTCTGATTTCGAGTACGAGTTCCAGATGGCTCTCATGAACCGCAAACTTGCCCGCGACATCGAGACTGTCTTTCTCATGCCCGCCCTGTCATGGGTATACTTATCCTCCACCATCGTCAAGGATGTAGCCATCCACGGCGGCGATATCCGCGACCTCGTTCCCGCCCCGGTGCGGAACGCCATGCGCGCAAAGTTGAAACAGAGAGCCTGATCATCCGGTCAATTATTCACAGACGTGCCCCCGTTATGACGGTGTAATCCAGGAAAGAATACAAGGATTCGCTTTGACCGATAAAAACCAGAAGCCGGCTGCGCCGGCCAACGACGCCGAAATCCAGCTTCCCCTGGCCGACCTCATTCGCATCCGCTACCAGAAAGCGCGCGACCTCGAGGCCCAGGGTGTCAACCCGTACCCCTACCGGTATGAGCGGGATCACACGGTCGCCGAACTCCTTGCCGACTTCGACCGGCTCGTCGCGAGCGAAACCGTCGTGCGCATCGCCGGGCGTATTATGCTCATCCGCAAAATGGGCAAAGTCTTTTTCGCCGACCTGCACGACCACACCGGCCGGGTACAAATCTACGTCAAGATCGACCACGTCGGCGAGGAGCAGTTCAAGCTGTTCGACACCTTGGACCTCGGTGACATCGTCGGCTGCGAAGGCACGCTGTTCGTCACCCGTATGGGGGAACGCACGCTCAGCGTCAAACACTTCGAATTGCTGACCAAGACTCTCCACCCGCTGCCCGACAAACACGCCGGGCTGACCGATGTCGAGGTGCGCTACCGCCGCCGTTACGCCGACCTGATCGTCAACCCCGAGGTGCGCGAGGTCTTCCGCAAACGCACGAAGATCGTGCAGGCCGTGCGCGACTTTTTCAACCGGCACGACTTCCTCGAGGTCGAGACCCCGGTGCTCCAGCCGATCTACGGCGGTGCGAGCGCCCGGCCGTTTCAGACCCACCACAATACGCTGGACATGGAGATGTACCTCCGCATCGCCGACGAACTCTACCTCAAGCGCCTCATTGTCGGCGGCTACGACCGGGTCTGGGAGTATTGCAAGGACTTCCGCAACGAAGGCATGGACCGTCTCCACAACCCCGAATTCTCCATGATCGAGGCCTACTGGGCCTACGCCGACTACCGCGACATGGCCCGCCTCGTCGAGGATCTCATCCGCGAGGTCACCATGGCCGCCCACGGTTCATACACGTTCAGCTACGGCGCGCACCGGATCGATGTCGAGCCGACTTTCCGCTGGGTCTCCATGGTCGACTCGATCAAAGAGGCCACCGGCCTCGACCTGCTCGCTATGGACCACGCCCAGGCGGTCGCCGCCTGCAAGTCGCTCCATCTGCCCGACGAAGAACTCATCAACTGGGGCAAGTGTGTCGAAGCGATCTGGGAAGCGAAAGTCGAGCCGACCTTGATTCAGCCGACGTTCATAACCGATTTCCCGAAAGACATTTCCCCGCTGGCCAAGGTTCACCGCGACAACGACCGTCTGACGGAGCGCTTCGAGCTGTTCATCGCCGCCCAGGAATGCGGCAACGCTTTCTCCGAACTGAACGACCCGGCCGACCAGCTCCGGCGTTTCATGCAGCAGGGCAAGGCGATCGAGGCCGGTGACCAAGAGGCGCAGCCGCTCGACGACGATTTTATCACCGCCCTGACCTACGGCATGCCGCCCACTGCCGGACTCGGCATGGGCATTGACCGGCTCGTCATGCTCCTAACCGATTCGCACTCGATCCGCGACGTCCTCTTCTTCCCGCAGATGAAGAAGGAGCTCGGCGACGGCGCCGTGCCGGTCTCGAAGATCCTGGCCCAGATTATCAGCGCCGACAAGGAGAACCAGTGATTCTTTCATATACAGCGTCCCTGGCCTGCTGCCCGAATCCGCCCGTTCCTGCGCCGAACGGCAGGCCCGATTTACGATTAACGGTCTTATGGGAGGATTGCCTTATGATCTGATTCTCTGGGGAGAGGACACTAAGTAAAACCGACCACAAGTCTTTTTTGGAGTTTGATACAATGAATATCTACGTTGGCAACCTTCCGTTCGGCGTCGATGACGACGAACTCAAAGCGAAGTTCGAGGCGTACGGCACTGTCACCTCGGCGAAGATCATCATGGACCGTGAGACCGGCCGTTCGCGCGGTTTCGCTTTTGTCGAAATGCCGAACAACAGCGAAGGCCAGGCGGCCATCGACGGCCTCCAGGGCGCCGATTTCGGCGGCCGCGCCCTCACCGTCAGTGAAGCTCGTC
>JBGSIV010000286.1:0-8490 GCA_041742355.1 Candidatus Zixiibacteriota bacterium
ATCACCGGGTACAGGCGGCCGGGGAAGGTGACGGCGTACTGCCGGTACAGCCGGTCGCGGAACGCGTGGAAGAGTTCGCGTTCGTGCTGCTGTTTGAGGGCTGTGACAATCCGCGTGCGGGCCTGTTCCATGGTGAGCGGCGTACGGTGTTCGATCACCTTGACGATATGCCAGCCGTACTGGGTCTTGACCGGGTTGCTGACCATGCCGACGGGGGTAATCCGGGCGGCTTCGAAAAACTCAGGCGAGACATCGGTCGGCCCGATCTCGCCAAGATCGGCGAGGGCCCGGCGGAGACTTGTCTCCCCCGGGTAGTACTCTTCGGCGAGATCGAGGAAGTCGACGCCAGCATTGGCCTGGTCGCGGAGGAACTCACCGGAGACTGAATCGGGAACGATGATGTGCTGGACGACAAAGGGCTTGGTGATCTCATAGTCGGCCATGTGGGCGCGATAGTATTCGGCGATCTGGGAGTCGGAGGGGATCCAGGCATCGTCGCGCGAGTCGAGCATGTAGACGATTTTCCGGTACTGGCGCTGGAGGGCCTGTTTCCGGGCGACGACATCGGGCAGCGTGTCGGTTTTCGCGGCCCGGGCGGCCTGCAGGACGGCGAACTTGCGGGCGGCCACGCGGACGATTTCGCGTTTCAAGTCATTGGTGGTGTTGTCAATCTTGAGGCGCCGGCGGTAGCTGTCCTCGAGCATGAACAAGTCGGCGCACTCGACGGTGTCGGTTCCGTTCACGACGGCGGCCCAGAGGGGTTTGGGGAGCAGGAGGATATTGGTGTCGAGGATGGCCTCGTTGATCGTCAGTTCCATTGCCTTGTCGAGCGAGTCGATGAGGGGGCGGGCGGCGATTTCGGCCCGCTGGTTGCGCAGGGCAGCATCGATGCGGGCGCGCACGGTGCTGTCGAGAGGGGCCCGGTCCTCGGGGCGGTGATCCTCCACGAGCACGATGTGCCAGCCGTTGGGGGAACGGTACGGGTTCGAGTATTGCCCGGGAGACAGGCTGAAGGCGACGGAGTCAAAAGGATCCTCATAGGTGCCGCGTTCGACCCAGCCGAGGAGGCCGGCGCGGGCGCGGGCCTGGCTGTCGTGGGAGTAGTCGCGGGCGACATCTTCAAACGGACGGCCCTCGTCGAGCAGCCCCTTGAGTTTCCAGGTGTATTTCTCGGCCTCGAGTTCGACGCTGTCTGCGGGCATGACACGGATGCGCAGGGAGTCGGCGGTCAGGGTCATGCCGTAGTTCGTGACGAGGATATGCCGGACGAGTACCTGCTCCTTGCGAGTGAACTGCTCGGGGTGGGCGGTGTAGAAGGAGTCGATTTCGGCCGAATCGACCCTGGCTTTGTTGAAGAGCTCCACCTCTCCGAAGCGGTGCATGAGGTAGTCGTCGTACCGGGACCGGCAGGTCCGGTTGTACTCGTACCAGGCGGAGAGGTCGATGGTGTCAGCGGCGAGGCCCGCGAGGGTATCGACGAGGATGCGGTCGAGTTCGTCGCCTACCTCCGCCACGGACAGGGAAGCGCCCTTTGGAAACTTCCGGCTCTGGTCGAGCTTTTCGTAGAGCTGCTGGAAGGTGAGTGAGTAGCCGGCGTCGGTTCGGGCGACGACTTTGCCGAACTGCCCGGCATTCTCGTGTGTCACAGTCGGCGGTTGGCCGCAGCCCAGAGCGAGGGTCAGGAAGGCGGCTGTCGTAAGGGTCGTTTTCCACGTTGCCATTATCGCTCCGTCACAGTTTGCATTCCCAAGGGTTCTCCAAGGACAGAGTAAATTATACAACTGCGGGGCAAAAGCAAACCAAATTCGGGGTCAGCGGGTGGCAGCCGCAGCGGGTTCGCGGCCGGGGTACGGGAGGGCGTTGTAGTTGCGGAATTCGATGGAGAAGGTCGTTCCGCGGCCGGGGGCGGATTCGGCGGCGATGCCGAGGCGAAGGGCGGTGCAGACGCGGTGGACGATGGCCAGGCCGAGGCCGGTGCCCTGGCGTTTGGTTGAGTAGAAGGGCTCGTACATGCGGCGCATCAGTTCTTCCGACATGCCGCAGCCGGAGTCCCTGACCTGCAGCACGACTTTGTCCGGGTGACGGGAGAAGACGCGGAAATTGACCTCTCCCCCGTCGGCGCCGATGGCGTCGCAGGCGTTGACGCCGAGGTTCAGGAGGAGCTGCACGAGCAGGTTTTCGTCGCCGACGACATACACGACCGACTGGTCCGAGTCGAAAGTCAGCCGGGTGTTTTCGCGGCAGGAATCGTGGTGGGAGACGATGTGCATGACGTCGGTCGTGATACGGCAGAGGTCGACCTTGGCGTAGGTGGGGCGGTCGATGCGGGCGTAGTGGAGGAACTCGGTCAGGATCTTGCTGAGGCGGTCGGACTCCTTGACGATCAGTTCCATGAGGCGCCGGTTCTCGCCTTCGACGGCGAGAGCGCTCTGGAGGACTTCGACCGAGCCGGAGATGGCGGCGAGGGGGTTGCGGATTTCGTGGGCGATGGAGGCGGAGAGTTCGCCGACGGCGGCTAGGCGGTCGGCGGCGCGGACTTTCTTTTCGAGGTCTTTCGCTTCGGTCAGGTCGGAGAAGATGGCGATGACGCCGCGGGGGGTGCTGTTGTCTTCCTCGGTGAGGATAGAGATCGAGAGGCCCAGCGGGACGGTGTTGCCGTGGAGGTCGGTGATCTCGAGTTCCTGGCGCAGGTGGGCCACCCGGCGGCTGATGCCGTCCATGAGGCTTTCGGCGAGGTTGGGCATTCGGCCGGCAAACACTTCGTCGCAGCGTATTCCTTTGACGTCTTCCTCGTGGTAGCCGAGGATTCGTTCGGCGGTGCGGTTGAAGTAGACGATGCATCCCTCGGCGTCGACGGTGATGAGGCCGGAGTTGAGGTGGCGCAGGATGTCGTCGGTTTCGAGGCGGGCGCGGCGGAGGGCGCGGGAGGTGTCGGCGAGGCGGAGATCCTGATCGCGGAGGCGTTCGGCGAGGTATCCGGCGATGAACGCGACCAGGTAGAAGATGAGGATGTGCATGAGGATGGAATAGAAGGCGGTTTCCTGCGTCGAGAACACGGTGCGCAGCGCCTGGAGCGACCACTCCGGGTCGTTGTTGGTTAGTCCCAGCCAGATGATGAAGCTGTAGGCCAGCGAAACGACGGAGGCGATGATGAGGGTGCCGACCAGTCGGTAGACGAGGGCGGCCGAGACGATGGTGAGGATGAAGAGGGCCGAGAAGGGTGAGTTGATGTTGCCGGTGGCGTAGATGATGCCGGACTCGACGGCGACTTCGAAGAGGAAGTGCAGGGCGACGACAAGCGGAGTGACGGCGCGGAGGCGCTGGCGCAGGTCCAGGGCCAGGAGCAGGGTGAAGCCGAGGGTGACGCCGGCGTACAGGAAGAACGGCAGGCGCAGGAAGCCCGGGAAGCGCATCCACAGGACGACCACGGTGAAGACGATCAGGAAGGTGGCCAGTCGGAGGGGGATGAACCAGGCCAGGCGGCGTCGGTGTTCACTGCTTACCATCTGTCAGACCGGATAGAAAGAGGACGGCGCCGTTCGACGCCGTCCTTCGTTACGATCGTTGCAGGTCGCGTTGGCTCAGCTCAGCCGATCTTGCCGATGATGTCGAACATCGGCAGGTACATCGCGACGAGGATGCCGCCGATGACGACACCCATGATGACGATGATGATCGGCTCGATGATCGAGGTGAGGGCAGACACGGCGTCGTCGACTTCTTCATCGTAGAAGTCGGCGATCTTGTTGAGCATTTCGTCCAGGCCGCCGGTTTTTTCACCGACCGAGATCATCTGGGTGACCATCGGGGGAAACACGCCGGATTCCTTGAGCGGGCCGGTGATCGTTTCGCCTTCGGCGATAGCGAGCACGGACTTGTTGATGGCGGCCGCGATCACCCGGTTGCCGGCGGTTTTGGCGGTGATGTCCATAGCGTCGATGATGGACACGCCGGAGGCCAGCAGGGTGCCGAGGGTCCGGGTGAACCGGGCGACGGCGGATTTGCGGACGAGGGTGCCGAGGACCGGGAGGCGGAGCATGGTTTTGTCCCAGACGAGGCCGCCCTGGGGTGTTTTGCGCCACCAGATGATGAACGCCGCCAGGCCGATTGTCCCGACAATCAGGAACAGGAAGTTCGCCTGGAGGAAGTTCGAGATTGCCATGACGACCTGGGTGGGCGCCGGCAGTTCGGAGCCGAGTCCGGCGAACATCTTGGCGAATACGGGGACGATGAAGGTGAGCATGGCGATGGTGACACCGATGGCGACGAACATGACGACCGAGGGGTAGACCATGGCGCCTTTGACCTTGCGGATGAGCTTGTCGGCCTTTTCGCGGTAGACGGCGAGACGCACGAGGATGGCGTCGAGGGCGCCGCCGACTTCACCGGCTTCGACCATGTTGGTGTAGAGCGGGTCGAAGATTTTCGGGTGGCGGGCCATGGCTTCCGAAAGGGTTGCGCCGCCGGATACGCCTTCCTTGACGTCGGTGACGATTTTGGCCAGTTCCTTGTTTTCCATCTGGGTGGCGAGGATGTCGAGGCACTGGACCATGGGGAGGCCGGCGCCGATCATGGTTGCGAACTGGCGGGTGAATCGGGAGACATCGATGCGCTTGATGCCGGTGCCGATTCTGATGTTGAGTTCGGGCGCGCGTTTGCTGATCGAGGTGACCAGGATGCGGTTCTGTCGCAGGACGCGCTCGAGGTCGCTCTTGCTCTTGGCCTTGAGCGATCCCTGGACAGCGGCGCCGGCGAGTGTTTTGCCTTTGTATTCGAATACTGGCATGAGGAACATCCTTTCCAATATTGCGATTACGAAAACGCCGGGGTCTTCTGGCGGGACAGCATCTCGCCAAGTTCCTGCGTGTTCGGACTGTAGCCCATAGCGTCGTTGAGTGATATTTTGCCGGTCGTGTAGAGTTCGGAGAGCGACTGGTTCATCGTCTTCATCCCGTACTTCTGCCCCGACTGGATCATGGAGTACATCTGGTGGACCTTGTCATCGCGGATGAGGGCCCGGATGGCCGGGGTGGCGACCATGACTTCGAGGGCCATGACGCGGCCGCCGCCGATTTTCGGGATCAGCGCCTGCGAGACGATGGCCTGGAGGGAGAAGGAGAGCGAGACGCGGACCTGCTCCTGCTGGTTGGTCGGGAAGGAGTCGACGATACGGTTGATCGATTCGCAGGCCGAGTTGGTGTGCAGGGTCGCGAAGGCGAGGTGGCCGGTTTCGGAGATGGAGAGGGCCGACTCGATGGTTTCGAGGTCGCGCATTTCACCGACGAGGACGACATCGGGATCCTCGCGCAGGGCGTACTTGAGGGCCGCGGCGAAGGAGTTGGTGTCGGAGTAAACCTCGCGCTGGTTGATGAGCGCGGTCTGGTGGCGGTGCAGGTACTCGATCGGGTCTTCCACGGTAATAATGTGTACCGGGCGTTCCTTGTTGACCTTGTCGATGATGGCCGCGAGGGTGGTCGATTTCCCGGAGCCGGTGGGGCCGGTGACGAGGACGAGGCCGCGCGGCAGTTTGGAGAATTCGGCGATGACTTTGGGCAGGCCGAGTTCGTCGAAGGTGCGGATCTTGTACGGGATTTGCCGCAGGACCACGGCGACGTTGCCGCGCTGCATGAAGACGTTGCAGCGGAACCGGCTCATCTGCTCGATGCCGAAGGAGAAATCGAGTTCGGAGTTCTGCTCGAATTTGAGTTTCTGCTTCTCGGTGAGCATGGAGTAGCAGAGCTTTTTGGTCTGGTCGCTGGTGAGGACGTCGTACTTGAGGCGTTGCAGCTTGCCGTCAACCCGCACGACCGGCGGCGCACCGACGGTCAGGTGCAGATCCGATGCGTTCAGCCTGACCATTTCTTCAAGCAGCTCGCGGAGTGTAAACATCTATTGCTCCCATTCAGGTCAATGGTTCTGTTTTCGGAATCCGGCTATTTCGTTACTAGTATCGGCGGAACGGGGCAATTCTTGACCCGAAAGCGTCGGGAAAGGCGGGATAAACGGTTGCGGGAAGGAGGATTAGAAAAGGGGTCAGCTGGTCGTGGTAACGGCGAAGACTTCGTCGATCGAGACCATGCCGGCTTTCAGTTTTTCGACGGCAGACATTCGGAGGCTGAACATGCCCTGTTCAACGGCCAGCCGGGCGATTTCGGTGTCGGGGGCTTTGGCCAGGATGAGTTTTTCGACGTCGGGGGTGATGGGCATGACCTCGAAAATGGCGGTACGGCCGGAGGTTCCGGAGTTGCTGCACTCGCGACAACCTTTGCCCTCGAAGGCGCGGATGTTGCGCAGCAGATCCTTGGGTACGCCCAGGCTTTCGACCTGCTCGGGGGTCAGGTTAATCTCCTCTTTGCAGCTCGGGCAGATCTTGCGCATCATGCGCTGGGCGAGGATGAGTTTGGTGGCCGAGGCGACGAGGTAGTAGGGCACGCCCATGTCGATCAGACGGTTGATCGACGACGGGGCGTCGTTCGTGTGCAAAGTCGAGAAGACGAGGTGTCCGGTGAGGGCGGCGCGAATGGCGATCTCGGCCGTCTCACCGTCGCGGATCTCACCGACCATGATGATGTCGGGATCCTGACGCAGGAACGACCGGAGGGCGGCGGCGAAGGACATGCCGATCTCGGCGCGGACGGCGACCTGGTTGATACCGTCGAAGTTGAACTCGACCGGGTCTTCGGCGGTCATGATGTTGACGTCGATGGTGTTGATCTGCTTGAGCGCCGAGTACAGGGTAGTCGTTTTACCCGACCCGGTGGGGCCGGTGACGAGGACGATGCCGTAGGGCAGGTGGATGGCTTTGTCGAACTTGGAGAGATCCTCTTCGCGAAAGCCGAGGCGGGTCATGTCGACCATGAGGGCGTTGGGATCCAGGATACGCATAACCACCTTCTCGCCGAAGATGGTCGGCAGGACGGAGACGCGCAGGTCGACGGTTCGTCCGGAGATTTTGATCTTGATGCGGCCGTCCTGGGGGACGCGGCGTTCGGCGATATCGAGGTCGGCCATGATCTTGACGCGGGAGACGATGGCGCCGCGGTACTTGAACGGGAGGGGGGCCATTTCGCGCAGGTCGCCGTCGATACGGTAGCGGACGCGGATGCGTTTTTCGTACATCTCGAGGTGGATGTCGGAGGCGCCCATGCGGATGGCGTCGGCGATGATGGAGTCGACCAGTTTGACCAGGGGTTTGTCCTGGATGGCCGACATGAGATCCATCTCGCTGGGCATATCGTCAGTTGCGACGACCTCAAGGCTGTCGGCGTCTTCGAGTCCCTTGACGATTTCGGAAAAACCGCCGCCGTCGGAGTAGTAGTTGTCGATCGCCTTTTCGATCGCTTTTTCGGGCGACAGGACGGGCTGGACGATGCAGCCGGTGATGAACTTGACGGCGTCGAGGACGTAGATGTTGTTCGGGTCGCTGATGGCGACGAGGAGGGTCTTGTTGAGTTTGGAGACGGCGATGACCTTGAACTTGCGGGCGATGTCGACGGGGATGAGCTTGACGATGTCGGGGTTCAGCTCGATGTCTTCAAGGCGGATAGTTCCGATCTTGAGGTGCTTGCCGATGAACTTGGCAATTTCCTCCTCGGATTCGATCGCACCGATGCGGACGAGCGCGGCTTCGACCTTTTCGCCCCGCTCCTTTGCGGCCTTGTCGGCCTGTTCCGCCTGTTCCGGTGTGATCTTGCCGGCCTTGACCAGCATTGCCCCGATGTCTGAAGGCATGGTTCCTCTGTCAGTTCCGTTCTTCGCGTCTGTTTACCCTCACGGATCCGTTTCACCCCGGGACGGGATGCGGAGGGTTAGTCCTGGAAGATGTCGTCGAGCTTGTCCTGGGCTCCCTGGGCAAAGTCGCTGGCAAACGTCTGCTGCTTCTCGTCGCTGACGTTGGTCTTGATCTTCTCGAAGATCTTGCCGAGTTCGGCGGATGTCTCCTTGGCGTAGAGGCGCACCATGCCGATGGTCGTGCGGTCGTCGAAGATGACGACGAGGATGGAGCGTTCGCCGACCAGGGACATGTGGATGTGGTCCTTCTTGCCCTGGTGAAAGAGCACGGAGAATTCCGGTTCGCCGACGAGCTTGGCGATTTCCTTGGTGGATGCGAACGAGCCGGCCAAGAGAGCGGCCAGGGCGGTGGTATCGAGGGAGTGGGTGAACCCCTGACGCGTGATCAGGTGTCCGTCTTTGTCGACCAGCAGGGCGCACTTCGCCTCGGCTCCCTTGAGCATTTTCGAGATGAGGGCGTCGATCTGGTTGATTTCTTCTTCGTAGATAATGAGACTATCGTCAGACATGCCTGCCTCCTGAGTGGCTATTTCATTCCGAACAGACGTTTGAAGAATCCGCGCTTCTTTTTCTCGGGCGTGCGGCGAATTGGCGGCGCCATGGTCGGGGCGGTCGAGCGGCCGCCCTGGCCGGTGGGGCTATTCCCCAGTGTGGTGTGTCCCGGTGCGGGGACGGCCGGCACCTGCCCCTTGGCGGCCT
>JBGSIV010000287.1:0-23777 GCA_041742355.1 Candidatus Zixiibacteriota bacterium
CCTCGTGAACTTCCTGTTCAAGGCTGGTCCGGCTCCGATTCCGTGCTAAGGCCTGACCAAGGCGTTTAGCCCGACTGTTGTCCGGTAAAACAAGGCCGTCCCGATCACTCGGGACGGCCATTTTGTGCTTGTCGATTTCCACGATTTGCTTATATTTACAGCGGAGAAACACGTGCCGGATCCGCCATCCGGCCGTCAGAATAACTACCGTACTCCTCACTGCGGCACCATGATTCCTCTATGGCTATCGGTCCAAGCGGTCGATAGACAATGACAGGATGTCCCCCAGAATTACCCCCGGGTTCGCCGGACGAACCGGGGCACAAGATGAGAAGAACCTTGAGAGAACAGATCCGGTTATAGGTGCAGTATTCCCGAAATCGACGATTCGCAATTGTTATAGAAACTGATGGGAGTGAACAGGATGAAGGTACAGCTCAGTCGTCTGCTGGCGGTTCTTGCCGTGTCGGCAGCAGTGCTCGGCACGACCTCTCCGGTGCAGGCGGTGTACAATCCCAACGGCGAACAGCCGAAACCGCGCATGCTGCCGGGGCTGGTCTCAGTTCAACTGGAAGATAACGTCGATCCGGCCGCTACGGCCAAGGCGTTCGGACGGGTTTCGTTCGGCGTCGCAAGTCTCGACGCGCTCCTGGCGGACCTGAAGGTCGCCGATGCACGGAAGATCTTCCCGTGGCAGAACGAACGCCCGAAACTGAACTCCGGACAGCACGATCTGTCGCGCTTCTTCGAACTGTCTTTCCCCCCCGACCAGGATGTCCGCGCCGTCGTCCGGTCCCTGCGCCAGAACCCGAACGTCCGGATGGCCGAGCCGGTCTGGGAAATGCCGCTGCTGGCAACCCCCAACGACCCGCAGTGGTCCCAGCAATGGGCGATGGAACCCGGTCCTCCGGATCCGGACTTCTACGACGCCTGGGATATCGAGAACGGATCCGATTCCGTCATCTTCGGCTGCATCGATTCCGGTGTCAACTACAAGCATGCCGACCTCGCCCAGAACGTATGGGTGAATCCGGGCGAGGATCTCGACGGCGATCGGGTCGTGTTCGACCCCGATGACCTTAACTCGGTTGATGACGACGGCAACGGGATCGTCGATGACCTTATCGGCTACGACTTCCTGACCTCGGCCGGCTCGGTCTGGCCGGGTGAGGACGGCGGCGGCCGCGATCCCGACCCGAACGACCATAACGGCCACGGTACCCACGTGGCGGGCATTGCCGCTGCGGCCACCAACAACGGCATCAACGTGACGGGCGCCGCCGGCGGATGGTTCGGCGGACACCGCGCCTACCGCGGAGTGCGGATCATGTGCCTCCGGGTCGGCTACACGGGCAGCGACGGCAACGGATACGTCAACACCAACGACTGCGCCGCGGCAATCAACTACGCCGTGATGATGGGCGCGGACGTCATCAACGAGAGCTGGGGCGGTTCCTATGTCTCGGCCATCGCCTCGTCCAACGCCGTCGCCGCCGGAGTGACCGTGTGCCATGCCGCCGGCAACGACAACGCCAGCACCGGCGACGAAATCGACGATATGCCGGGCGTACTATCGGTTGCTTCCGTCGGGCCGCAGTCGGACATAAAGTCAAGCTTCTCGAACTACGGCTACTGGGTCGACGTGTGCGCGCCGGGATCCTCGATCCTGTCGACCTACTCCAATGCCTACGTCCCCACCACCGCCACCCTGGGCGGCACCTCGATGGCCTCGCCGATGGTGGCCGGGCTGGCCCTCCTGGTTCGTTCGGCCATGCCGTCCTTGACCCGGTTCCAGTGTGACTCCATAATTCTCGTGACGACCGACTCGGTGGAAGCGGTCAACAACCCGCTCTACTGGTACCAACTCGGCTCCGGGCGCATTAACGCCCTCAAAGCCCTCCAGGGACTGGGCCGGGCCAAGTTCACCTCCACGGCAACCGACGGCAACGTGCCGCTGACCGTCGACTTCACGGACCTCTCCCCGCTGTCGCCCACCTCATGGCTGTGGAGCTTCGGAACCGGCGCACAATCGACCGACCAGAACCCCAGCTACATCTATACCGAGCCGGGCGTCTATGATGTATCCCTGATTGTCGACGACACGGCCTCGATCGGCAACGGCGAAGAGCACCTCCGCCGCTACATCTGGGCCCGCGCCGACACCCTTAAGGTGGATTCCGTGGAAGTGCGGCCGGGGGACACGGTCGTGTACCCGATCTTCCTGCGCAACACCGCACAGGCGAGCGACATCATGTTCGCCTTCCAGCTGGAGAACCACAACGGCCAGGAAGTCCAGTTCCTGGATTACTCCGTGGCCGGAACCCGGACAGGCTACTTCGAGAGCACCTCGATGAGCGGCTCCGACCTGATCAACCAGCGCTTTGCCATACGTCTCCGCTCCAACACCGGGACCGGATCATCCTGGCTGCCGGCCGATACCGGCGTGATCCTGAACCTCCGGTTCCTGGTGGCGAACGATCCGACTCCGGATCTGGTGGTGGTCGTGGATACGGCGACTATCAACGGAAACGCTCCGCGGATCACCACGGCCTACGGCGACTACTGGCCGGCGTTCTCTCCCGGATACCTGGTGGTGAGAGCCTGCGCCCATGGCGACTCCAACTGCGACGACAAAATCAACGTCTCCGATCTGACCTTCCTCGTGAACTACCTCTTCAAGGGTGGCGCCGAGCCGGATACGCGGGGCGGAGATGTCAACGCCGACAGCAGCATCAACGTCACCGACCTGACTTTCCTCGTTAACTACCTCTTCAAGTCGGGTCCGCCGCCGCCCTCCAAGTGATTCCATGACCTGATTTTACCTGAAACGGGCGCCACCACAGGCGCCCGTTTCCGTTTGGGGGCATTTCTTTTTGCGCCGAGGAATTTTTATTGACGCCTTTTTGACCCTGCCATATCTTGGTAGGAAATGGCGGCTTCGTACGCCCGGCAGGGGTGTGTCGTCTGCGGCAGGCGCCGTAGCGTGCATCCCCGAGGAACCGTGAGGGAGATCCGCTGTTATGGTACCGGTAACTTGTGACTGAAACGATACTAATGTCAAGCATGGAGGCAGCTGCATGAAATCAAGATTGCTAATGATCGCTCTGACCGTCTTGCTCGTATGCGGTACAACGGCGTACGCCCAGGATCCCAACCTTCCCGACACGATTGATCTGGAACTGACCGTCGATACCGTTGGGCTCACCGCGCAGTTAGAAGTGTGGGTCTTCAGTGACGAAGCGCTCGTCGGTGCCACGATGGGGATTCGCTGGGACAATTCGGCGACGAGCCTCAGCATGGACACGGCGATCGCGTCCTCCGCGGTGTCCGGATTCGATCTGGGTGTGTTCCTCTATGAGGGAAACAGCCGGGCCACGACCAACACCAACATGCGTTTCCTGTTCGGCGGAGCATCGCTCTTTGGGTCAGTGGCGGCCGATGCGACTGGCCGTCGCCTCTGGGCCACCTATGACTTCACTCTGGCCTCTTGGGCCGGTGACGGCTCGGACGGGATTGAGTTTGACACGCTGACCTACAGCGGCGGCACGGAGTACCTGTTTGTGCACGAAACGGGCGATCACCTCCCGATATACACCGGAAAGGTGACCTTTGGCGGATCGGGCACCGCTGTCGGCGACGATAGCGACAACCTTCCGACCAGCTACTCGCTCGCGCAGAACTACCCGAACCCCTTCAACCCGACCACCGAAATCGCCTTCGACCTTCCGTCGAAGTCGAAAGTCCGGTTGACCGTGTTCAACATCCTCGGGCAGGAAGTAACGACCCTCGTGAACAAAGAACTGGGCCCCGGCCACCACTCGATCCAGTGGGACGGCGGCACTCAGGCCTCGGGCATCTACTTCTACAAGCTTGAAGCGAACAACTTCAGCGAGACCCGCAAGATGATGCTGGTTAAGTAATTATCCAGCGTTCCGTTCAGATCTGACGAACAGCCGCAGCCAAAACTGCGGCTGTTCTCTTTTTGCCCCCGAAAAATAGTGTCAAAATCTGTCAGCAATCATTTAAGTCATTGTATAACAACAAAATAAATCTTTCCCATTGACTTTATGGAGAAGATGTGATATAATAGACCTCTGTGTGAATTGCAAAAAACATCATAAGCTGTTGACATATAAGGCATTACAATGTTAGGGGTAATTGGTAATCGGTTCTCTATCGGTAAGGAAACCTACCCGCCCTTCTCAGCGGAACTACACTACTTCCGGATCGACAAGCGCCACTGGTCGATCTGTTTTGAACGGATCAAGCGAGCCGGTTTCCGGATTATTGCCTCGGCGGTGCCCTGGAACATCCATCAGGATCACACCAAAATGTACGACTTCGCGGGGATGACCGACCCCCGGAAAGACCTCGTGGTCTTTCTGGAGCTGGCCCGCGAGTTCGGATTCAAAGTCATATTGCGGCCCGGCCCCTGGGTGGCGGGGCAGTTGCCCTACGGCGGGTTGCCCAAACACCTGTTTAACGACATCAAGGTGTTCGCCCGCGACGCACAGGGGACCGAGCGCGAACTTCCCGCCGACCACGGCGTGAAAACCGGTTACCTCCCGAGCTACCTGCACCCCAACTTCCAGTTCCACCTGAAAAGCTACTTCAAGGCCTTCATCGAGACGACCAAGAACTACGTGCACCCCCGCGGCCCGGTCTTCATGGTCGAACTGGACTACGAGACCTCGTTCGGTCGCATGCTCGACCCGGCCAGCGCCGACTACAACCCGGACGTGCTCGCGACGTACTACGCCCGCTTCCTCCAGGAAACCTACGAGAGCGACATCAAGAAGCTCAACCTCCAATACAAGAGCAAATTCGGGACCTTCGAGGAAGTCGAGCCTCCCCGGAAATTCACCGACCTCGAATTGAAAGACTACCCCAAGGTTTTTGACTGGTTCCGCTTCCGCCAGTATGTGCTGCGCACCTACCTGCAGGCAGTCGAGGATCTGTTCACCTCGTACACCGTGGAGCCGCTGATCTTCCGTTCCCTCTACTTCCGCCCGGGGGATCTCCTCCCGGCGTACAACCTCGTCCCCGAAGAAATGGCGCCGTTTCTGGGGAGTAACGCGTTTCCGGAAGGGAACTACTTCGATCTCTCGATCAAGGCCAAGTTTCTCAAAGAGGAGTACGGCTTCGCCTTCGCCTCCTCCTTCGTCTCCGGCCGACCCGCCGCTGACCCCGATCGCGAACAGAAGATTGCCCCGGTCCGCAACAACGACCGTCGGTTCTACCTCACCGCCGGCCTCGCCGCCGGATTCAAGGGGATGAACCACTACATGTTCGTCGACCGCGAGCACTGGTACGGTTCCCCCCTCCACAACGACGGCACCGTCTCGGACGGCTACAAGATCGTCCAGCGTTTCAACACCGGGATCGGTGAAGTCGGAATCGAGGATATGGAGACCAAGCCGCAGATCGCCGTGGTCGGCAACCGGCTCTACTCCTGGCTGAATCTGACCAGTTCGCAGAAAGAATTCGCCTATGTCCCGCGGCTGCTGAACGAATCGACCGTCGGCTTCTGCCGTGATCTGATGCGGCTGAAACTGAATTTCGGCGTGCGCGAAAATAGAGACTGGACGACGATGAAGGATTATAAAGTACTCTTCATCCCGTCCACCGAAGTTATGGCCGAGCGCGACCAGGAGGCGATTGTCGAACTGGTGAAAAACGGCCAGACCGTTATCATGTGCGGCCTCATTCCCCGCTACGACGAAAACTTCCGCGACTGCAAAGTGTTGTCCAACCACTTCCGGATCAAGACCACGGCCGAGTACAAAATCGGCTCGGTCGAATTCAAGGAAGGCGGGGACTTCCCGGCCTATATGTACGGCAGCATCCGGGCTACCGACGACGCCAAGACGCGCAAAGTGGCCAAGTGCGGCGCCAAGATCCTCGGCGTGAGCTCCTCCCGCTTCAAGGGGAACTTCGTGTTCTTCTCGTTCGACATCGCATCGGGCGGCAACCACAAGAAGCTCGCCTTCATCGAGTCGATCCTCGAAGGGGAGAAGTTGTCGTCGCACCTCTACTGCTCCGATCCGTCGGTCGACATCGCCTTCCAGATGGGAACCAAGAAGGCGCTCCTGTTCGTCGTGGCGCCGCCGCCGGGCGAGCTGTCCGACGGTTTCGAGGCGACCACCAAGGAAATCATCGTCCGGGCCGACCTCAAGAACCTCGGCTTCAAAGCCCCCAAGATCAAGTTAACCGACATGTTCAGCGATCCGGAAAATCCCACTGTCCTGAAGGTCTCGGCCAAGGAGTTGGAGGAAGGGATTCCGCTGACCATCAGTTTCCCCGACGGCGTCATCTTCGTCGTCGACAAACGCTGACGAGGCAGTCGGCCCATGAGTCTTCCAAAGTCATACCGGCGCCGGTGGTTCACCCTGGCGCCGTTCATTCTCTGCGCGATTTCCCTCATGACATGTGAAGGAGCGAGGGTGACCCGTTTCTACGACACCGGCGCGGTTGCCACGGCCGCCCCGGAAGCCACCGAGGTCGGGGTGAAAGTCTTCGCCGACCGGGGGAACGCATTCGACGCCGCGGTGGCGGTCGGTCTGGCCCTGGCCGTGGTCCATCCGGTGGCCGGTAACATCGGCGGCGGTGGATTCGCGGTGATTCGCGACGGCCGCACGGGAGCGATCCGCACGCTCGACTTCCGGGAGACAGCGCCGGCAGCCGCCACAACGAACATGTATCTCAACGACAGCGGCGTCGTCATCGACAGCGCCTCAACCTTCGGCGCCCGGGCCGCCGGCGTGCCGGGGACCGTGGCCGGGCTGCACGCCCTGTGGAAAGAGTACGGCTCCAGGCCATGGTCGGAACTGGTCGAGTACGCCATCGTGCTGGCCGACTCCGGATTTGTCGTCGATGAACACCTCGCGGCGGAAATGCGCTCGTATGAAAAGGACCTCTCGGCCTTCGAGGAGACCCGCGTCGTGTTCGCGCCCGATGGACAGACCCCGGCCGCCGGCGAGCGGCTCGTGCAGAAAGATCTGGCCAACACCCTGCGCCTGATCGGCGAGCAGGGACCGCAGGGATTCTACACCGGCGAGGTGGCCGACGACATCGTGGCCACCATGCAGAAATACGGCGGGCTGATTACCCACGAAGATCTGACCGCCTACCGGCCAGTGTGGCGCGAGCCGGTGCACTACGTCTTCGACTCGTTGGACATTTACTCCATGGCGCCGCCCTCGTCGGGGGGAATCATCGTCGGGCAGATTCTGAAGCTGCTCGAGCCATACAAGTTCGAAAGCTGGACCCCGTCGTCGCCGGAGTACCTCCACCTCTTCGCCGAAATGGCGCGCATGGCCTACGCCGATCGCGCCGAATACCTCGGAGATCCGGCGTTCTTCGATGTCCCCCGGCAACTCCTCGATTCAACCTACCTGGCCGCACGGCGCGCGGGGGTCGACCCGCTCCACGCCCGGACCTCGGCCGAGGTCAATCCGGGGTTGAGCACCGTGGCGCCGGTGGAATCGGACCAGACAACGCACTACTCCGTGTGCGATGCCCGCGGAAACATGGTCGCGATCACCTACACGATCAATACCGGGTACGGATCGAAGCTGGTCGTCGGGGGATCGGGTTTTCTGCTGAACAACGAAATGGACGACTTCGCTATCGCGCCGGGGGTGCCAAACGCCTACGGACTGGTCGGCGGAGAAGCCAACCGGATCGAACCGGGCAAGCGGATGCTGTCATCCATGGCCCCGACCCTCGTGCTGAAGAACCGGGAGCCGTACCTCGTTCTCGGATCGCCGGGGGGATCGCGGATCATCACAACCGTGGCGCAGACAATTCTCAACGTCGTGCGCTTCGGACAGCCGCTCGAGCAGGCGGTGGCCCAACCTCGTGCGCATCACCAGTGGCTGCCCGATGTGCTGTACCTTGAGCAGGGGAAATTCGACATCAACACCATCCAGTCGCTCATCCGCTACGGCCACGTGGTGGAGGAGCGCTCCCCCTTCGGCGAGGTGCACGCCATATTTGTCAATGAAGCCGGGCTGATGTCGGGAGCATCGGATCCGCGCGGACGTGGCGCGGCGGGCGGATTCTGAGCCGGTCCTGACCGGCTGATGAAGTATCTCGCTTAGCCTGATTAGCTATATCTGCCGCCCGGAGGGGATCCCCGAAGTCACCTGTGCCGAATCGGAAAGAACTCCGTCACAGAATCAACTCAGCCCAGCGGAGGCGGCGTCGGCGCGGGAGGCTCTGACGCCGGAGGTTGCGCGGCCGTAGTCGCCGGATAAACGCGCTTGCAGAAACGCACCCCCATCGCAATCGCCCCGGCCCCGGAAACGCTCGCCAACAGGTAGAGCAGGAAGCCGAGGTACGGGACAGCAAAGCCGATCGTCAGCAGCAAGAGACCGAGCAGCAGATTCAATGCGCTGAGAGCCCGGGCTGAGCGAACGCGGCTCAGGAGCAGCGCTCCGAGCAGCAGCGCCACGACGATCTTGCCGGCATAGAGCATGATGCCGCCGCAGACGGAGGCGAAGCTCGAGATGGGAAGCATGAGGGTGGAGAATATCAGCAGCAGGGCGCCGACCACGATGCCGTCGCCGGAAACAACGATGAGCCCGGCGATTACCAGCGCGACCGCGATAATCAGGATAACCAGGGCGAGGGCAAATCCGATCAGCACCACAAACCCAACCGCCAACGCCACCACCGGGCGGGTGTGCAACTGCATGAACGACTCTTCCGCGTAGCGGCGGAACACGGCGATCAGAATGACGCCGAAGAGAAACGCGGCGAACAGTTTGGCGACCGCGAGAATAACGCTGCGCGCCGAAAGAACGCCGTCATCCTCCTGGCCGGCATCCTCGGGCGGCGTCCAGGTAACCTCTCCGGAGATCGCCGCCCCCTCGGCGATCTCGATCGCCTCTTTGTCCGTCGAGGTGTAGGTCAGGTTGCCGGTGATGATCGCGGTGGACGTGATCTCGATCTTCCCGTCGGTGCGAAGGATCAGGTCTCCGTCGATCAGGCCTTCAATGATGATCGACTTGCCCGAAATGTGCGTCTGCCCCTTGATCGTGCCGTACATGCGGATATTGTTGCCGATCAGGCGGGCATCGCGTTCGATCACCGCGGGGCCGTTAAGCGTGATATCGTTTCCGAGAAGCAGCGCGGAGCGGCCGACCGTGCCGTCGATCGTGATCGAATTGGCAAACCCCCGCAAAGACCGGCCGATCTGCCCGCGGTGGCTGAGCTGATACGCAAAGATGTTGGCCGTGCCAGTGACCTCGCCGTTGAGCCGGAAGTTGTAGCTGAACGAGGCAAGCTCGCCGTCGATCAGGCCGTCGATCGTCAAATCCTGCGCGTAGGAGTAGTAGTCATCCTCGATATGGTGCAGGTTCGAGATGTGCTGGTGCTCCGCCTTCTGGAACACCATTGCGGAAGCGGTGGCGGCGAGAACACAGACCAGCGCGAGGATGAGCATCCCCGGAGCGGGGAGTCGACGGATTGACCGGTGGTAACTGCCTTTGCGCATACAACTTTCTGTACGTATGCCGGGGGTTGAGGTTACCACATGTATAGATAATAGGGACCGGCTAAACCAACAAAAAAACGCGCCCCCGTACGTCCGAACCGGGCTCCGAATCCCGCTGGACAACCGGGTCTGAATGGCTCACAAGCGCCAGTCGGCGCGCCGTACCACCTCCCGAAAGAAGGCCTTGCTGTCGTGCCGCCAGGGCATATATTCGTGGTATCTGGTACACGCTCCGTCCACGGAGCAAAGGCAGTGCGGCAATCGGAAGGCGTCGTCATGAATGTACTGGTGTATCTCCTGAGCGCGGTCGTGCTCTTCATCCTCGCGTACAATGTCTATGGCCGGTACATCGCCCGGCAGGTCGGCCTGCAGCCGGGCCGTCCCACGCCCGCCGTCGAGATCAACGACGGCCGCGACTTTGTCCCCACCCGCCCCTCGGTGCTCTTCGCTCACCACTACTCCGCCATCGCTGGGGCGGGGCCTATCGTGGGCCCGACCCTGGGCGTGCTCTACGGTGTCGGACCCGTCTGGTTGTGGATCGTCGTGGGAGCGATCTTCTTCGGAGCCGTACACGATTTCACCGCGCTCTACGCCTCGATCCGGGAACGGGGGAGCTCCATGGCGGAAATCGCCCGCAAAGCGCTCGGCCCGACCGGATTTCTGCTGTTTATCATCTTCACCATTGTCCTCATCGTCCTCGTAACCTCGGCCTTCCTCTCGCTGACCGCTGTCTCGCTGACCTCGCTCTACCCCCTGAGCAGCCTCGGACTGGAGGATGGGCAATCACTCCTCCGCGTCGAGGAGCACAACGGTCAGCCGATGGGCGTGATCGGCGGGATCGCATCCATGTCGGTGATCGTGATCACCCTCTTTGCACCGCTTCTCGGATACCTCGTGACCCGCAGGCACATCTCTACCCTTCTGGCGTATGCGATCGCGTTCGCGGTCGCCGCACTCTCGATCTGGATCGGTTTCCATTACCCCATCGGTCTGCCGCCGACCGTCTGGATGGTCATTATTGCCGTCTACACCCTCTTCGCCTGCGGCCTGCCGGTGTGGCTGTTCATCCAGCCGAGGGACTTCGTCAACGTCCAGATCCTCTATGCCGGGATGGCGGCCCTGGCGGCCGGGATTCTCGTCACCGGCCTTCAGGGACTTGAGGTCAGCGCACCCGTCACCAACCTCGCGCAGGGGAATGCCAAACTCGGACCGGTCTGGCCCTTCCTGTTCATCACGATCGCCTGCGGGGCCATCTCGGGCTTCCACGCGCTGGTTTCGGGAGGAACATCATCGAAACAACTCGCCCGCGAAAGCCAGGCCCGGGCTATCGGCTTCGGCGGTATGCTGCTCGAGGGACTGCTGGCGATCCTCGTGCTGGTGACCATCGGCTCATGCCTGAGTTTCTCCGAGTACATCCAGATCACCTGGCCGGATGTCGGCGGCGGCAACCCGATCCTCGCCTTCTCGCTCTCGATGGGGCACATGCTTCAGACGGCGTTCGGGCTGCCGATGGCCCTCGGGGTAGTCTTCGGAATCCTCACGGTGGAGGGGTTCCTCGTGACGACCCTCGATGTAGCGGTGCGGTTGAACCGCTACCTCTTTGAGGAGCTGTGGAAGACCCTGATTCCCAACCCGCCCAGAATTCTCACCCAATTCTGGTTCAACTCGGCGCTTGCGGTGGTCCTCATGCTGGTTCTGGCCATGTCCAATGGGTACAAGCTCATCTGGCCGCTCTTCGGATCGACCAACCAGCTATTGGCCGCTCTGACTCTCATCGCCGTTACCGTCTGGCTGCACCGGGCCGGCCGCGCGAGCTGGTATACGCTCATTCCGGCGGCCGTCATGATCTGCACCACAATCGCCGCGCTAAGCTATTATTTAGTAACAACTTACCTGCCGATGGGAAACTGGCTGCTGGCCGGAACGGACATCCTTCTCCTGCTGCTGGCGCTGGGGGTACTCGGATTGTCACTCCGGGAATTCGCCCGCGGACGCCTCGCGGCGGGTGCTCCGATGGCTCCATAACCTCTTTTGCCCCATTAACGTTCATCAGTTTTGGCCGATACTGAGAGGAGAGGCAGATGAACGTAAATGCGGCTATTTCTCGACCGAAATAAGACTCTCTTACCCCGGCTTGACATGATCTACTTCATGTCCCGCATCGGGGTGATGCTCGTCGTGGGTTGGTATGGATTCGTCCAGGGGTACTTCTCCAGCGATCCCTATTTCTCCTACACGATTCTCTTCACTTACGTGGTTCACCTGGCGCTGTTCTACGGCGGCATTCAGGGGCGCTTCAATCTCAAGCTCGGCTACCTCACCTCGATCCTCTATGATCTGATCGTTATCCCGATGATTGTTCTCTACGCCGGGGGACTTCACACCAGCTTCTTCCTCCTGTTCTTCCTGACGATATCGGTGGCCGCCTATGTGTTGCAGTTCTGGTTTGCCACAGCGGCGGTCCTGGCGGTATGCAGCCTCTACCTGTTGGTGATTCGCCAGGATCTTACCTTCGATACCATCCAGGATATCAGCATGCGCCTGGGGTTCTTTATCGTCTACTACATGGCGATCTCGTATGTCTCCCAGCACATGCAGCGCTCTGAGAAACGACTGCTGAAACTGTTCGATACCCTCAACATGCGCACCTCCGAACTGGAGAAATCGCAGGCACAGCTGGAGATGATCTACGAAAACTCCCGCAACCTCGCCTCGATGCTCGACCGCGACGGCGTGATCAAGGAAGTGGTGCGGATTCTCGGCCGCGTGATGGGGTACTCCAGCTACGGCATCGTCCTGCGCGACCACAAGGACCAGTATGTCTACCGGGCACGGTCGGTCAAGGGGCAGGTGGTGTTCCAGCTGAAGGCTATCGATGTCGACCGGATGCCGCTGGTGAAGAAAGTGTGCGACCAGGACGAGCCGATCCGGGTCAAAGACATCCGTGGCCGGAGCAATTTCGAGCCGCTGGCCGATGACACCCGCTCCGTCATGGTGCTGCCCATGAACTCCCACGGCCGGGTCAACGGGGTGCTGACGATCGAGTCGTCCGACCTCGACTACTTCCGGGAGCGCGACCTGCAGATGGCGTCCATCGTGGCGCGGTCGGCCGCGCTCGCGCTGGAGAATGCCGAGTTGCACAAGCGGACGGAAGAATTGACCATTATCGACGAACTGACCGGCGCGTATAACTACCGGTACTTCGTGCGCAAGCTCCAGGAGGAAAAGCGCCGGGCCAGCCGCTACGACCTGCCGCTGTCCTTGATCATGGTCGACATCGACTGGTTCAAGCGGCTCAACGACACCTACGGCCACGAAGCGGGCAACGAAGTGCTGCGGACACTGGCAAAAGTAATTGCCGGATGCATCCGCGATGTCGATATTTTCTGCCGCTACGGCGGCGAGGAGTTCACGATCATCCTGCCGCAGACAGCGCGTTCCGAGGCGGTGGTGATCGGCGAACGCATTCGCGAACAGGTCGAACTGGCGCGGATGGATGTCGGTGGGCCGGAGGAAGTCGGGATCACCGTGTCGGTCGGCGTCAGCTCGTATCCCGAGAACGGCAGGTCACAGGAAGACCTGGTGTCGGTTGCGGATCAAGCGCTCTACCGGGCGAAAGGCGAAGGACGGAACCTCGTTTGTGCAATATAGACAGCAATACGGGTGGCGCCACGATGGCGAAAGCAGGGGTAAGGACATGACCGATTTGTCGAAACAGTTGGGGCAATTGTTCATCATCGGGTTTCCCGGCGCCGAGCCGCCGAAACCGTTCGTGAATTTCCTGGCCGAGGAACAGGTCGGGGGCGTGATTCTCTTCGAGGAAAATTGTCCGGGGCACAACGCGGTGCGCGAAACGATCCGGCAGATCCGATCGCAGTACCGCGCCACCATCCCGTTCATCGCGGTCGATCAGGAAGGCGGCCGGGTCAGCCGGCTGCGCGGAGCCCCTGCCGAGTTTCGATCCGCCGCGGAGTATGGAGCGGAGAAATCGGTCGAGCGTTTCCGGGAAGACTACCGCCGGTCGGTGGTGTTTATGGAATCGATCGGGATCAACCTCAACTTGGCCCCGGTCTGCGACCTGTTCCTGGACCAGAATGGAACCTGCCTGAAAGAGCGCTGTTTCGGGCGCACGCCGCAGGAAGTGATCCCGTTTGTCGAAACGTCGATCATGACCGCGCGCGCCGGAAGAATCCTCAGCTGCCTCAAACACTTTCCGGGACTGGGGGCGACCGCAATCGACCCGCACTACAAGACCTCGGTCATTCCCTACGACGAACTGGTGTGGGAACAGCGGGAACGACTGCCTTTTGCCGCCGGCGTCGGAGCCGGGGTCGATCTCATCATGACCACCCACGTACGGCTGCTCGGGGTTGACGATACGATCGCCACGGGATCGCACATCATCATTCAGGATATGCTCCGCAAACGGCTGGGGTTCGACGGGCCGGTGATCACCGACGACCTGACCATGGCGGGCGCAGCCGACCTCGGCGAGATCGGCCCGCGAACCGTGCGGGCGTTTAACGCCGGCCATGACCTGCTCCTGTTCGGACGCGATTACGAGCAGTCCATGCGCGCCTACGACTACTTCGTCGATGCCTACCGTCACGGCGACATCACGCGCGATCGGGTCGAAGAAGCGCTCGGGCGGGTCTCCGGAATCAAATTCAAACTGGACAGCATCATGCTGCCGTGATTGTTTAGGCGTCATGTCACTCCGACGCCTCATAGCGCGCACGCCCCTGATCGTACTCGGGCTCAACTCCGGGACATCGGCCGACGGCCTCGACCTCGCCGTCCTCCGCATCGCCGCCGGTATGAAGATTCGCATGGTGGCGGGATACGCACGCCGCTTTCCGCCCCGCCTCAAAGAGCTGATCCTCGACACGGCCGACAGCCCACAGACCACGCTGGAAGAGATCGTCCGGCTGGACAACTACCTCGGACGGTTCATCGGACAAACAGCGGCCGCGTACATGAAGAGGCTCGCCACCCAGGGTATCACAGTGCACCTGGTGGGATCCCATGGGCAGACCGTCCGGCACGTGCCCGGGGCAGTACCCCTGGGCGGTTTCCGCATCAACGGCACCCTGCAGCTCGGATCCCTCGACCAGATCGCTGCGGCTACGGGGCAGGTGACCGTCGGGGATTTCCGCCAGGCCGATATCGCGATCGGCGGGGAAGGAGCGCCGATCACGACCGGCGCCATGCACCGGTTGTTTGCCGACACAAAAGAATCCCGGATGATTGTCAATATCGGGGGAATGGCCAACTACTTCTACTTCCCTGCACGCGCTGCCCGTCAGGCCGCGGCAGCGCGCGACTGCGGCCCGGGCAACAGCCTCTGCGATATTCTGGCGGCCCGGCTCTTTCACCGACCGTTTGATCGCGGGGGACGGATTGCGGCATCGGGCGCGATTCACCGGCCGCTGCTGGAAAGACTCGTCGCCGAATCATTCTTCTCGGGGCGAATGGCCTCGACCGGGCGGGAGACATTCGGCGCACGGCTGGCCGACAACATCATCGCGCACGGTCGACAACGCCGGATACCTTCGGCTGACTTGATGACCACGGCGGCCGAACTGACGGTTTTCGGCATCACGCGGAGCGTGGCGCCCCTGGCAGCGGCCGACGGCCGCATCAAAAACCTGTATCTCATGGGCGGCGGACGGCACAATCGATACCTCTGTCAGCGACTGGCGGAAGAGCTGCCGCGCCTGACGATCCGCCCGGTCGATGACCTTGGAATCGACGGTGATCTGGTCGAGGCCTCGGCGTACGCCGTGATGGCGGCCGCGTGCATTCGATCGGAAGCGTTGCCGTCGATCGCGCGGCGCGGCATGGATTCCCGCCTGCGCCCGGTTCTGGGGCGGATCGCCCAACCCCCTGTGCGTGTACACTCATAGAGATCGGATAAACAGCATGTTCACCAGGATTGTCAACATCATCGCCCGCACCGGCACTGCGCTTCTCCTCATGGCGCTCGTGTGGAGTTGCGGCACGATCCCCGGCCTCAAGGATGAAGAGTCGGGATCCGTTATCAGGGTGCCGTTCGTGCGGATCCTCCTGTCCGAAAACCAGCCGGAAGTGGAGCTGTCGGCCGACCACTCCTTCGCGATTGAATGCCTGACCGGCGGCGAACAGTCCATCTACTACTCCTCCAAACCGGTCACCGTCCGCAGCCTCCGCTCGGAGGTGCAGGTGCTCAACCACAAGGGGGAGACCATCCACGATCGGGCAAGCGAAGTGAACATCCTCCCCCGAGGAACGAACAACCGCACCGAAGTGGGCGGAAAACCGTATCGGGGCATTATCCGCATCCTGCCGTACGGCGACAACGTGCGGCTCATCAACATCCTCTACATCGAAGATTACTTGCGGGGAGTTGTCCCCCCCGAACTCGGCCAGCGGAACGACGATGAAGTCGAGGCGGTCAAGGCGCAGGCGGTGGCGGCGCGGACCTACGCCATGGGTCACCTCCAGCAGTACGACAAGGAACCGTACGACCTCAAAGCCAGCGTGTACGACCAGGTATACGAGGGCTACGGGGTCGAAAACCGCCTCGTCAACAAGGCGATCGACGCAACCGTCGGCACGGTGGCGTCGTACCAGGACAAGCTCATCGGGGCCTACTACCACTCCACCTGCGGCGGCATGACCGACGACATCGCCCACGTCTGGGACCGCGAGAGCATCCCCTACCTCAAGGCCGTAGCCGACAGCGGATCGTGCTCGTGGTCGAAGTACTACCACTGGAAAGAGGTCTTCACCGAAGAACAGCTTCGGGGGCGCCTCGAGCAGTACCTCTCGGGCGATCGCGGCAAAGATCTCCGCATCGGTGCGATCCGCACCGTCGAGGTGCGCGAGCGCACGCCCGGCGGACGAGTGGCGAAACTCGAGGTGCACACCGACACCGATACCTACCGCTTCCAGAAGGACCGCATCCGCTGGGCCATCGGCCGGGCCAGCAGTCCCGATTTAATCTTGCCGTCCGATCGCTTCGACGTTATAATCGAACGGGACAACAGCGGGAACGTGCTCCGCGTTGTCTTCGACGGAAGCGGCTACGGTCACGGCGTCGGCATGTGCCAGTGCGGGGCGATCGGAATGTCCCGGGCCGGCTACACCTTCGAGCAGATCCTGCATCGGTACTACGCCGGGATAGACCTCAAACAGCTTTACTGAGCATGATGCATTACAATCGAACGGTACATCGCTGGCTGACGATAGGGATGGCGGCGGCGATCGTGCTGGCGGCGGCGACATCGGAGGTGGAAGCGCGACGCTACTTTATCGGCGCGCGCGGCGGCCTGGCCACCCTGGCCGGGGGAGAGCGACCGCATTTCTACCACCGGGCTGCCTACGGATTCGAGGCCGGTTTCGACCTGAACGCCCGCTGGACATTCGAAGGGAGCCTCACCCTCTACGATCTGTACAACGACCCCACGCTCGAAAACAGCTTCAGCTTCAGCGGCGACAAGGCCAACGCGACCGCCCGCTTCAAGGGAACTCGCATCGGGGCCGACCTGATGACCGAGTTGTACTCCCCGGCGCCGTGGTTCCACCTGCGGGGCGGACTCGGGGGCGGCCTGCTCATCTGGAAGATGGTCGACCCGGTGGCTGACACCACCCTCGAGAGCATAGGATCGCGCAACGAAACGATCGACTTCTCCTCGACAGAAATATTCCTCTCCGCCCGGGTCGGCGCGGAGTTCCGGCTGGCCTCCCGGCTGTCGGTGATACTCGCCGCCCACGGCGACTACCTGACCGGCGCCGGAACCGACTTCGCCGATGCCGTCGGCTCCGATCGGGATCATTGGCTCCTGAGCGCGACCGCCGCTGTGCGCTACTCCTTCGGCGGAGTTGAGGAACGGGACGCCGATAAATGGCCGGACAAAACCGCGCTGCCACCGAGCACGACCCGCGGTCTGGACAGCGACGGCGACGGTGTTGCCGACAGCGAGGATCGTTGCCAGGATACCCCCCCGGACGTGCTGGTGGACCAGTTCGGCTGCGCCCTCGACGGTGACGGCGACGGAATAATGGACGGCCAGGATCACTGCCCGGGAACCGATGTCCGCGCGCGAGGGTTGGTCGATATTTACGGCTGCCCGGTCGACTCGGACTTCGACGGCGTACCCGACTACCGCGACGAGTGCCCGAACAATCGAAGCGGGGCGGTCGTCGATGACCGGGGCTGCCCGGCGGATGACGACGGAGACGGCGTTCCGAACGGGCTGGATGACTGCCCCAACACCCTCTTCGGAGTGCCGGTGGACCGGTACGGCTGCATTGATCTGGCCATGTTCGATGAGCCGATGGTGCTGAACATCGACTACGATCCCGGTTCTTTCGAGATCGACCACAGCAGCCAGGAACGACTCAGGTCACTGGCGCGAGTCCTGATGGTCGCTCCCCAGATCCGGGCCGAAATCACCGGGTACACCGACAACATCGGCCCGGAAGAGGCCAACCGCGCCCTCTCGGAGAAGCGCGCCAACCGGGTGCGAGATTTCCTGGTGGCCCAGGGAGTCGACGAGAACCGAATCCGTGCCGAGGGCCGCGGAGAGAGCAATTTTGTCGCCACAAACGACACCGCCGAAGGGCGGGCAATGAACCGAAGAATCGAAATAGTGTTTCACAAGTAGATCAATGTACGATAATTTTTACGAACAAAATCTCGAAGACCGGCGCAGCACCCGCTTCGCGCTGGTGCTCTTCTTACCCCCGCAGCTGGATGAGGTCGTGGCCCCGCTGCGGGAACGGTACGACCCCCTGTGGCAGCTTGTCCCTTCACACGCCACCATCGTCTTCCCGTTCGAATCACGGCACTCGCTGGACGAACTGACCTCGATGATCAAGGAAGAGCTGACCGCGGAAAAGGTCATCCCGGTTCGTCTCGGCACGATCCATGATTTCTATCCGCGATACCCGGTCATCTGCTGGAAAATCCAGAAGAACGACCAGCTCAATGGCCTGTACTACCGGCTGTACAGCCGCCTGGGAATGCCGATTCCGTTCCGGGAGTACCATCCGCATGTGACCGTGGCCCGGGAGATTTCGGATCACCGGGTGATGATGGTCAAGGAGAAGATCGTGCCCTATCTGCCGGAAGAGCAATTCATGGCCCGAAGTGTCGACCTGATTACACCGCTGCCGGGAAATCGCTGGGTATCGGTGCGGACATTCCCCCTGGCCGGCCAGTAGAGCAAAACTCTACCTGGCATCAGACAAAAGAAGAGGCGGTTTGCCGGAGGGCAAACCGCCTTCTTCATACTCACTTGACTCGTGGTGCGTTACTTGCCGGCGGCGCCGGTCGTCGCGGCCACGGGGTGGACGAGGGCCTTCGCCTTTTCGAAGTCAAAGCCCTTGAAGTTCGCGTTGCCTTCAGCCTTGTGGCACTTCGTGCACAGCTCGGCCGTCGGGTAAACCAGACCGGCATCCATCGCGGCCTTCTTATAGGTGGCCACGTCGTCTTTCCACTTCTTGGTCATGATCTTGGGGGACTTGTACTCGGAACCCGCACCATGGCAGGATTCACAGGTCACGCCTTCAATCATCTTGCCGGTGGCGTCAGCGCCGGTCACGTGGCAACCCACGCACTCGGCCTTCTTCTGCTCTTCGGCCGACAGCTTGGTGAAGGCCTTGGCATGGCCGGAAGCTTCCCAGGCGGTGTAGATATCCTTGTGGCACATCTTGCACTTGTCCGGACCCACGAGCGTCGGGGCGGCCTTCTCCTGCGCCGTAGCCATCAGGGCGATCGCCAGAACGGCGGCCAGAACCAGAATGCTGAGGGAAATCTTACGCATGTCACTTACTCCGTAGCTAACTTAGCTCTGTTTGTATTTTATACCAAATTATGACACTTAAGATCGTGATTTCTTTCACGTGCAGCGAAAATATCATCTGAATGTCATGAAGTCAAGTTCAAGATCGTTTTTGTCCGAAAATTTCGAAGGACCACGGAGCCTGTTGGCGCCCAAAAAACCCTTGCGAAGAAGCCTAAAAACCGGTAGAATGGCACGAGTTGCTATATGAACATCTTAATTGTTACTCAACACTTTCCGCCCGAACGCGGTGCAGTTCGCCGGCTTGCGGAATTCGCCCGTCAGTTCGCCCGGGGGGGGATGGATGTGTCTGTCCTTACGGCTATCCCCAACTACCCGGACGGCATTGTCCCCGAAAAATACCGGGGCAAGTTCTTCTACCGTGAAGAGATCGACGGCGTCAAGATCTTCCGCAGCTACGTCATGCCCGCCTCCAACCGGTTCCCCGGACGCCGCATGATCGGATTCGTCATCTTCATGCTCACCGCGATCATCAACAGCTTCCGAATCCCCGGCAAATTCGACCTCATCCTGGCTTCTACTCCCCCCGTGACGACTCCTGTCGTGGGCTGGTTGATATCAAAGTTCCGGCGCGCCCGGCTCATCATCGAAATCCGCGACCTTCAGCCCGAGTCGAGCGAGGAGTTCGGCAATCTGCGCCCCTCAGTCTTTACGCGGGTACTCAAGAAGTTCATGCACTCGCTCTACCGCCGGGCGGACCACGTGGTCACGGCTACCGACGGAATTACCAACTACCTCACCGATCTCGGCTTCCCCAAGGACCGGGTGACCACCATCAAATCGGGGGTCGGCCACGAATTCCTCAAGGCCGATTCCAACGGCGTGCGCCGCCGATTCGGATGGGACGACAAGTTCCTGGTGCTCTATGCCGGAACGCTGGGCTGGGCCCACTCCCTGGAGACCGTGATCGAGGCGGCCCGCCACCTGGTGGATCAGCCGGACATCCACTTCGTATTTGCCGGCGAAGGACAGAAGCGCCAGGCACTCGAGGGAATGGTCCGCGATTATGGGCTGAAGAACGTCACGTTTATCGGCCTGCAGTCGCTCGAGACCATACCGTTCTTTCTGAAAGCGTCGGATGTTCTGGTCGAGAGCCTGAAGGAGGTCCCGATCACCAAAGGAACCTTCCCGTGCAAGCTCTTCGAATATATGGCGTCGGGACGCCCGATCATCTTCGGTTCCTGCGGCGGTGAAGCGGTGAACGAACTGGAGAAGGCCGGGGGCGCCCTCTGGTTCCCGACTGACCAGCCGGAGCGGCTGAGCGAGTTGATCCTCAAGTTGAAACAAGGGCAGATCGACGGCATCAAACTCGGCGAGAGCTACTACGCGCACGTCGATAGGTTCCATCGCCGCGAAATGTGGGCCGACCGGTACATCTCGGTAATCCGCGACATCGCCTGAGCTTTCGCGATTTTCCCTTTCATCCGCCCCGGCCGCTCGATATCCTGAGTACTACGGTTAATACTGCTTGTGAGAGTGAGAGCTATATGAATCTTCCCAATACCCTGATCGAATCCCGACCCCGCCTGACCATTGCCGATCTGCCGGATCTCCTGGTCGGCGCCGACACCGACGTCCCGACCCTGAACGGCCCGCAGCGGTACATAAATTTCGACAACGCCGCCTCAACTCCGACCTTCCGCCCGATCGCCGACGCGGTCACCGACTTCCTCCGCTGGTACTCCAACGTCCATCGCGGCACCGGCTTCAAATCGCAACTCGCAAGCTGGGCATTCGAACGCTCCCGGGACATCATCGCTGACTTCATCGGGGCCGATCTCGACCGCCAGGTAGTGATCTTCACCAAGAACACAACCGAAGCCATCAACAAGCTCGCGCGCCGCTTGTCCCATGACAGCCGCGACATCATCCTGACAACCCTCATGGAGCACCACTCCAACGAACTGCCCTGGAGGCGCGTCGGACTCGTCGAACATGTCGGGCTCAATGCCGACGGCACGATCGACAAGGACGATTTCCTCCGCAAGCTCCGCGAGTACGGCCACCGGGTGCGCCTCGTGGCGATCACCGGGGCGTCGAACGTCACCGGCTATCTCAACGATCTGGACTTCTTTGCGCGCGAAACCCACCGCGCTGGCGCCGCGATCCTCGTCGATGCCGCGCAGCTCGCCCCCCACCGCCCGCTCAATATGAAGCCGCACGATCCCGAATGCTTCCTCGACTACACCGTCTTCTCCGCGCACAAAATGTACGCCCCCTTCGGCGTCGGCGTGCTGGTGGGCCACCGCGAAGCATTCGAACACGGCGACCCGGATACCGTCGGGGGCGGCGTCGTCGACATCGTGACGCTCGAAGAAGCCTACTGGACCGACCTCCCGGAAAAAGAAGAGGCGGGTACCCCCGATATCATCGGTGTGGTCGCGCTGGCCAAAGCGATCCAGATGTTCCAGTCCCTCGGGTGGAAGGCGATGATCGATCACGAAGCGGATCTCACGGCGTACGCACTGCGCAAACTCCACGCGATCCCCGGCGTAACGCTCTACGGCAACGCCGACCCGGACCGGTCCCACGAGCGCCTCGGAGTCATCTCGCTCAACATCGGGAATGTCCCCCATGCGCTGGCCGCCGCCATTCTCAGCTGCGAGGGAGGGATCGGCGTACGGTCGGGCTGCTTCTGTGCGCACACCTACGTCAAGGAACTGCTGCAGGTACCCCCGGCCGACGCCCGGCGACTCGAGCTGGAGATACTCGCCCGCGACCGCTCGAACATCCCGGGAACCATCCGCGTGTCGTTCGGCCTGTACAACACCGAGGCCGAAATCGACCGGCTGGCCGCGATGACTGCACGGATCGCCGCCGGGCAGTTCGAACCCGGCTATGTGCTCAATCGCGAAGCCGGCGTTTACACCCACCCGCGACTGACCCCCGATTTCCAGCAGTACTTCCCACTGTGACCCCCGCAGACATCGGCCCCCTGTGCGGAAATTGAGCATCAAGTCGGTTCTCGTTCTTTCGAGAACCGACTTTTCTGTGAACGGCGGACGCTTTCCCTTGCGGTATGCGGACATTCCCGATCTCGATATCTCAAGACTGCACGGGTCAGGCACTCCGTCAGCAACCGACATTCCCGGGCCGGCGGCTTGCCTTCGTAGACTGAAACATCCACATGTTTAGGATTAATGGAAAATGCTGATTCGGTCAGTCCACATACCGCTTTCCCTTGACAGACTAAGGAAAACCGGCGCCGGCCGCGCGGAAACATCCGCCGACAGAATGCTGCCAAAAGTGGACCAGAAGACCGGATGGACGCCGATCACCCCGACCGCCATAGTTCTTCCCCCGAGGAAATCCCGCTTTCGAATTCTCGAAACCGATCCCCACAGCCCGGGCGCAGGGCCGTTTTCGAATACTGGAAACCGCCATGTTCCGCCGCCGATGACGCCGCATGCCTACTGCGACGCGGGAAAACGCGCACACCGAAATGAAAAAACGCAACGAACAAACATGGAAAAAGCCGTCGCATCGGGCTGACCCGGCGCGGCGGCCTTCTCTATGTTGACCTCGATGTCGTGTCGATCGAGTTACTGCGCGCTGTCGATCTCGATATCGATCTTGACCTGGCCGTCGTCGGTGCGTTCGAAGCGCACTTCCTTGACCTGACCCCCCTGGGCGGCCACCTGCGCGGCAATCTCGGCGGCGATCTGCTCGTCCGACTTGCCGTCGATCGTCACCTCCACCCGGAACAGCTTCTCTATCGCCTGCGCATAGAGCGTACCGGAGGTGCGCTTGACAATCGGGACAACCTTGGAATCGACATCTCCCCCGAGCAGCTCCTGGCCGGTGCGCACGGCCGTCTCCGCATCACCTTCGGAAGCGAGACCGACCACCGTGTACTCGGTCGCGTCATCGGTATAGGTGGTGTTCACCGACGGATTGGCGATACCGGCGGCATGGAGGGCGTTGGCATACTGCTGCGGTCCGAGCTGGGCATCGGCCGGCGCGGTGACTTTAACGCTGTAGCCGATAACCGAGCTGTAGGGGAGGGGAACGAGCGCCCCGAAGAGCATGAGGGCCAGGCCGGCCGCGAGGCCGACACCGAGTTTCGGGTGGGCGCCGAGGGCATGGAGGATGCGTGCCATGAAGGTCTCCTTGCGGGAATCAGCCAGACGCGCGTCCAGCCGGGTCCGCAGATGGGCCAGCGGGGTCGACGGGGATTCGGACGACGAACGCAGAGCGGCAAACGTCTGATCAAGGATCCGCTCGGCACGATCGCGGTCAGTCCTGGTCTTGCGGTAGCGCATATCCGGCCTTTCCGGGAAGCGGGTTTTCGGTTTGGGGAGGAAGATACCGCTCGATTCGCCGACGCATCTTCCGCCGCGCTCGCGCCAGCCGGGCCTTGATGGTCCCTTCGGGCCTGCCCAAACCGGCGGCGAGTTCGCTGATCGTCCAGCCCTCGAGCTCGAACAGGA
>JBGSIV010000288.1:0-5457 GCA_041742355.1 Candidatus Zixiibacteriota bacterium
CCTCCCTGTCGGGCAGGTGTTCGATCTGCTCGACCTGCCCGTTGAGATTGACCTGAAGAAGGGGATCATCACCGGGCACGTGATCGACCGCCGCCATGCGTTCCGGTTCGACCTCACCCGCGGCGAGGTTACGGCAAGCGGCAAGCGGACCTCGCTTCCGGCTGGCGAGTACATCGCCGGCGAGACCGAGTTCTTCCTGCGGGTCGACCGATTCGAATTCTACCTCGGGCTGCCGATGCAGTTCAATTTCGCCGACCTGCGGGTGACCCTGCCGCTGAACGAAGAGTTCCCCGCGTTCCGGAAGATGCAGCGCACGCTGGCCCATCGTCAGCTCCAATTGCATGAGGAGAAGCTGGGCGACGTCAAAAATCTCCCCTACCGTCGATCGCTCTTGGGCGGGGCGGTGGCCGACTGGAGTCTCTCGGCGACGCCGGTCGGCGGCGGGGCGCAGTATGTCAACCTGAGCATGGGCGCCATGGTCGCGGGCGGCGATCTCAGCCTCGGCGCTACCGGCAACAGCGAAACCGGCCTCTCCAATGACCAGTTCACCTGGCGCTGGCACTACTTTGTCGACACCGCCAATTTCATCACGCAGATCGAGGCGGGCGACCTGCTGGTCGGCGGATCGGGGGGCCCCCTCGGCCGCCAGTTGCGGGGAGTCGCGGTCACCAACAAGCCGCAGACGCAGCGGCAGTATTTCCGGACCGTCACAATCGAGGGAACGCTCGGCGAAGGCTGGGAGGTCGAGCTCTATGTCGACCAGAAGCTGACCGACTTTGTCTACACCGACCTGTCCGGCCGCTACGAGTTCGATGTCGACCTGTACTACGGAGCCTCGGTCGTGACGCTCAAGATGTATGGCCCCGACGGCGAGATCCGGACCGAAGAGCAGTACCTGCGGGTGCCCTACAACATGATTCCTGAAAAGACGATCGAGTACGCCGCGCTGGTCGGACAGCAGCCCCTGGACTCTCTCGGCGACTGGTACGGCCAGGCCTCGGCCTTCTATGGCGTCTCCCGAAAAATCACCACCGGACTCGGAATCGATATCCCGCTGGGATCGCAGGTTGAGGAATCCCCCGCGTGGGATATCCAGACCTGTTACCAGCCGGTCGGCAACCTGACGCTCAATGGCGCCTACTCCCCCGGCTATGTCGCCAGTGTCGACTTCAACTACAACAAACCCTCGGTCTTGAGTCTCGACGGCGGCGTGTCGACGTATTTCGAGAACGACGAGCGCAACCTGACACACCTGCGGCGGACGGTGATGCTTTCCATGTCATCTCCGCTGGTGGTGCACCGGCGCCGGCTGAATTTCCGCTACTACCTCGCCTGGAACACATTCGAGCAGAGCGACCAGATCAACATGCACTTCGGATTCAATTCGTCGTTCCGCCGGATCAACTTCTACTACCTCGGCAAGTACCGGGCGCAACGGTACAACGAGCAAACCGAGAAGAACCTGTCGAGCGAAGTTTTCGCGTCGGTCTTCTTTACGCGCTGGTTCCGCCCGCAGTTCCGTATTGCCTACGATCATACCGAGAACCGGTTGAGCCGTGTCGCTTTCTTCCTAAACAAGCGGCTGTTCAGGACCGGGCAGCTGGGGTTTTCGGCCGAGCGGGACATGGCCTCAAAGACCAATGTCTTTCGGGTGACGTTTAGCCTGTTCACCGACTTTGCCGATTTCTCCTCGCGCGCGGCGTACGCCAACGGCCAGGCGACGCTCAACCAGGTGCAGCAGGGTTCGGTGCGGTATGATCAGAAATTGAAACGGATCCTCTTCGACCGCTACTTCGGCGTCGGCCGATCGACCGCAGTTGTCCGGCCGTTCCTCGATGACAATTTCAACGGCATGCTCGACGAAAACGAGGAGCCGGTGGCTGGCCTGCGGGCGCGCGTGCAGGGGGGGCGGGAGAAACCCCGCGACGACCGCTCCACCTACTACTACGAGGGCCTCAACCCCTACGACGAACACCTCGTGCAAATCGACCCGACCAGCCTCGACAATCCCTTGCTCAAGCCAACCTACGAAGGCTACCGCGTGCCCCTCAACCCGAATATGGTGACGATGATTGATGTCCCGCTGGTCATGACCGGCGAGGTGGAAGGGATGGTCCGGCGTCGAACCGGTGCGGGGGAAATCGGTCTGGGAGGAATCAAGGTGCAGTTCTACCACCAGACTAAAGAGTCACTCACCGAAGTGATGAGCTTCTCCAACGGTGACTTCTTCTACCTCGGCCTGATCCCCGGGCGCTACCGGGCCGCGATTGATCCGGAACAATTAAAACGGCTCGGTTGCACCACCGAGCCGGAATTCATCGAATTTGATCTGGAAGCGGCCGAAAGCGGCGCCTCGGTCACTGACATCAACTTCCTGCTGCTGCCGATCGAAACGGCCGAGTAGGATTACTTCCCGGCCGACGAATTGGTCTTATTCCCGTTGCGGCCTTCCGGCGGATTGTACTCATCCATCCGGTGCCGCGTGATGATTCCCTCGACCATGTAGATGACGTCTTCGGCGATGTTGGTCGCGTGATCGGCGATGCGCTCGAGATAGCGCGATACCGCCAGCATGTGAATGTAGGTTTCGATATCGCCAGGGTTGGCCCGCATCACCTCGGCCACCTGCCCGTACATCCCGCGGTGGAGGCTGTCGATCTGGTCGTCGCGGCGGCAAACTTCGGAGGCCATCTCGGGATCCATGTGGACCAGGGCGTCGATCGCACTCTTGACCATGCCTTCGGAAATTTCGGCCATGCGGGGGAAGTCGAAGGGGATAGCGACCCGCGGACGGCCGGCCAGCGAGATACTCTGCCGGGCGAGGCTCACGGCCAGGTCGCCGATCCGCTCGAGGTCGTTGTTGATTTTCAGGACGGCGATGAGAAAGCGCAGGTCGACCGCCACCGGCTGGTGCAGGGCGAGAATCTTCAGGCAGTCCTCCTCGACCTCGACTTCCATCTGGTCGATTTCCCAGTCGGACTCCTTGATCTTCAGCGCCAGTTCGGAGTTGCGCTCGGCGATCGATTTGACGGCCGTGTGCATGCGCTCCTCGACCATCGCGCTGAGCGACAATATCTTCTTCTTCAGCTTCTCGATCTCTACTTGCAGGTGACGTGTCATTACGCCGTGCTCCAGTCTCTCTGTTCAGGGGTTCCCGGTCCGGACCTCATCCGAATCGTCCGGTCACGTAGTCTTCGGTTTTCTTCAGCGACGGCTTGGTGAAGATCCTGCGCGTCGCGTCGTACTCGATCAGGTGGCCCTCGAAGAAGAAGGCGGTGTAGTCGGAAATTCGGGCCGCCTGCTGCATGTTGTGGGTGACGATCACGATGGTATAGTTGTTACGCAGCTCGCCGATGAGATCTTCAATCTTCGCCGTCGAAATTGGATCGAGCGCCGAGGCCGGTTCGTCCATGAGGAGCACCTCCGGACGGACCGCCAGCGCCCGCGCAATACAGAGCCGCTGCTGCTGTCCGCCGGACAGCAGGTAGGCATTCTTGTCGAGCTTGTCGGCCACCTCTTCCCACAGGAACGACCGCCGCAGGGCGTCTTCCACCGCCTCCGCCACAATCCGCTTGTCCTTGACGCCGTTGACACGCAGGCCGTAGGCGACATTGTCAAACACCGATTTCGGGAACGGATTGGAGCGCTGGAAAACCATGCCGACGCGCGTGCGCAACGCCGACAGGTCGGAGATGTCACGGTAGATGTCGAGGTTGTCCAGGCGCACCGTCCCCTCCATGCGGGTGCCGGGGATGGTGTCGTTCATCCGGTTGAGTGTGCGCAGGAAAGTCGACTTGCCGCAGCCCGAGGGACCGATGAGCGCCGTCACCCGTTTTTCGGGGATCAAGAGGCTGATGTCATGAAGCGCCTGGTGGCTGCCATAGAAGAAGTTCTGGTGCTCAACCGTGATCTTGTTGGGCAGCCCCGTCTCCCGGTCGTGCGGCTTGGCCTCGCGCGCCTTCGGCACATACCCCGCATCCCGAACCTCCGGGCGCGGCGTCTCGATGGATCGATCGTTTGGGCTCATATTCGTGTCTGACCGGTTGCGGTCGGTATGGTGTTTGTCCTCAGGCATTGGGCCGTCTCGCACGGAGTTTGGATCGGATTATGACTGCCGTGAAGTTAAGCAGGAACGTCAGCAGCAGCAACACCAAAACCGTGCCGTACAGTATCGGCTTCGTCGCCTCGACATCCGGCGACTGCGTCGCCATGACGTAGATGTGATAGCCGAGTTCCATGAACTGGTCGTTGAGCTTGGTCGGGAGGTACGGAAGGTAGTAGGCCGCCCCGGTGAACATGATGGGCGCGACCTCGCCCGCCCCGCGGCTGACCGCGAGGATTCCGCCGGTGAGAATACCCGGCATCGCCTGCGGCAGAATGACCCGGCGAATAGTCTGCAGCTTGGTGGCCCCGAGGGCATAACTGGCGTCCTTGATTTCCCGCGGGATCGTCCGCAGCGCCTCCTCGGTGGAAATGATCACCACGGGGAGGGTCAGCAGCGCCAGGGTCGCGGCAGCCCAGATGATCGCCGGCTGCCCCCAGACCGGCCCGCCGGAGTCACTGAAGAAGATCGAGTCGAGCCCACCGCCGACAAAGGCGACGAAGAAGCCGAGACCGAACAGGCCGAAGACAATCGACGGCACGCCGGCGAGGTTGTTGATCGCGATGCGAATGAGGCGCGTGATTTTCGAGCCGGGCCGAGTGTACTCCTGCAGGTAAATCGCGGTGAGCACGCCGATCGGGACCACGGCGATCGTCATGAGGAGCACGAGGAAAACAGTCCCGAAGATGGCCGGGAAGATACCGCCGCCCTCCATCCCATTTTCGGGAGGGCTGCTCAGAAAGTCAAAGGAGATCACGCCGATGCCTCCGAGGACGATATTGCCGAGGATGACAAAAAGCATCAGCGCGATGATCCCGGCCGCCACGAGGGTCAGCGTTTTGGGAAACGCTCCACTCCCCCGAGGCTTGAATTCCAGCGGAGTCAGCTCCGGCGTGTCCGCCGGCATCGGATAGGTCACCGGGCTCGGAGTCATGACATCCTCCCCTGCAGCCGTTCCTTGATACTCCCGAGGGCGATGTCGCCGCCGAGGTTGATCAGGAAAGTGAACACGAACAGGAGCGTACCGATGAAAAAGAGGACGCTGTAGTGGGCGCTGCCAAAGACAACCTCGGCCAGTTCAGCGGCAATAGTCGCCGAGAATGTCCGGATCGAATCCCCCGGCGAAAGCGACAGCACGGCGGCGTTGCCGGAGGCCATGAGCACGATCATCGTTTCCCCGATGGCGCGGCCAAACCCCAGCACCACGGCGGCGAAAACGCCGGGGATGGCGGCGGGCGTGGTCCTCGGCTTCGGCCGCGCGATCGGGGAAACGATGATCGTGCTCATGGCCTCCGGCAACGCCGCCGTGCTGTCGCTTTCGCCGGGGGATTCGATCCGGACATTCTCGGCGACTA
>JBGSIV010000289.1:0-33665 GCA_041742355.1 Candidatus Zixiibacteriota bacterium
AAAAGTCTATGACTAGTCATTGCGAGCGCAGCGAAGCAATCTCTCCGTTGGCCAAGACGCTGGTACGAAGAGAGATTGCTTCGTCGCTCCGCTCCTCGCAATGACTGCCAACAGCCGCGCTCGGGGCTTTTCAACAGGCCCCTCCGCGGGAATGGCGGAAAAGGATGCTAAGCCACTTCCGCGGGAATGACAGGATTTGCATTGTCCGCCTTCGCTCGGCTGACAGCCATGAGTCTCTCTGATAGAAATTGGGTTCGTTTGCGCGTTTTCGAGTTGTTCGAAATGTCGGGTTTCTCGGAGCTTCGCTCCTCGGAACCCGACCTACTCTCTGTTCCCCGTCTTCCGGTAATGCATGTAGTGAATTGTCCGTCCCTCGGCGCGCCACTTCTGCTCGAAAAAGGTCGGGGCGTAGCTGAACAGCGCCTCCGGGCCCACGAAAGGCTGACCGTGGGCCGCTGCCCCCATGTTCCGCATCCCGGCGACGCAGTTGGCGCTTTCGATCGCCCACTCGGCGTACCAGGCGACGTCAGTAGCCATGAAGAGATCACCGCCGGGCTTGAGTGTCGCCGCCAGCAGTTCGAGGAAGCTCGCGTGCAGCAGGCGCTTGAGTTCGTGCCGCGCTTTGGGCCATGGGTCGGGGAACAGGACGTAGATCTTTTCGAATGTCGGTCCGTGGAAGTGCCGGGGCAGGACAATGCGGGCATCGCCGCAGATGAGCTGGATATTGGTCAGCCCCTGTTTCTCGATCCGCGGCAGCATGCGATAGTAGCGCTTCTTGCCGATCTCGATTGCGACCAGGCGTTTCCCGGGCATCGCCCCGGCCAGCGACAGCAAGAGATCGCCGCGCCCGGGACCGATCTCGAGGATATCGCCGCTTCCCGGCTCGCTCCCCTCGGGGTAGACGAGGACCGGTTTCTTTTCTTCCCATGCCCACGGAAATTTTTTCATGGCTGCAAGATGACCTGTTCCGACGCTCAGGCGTAGTCGTCGCCGACGCTCAGATATTGTCATCCCGGCGAAAGCCGGGATCCATGCCTTTTCTTCTTCACCCGTCAAGCACCCAGAGCGGTGCTTGACCTACCGCCGTTGACCCACGGATACCACAGCAAGTGCGTGGGCGATCCGGTAAAACGAAAGCCTGCCGGGATACACCAGCATCCCCTCAGGCTCGACAAAATACCCAATGCTGCGCGGGCTGTCAATCGTTTCAGGCCAGTACTGCCGCCAGCGCTTCGGGCAGTTCCGGGTGTTTGAACCTGAACCCGGCGTCGGACAGCCGTTCCGGGATTGCCCGGCACGACGCCAGCAGCATTTCCTCGGCCATCTGCCCGAGCGCACCCCGGAGCATGAACTCGGGTGCTCGAAACCATGTCGGGCGTTTCACCGCTTTGCCCAGCTCGGTCGTGAACTCGGCGTTGGTCACCGGGTTCGGCGTCGACAGGTTGATCGGTCCCCGCGCCTGCTCATTGCTGATGAAAAACTCCATCGCCCGCGCGACATCTTCGCTCGTCACCCACGACATGTACTGCCGTCCGTCCCCCAGTTTCCCCCCCAGTCCCAGCTTGAACAGCGGCAGCGTTTTCTCCAGCACGCCCCCGACCTTGCTCAGGACAACGCCGAGCCGGAACACTACAACGCGTATTCCCGCCTCTGTGGCCGGAGCAGTCGCCGCCTCCCATTTGCGGCAGACATGAGCCAAGAAGGTCGAACCCGAGGGCGCTTCTTCGTTCACCACGTCATCGCCGGTGTTGCCGTAGTAGCCGACCGCCGACGCCGACAGAAACAGCTTCGGTTTGGGTTCCATCGCCGCGACAGTCCGAGCGAGTAGCGCAGTGCTGTCAACCCGGCTGGAAAGGATCTTCCGCTTCTTCTCTTTGGTCCACAGCCCCGAACCGAGGTTCTCACCGGAGAGGTTGATCACCACTTCAATCCCCTGCATCGCAGCGGCATCGATCCGGTCGCTGGCCGGATTCCATCCGATCTCCCGCTCGGGATCCTTTACCTCCCGCCGCACCAGTTGCAAGACGCGGTGGCCGCGCGATTCGAGGTGCGGCATGATCGCCGATCCGAGCAATCCCGATCCCCCTGCGACTGCGACTCTCATCGTCTCTCCTATCCGAAAGTCCAACCTGCTTCCGCTATAACCTACGCGCGTACCACCGATAATCCAACACACAAAAAAACGGGCTCCCCGGCAGGAGCGCGGCGCCGGGAAGCCCGATAGTGCGATCATTCGACCGCTATTCAGTCGTGTCGTAGACCGCTACCGGCTCAATCGCCGCCGGCTCAAAGACTGCCGGCTCAACTGCGACCGGTTCAATCGCTGCCGTCTCGACCGTTGGTACAGCCTGAAGTTCGGCCGGGGATTCGGCAGTGAACTCGGCCTGGGGTTCGGTCGGGAGTTGGGCGGCCTCGAAAACATCGGCCTGCGGCTCGATCAGCGTCGTCACCACCGGCCCCGCTTTCAGGAGCAGTCCGTTCCCTTCGGTCGCCACCACCATTTTGCTGCCGATCACGCGGACATCGGCGGCCACGATTCCCTCGAACTTCTCGACCGGCATGATATTGTAGTTGAACCACGACACCACACCGCCGTCGGTGGCGATATACACCACCCAGCCCGAGGCATCGATACCATTCACCGTGTTCGACAGCAACCCGCTCTCGGTCGTGACCGTGGTCCAGCGGCCGCCGTTGTAGACATACAGCGCGTCATCGGTCCCGACAAAAAGGTGGTTGTGGCTGAAATCCAGCGCGTTGACCACGTCGAACACCGCCGTGTCACGGTGCAGGAAGCGGCGCTTGAACTCGTTGCCATCCCAGCGGTAGAGCCCGGCGCCGTCGGTGCCGACCCACAGCCCGCTGTTGTCCGAGGCCATCGCGGTCACGACGACTCCGTCGAAGAGCACGACATCGCCAAAGATCGATTTGGCGTACAGCCCTTCGGTGGTGCCGACCATGAGGTAGATGTCGTGGCTGTACAGCGATCCGATTGTTCCCGCGAACGCCATCGGCACCGGTTCGAGCAGGCCGTCGGCGAACAAGAACAGGCCGTCGCCGCCGACATAGATCTTCCCGGCGTGCGTAGCGATTGCGTGGAGCGACCCGCCCGCGGCTACCCGCTGTTCGGTTTTGTTCGTCAGGCTGTACACGATCAGTTCGTTGCCGCTGACCGCGTACACGGTGCTGTCGACCAGGATCATATCGTCGAACGCGTAGAGGCCGTCGTCGATGGCGTCGCTTCCGTTCGACGCGAACAGCGCTTCTTCGCGTGCAAGGCGCTGCTCTTCGATCTGGGCGATCAGTGCCGAGGAAGTGCTGTCGGTCACATCGGTCGATGAGAGTCCGCCCGGCTGGGGCTTGTCCTTGTCGGAGCAGCCATTGGTCATCAGTCCGGCAGCGATCACAGCCGCCGCCATCGTGGTGAAGAATCCTTTCGATTTCATTTCAGTCCTCCTGAGGTTTGGTGGTTTCGGTTGCATCTGACCGCCAACCATTACAAGAGGTGTGCCATAATCCGTATCCTGCACTGCGGGTTACACTTACGGCGTTTTCCCGGTCGCCGATGAATGAGGTGATTTGTGTCTTGCATGACACAGTCCTTGTGTCGTCATAAAACTCCCGTTATTATTCAACGACTTACGTTGTGTCAATCGTGCCACAGGACAAAATCTGTCGCACGCACTGACCCCGAGGCACCTTGCGCTGTATACAGGACAGGAGAACCACATGAACGCGTTCATCGCCGCCCTGCTCGTCCTGTTGACTGCCGCGGCGCTTGTCGCCCAAAGCGACAGCGAGCGGCTTTCCGCCGTCCCCCTTCAGTACAAACTCGACCGGCTGTATTTCGGCGCCGGTTTGGAGGAACGGATCTATCCCAACTGCCGCTTTGTCGTTATGCGCGGCAAGGAGGCGGTGTACACCGGCTGCATTGAATCCTCTTATCCTGGAGTTTCTCTCAGCTACCCGACCGGGCAGGCCTTCGATACGCTTCCTTTATCCGACGTGGTCGTGCAGATCGAGCGCGCCCCGCTCGATACGTCCGCGACGGTCATCCTCGGGCATGTCGGCTACCTGCCTTTCACTCTGGATGCGCCGGGCGATTCCACCGTGGCACTGCCGGCTGTGCGTGAATACAAGTCGCCGTTCGAGATGTCACTCGCGTTTGAGCAGGGTGTTGTCGACGGCTGCTTCAGCTACCGGAAAGTCAGCTTCCCCAATACCGGGGGCACGGTCGCACGCCCGGCCCCGTTCTTTATCGCCCTGCTTCCCAATCCATCGCGCGAGATCACCCGCAGCGGTTTCCTCACCACTTCGCTGTACTACCGCCTCGACCCGCAGCGGTTGCCGATGTATTTCGATGGCGACGCGATCCGGCCTTTTCACCGGCTGCGCGGTGAGGATGCGGCTTCTGCCCGCCCCTTCCCCTACTCTCCGTCGCAGGGGCGGACGCTACTGGAAAACATTCGCTCGCGTTCGCGAACGGTGAGTATCAGTGTCGAGCATCCGATGCTCAACGCCGCCGCCGGCTATTTCGCCGACATTCTGTCCCGGGACCGTTTCCAGACGTCGACAGTCGGTGACCCGCGCAAGGCTGATATCCGGCTGGTGTGCGTTCCGCTCGATGTTCCCGACGTGACGATACTGAGGTACATCACAGGCCTGCTGGCCGCCGATACGGTCGCCGGCTCTGCCGCCAATGAGACGGTTCGCATAATCGATGGCTACCTGCGCACCGCCGCGCTGTCATCGGATTCCGCCAGGCAGGAGCAGTACCTCATGCTGGCGGAATCAGCGTTGCGCGACGACATCGGTGTGCTGCCACTGTTCCGTCCGACCCTCTTCTTCACGCCGGGGCAGGCGTTGATCGGAGAGGCCTTCCTTCCCGGAGGCGGCATCGACGGCTCCGGCCTCCGCAAAGTCCGCCTGCCTGAAGCGGTGGAAGGATGCGGGCGATGACGTTCACCGGGCGGATCCGTACGTGGCTGATCATTGTCGCGGTCGCGCCGACACTGATAGTGCTGTCGGTGATTTACTTTCTCGGCCAGCGGCAGGCGTCGTCGGCCGAGCGTGTCGCGGCCCAGCGGGGGCTCGACCGTTTCGCGCACTTCCACGCCGCCTACACAGGGGAACTCACGACTGCCGTCCGCGACGCGGCGGCTTCATCCGATGTTGCCCGCGCCCTATTGCTGCTGGACGCCGACCGCCCGGCCGACGTGCGAATCGGTTCCATTCCGGCCAATCTTGATTTCCTGGAAATCCTCGATACGAATTACACCGTCCTGGCCAGCCACCACCGTCCCGGTTTGATTGGCGAAGTTCTGACGAAGATGCGGGAGCAGCCGGATGCCGCCGGCCTTGTGGCCACGGTTGAGATTGACATCTCCGGCTCTCATGCCGCCATCGGCCACATCGTCCCGGTTGGCGAGAAGTATGCTGTCTACGCCGGCAAATACCTCGATAGTTCTTACCTCTCGTCGGTCGAACGGCTGATTGCCGCCAATGCCCGGATCGATTTCGCCGAGGATGCCCCGGCGCTGCTTGACAATATGTCGCCCGAGCGGCTGTACACCGACGGCGACTCGCTGCGCGCGGTGCTGATCGGGGCGGGGGAGGACGGCTACTATCTGTCGGCGGCGTTCACCGCCGGCCCCGCCACGGCGATTTTCGGCAATCTGCTGCTCATCACCGGTGTGGTCGCGCTCGTTTCAGTCCTTGTCGCGGTCGCTCTCGGGATCTACATCGCCGGGCGCGCCAAACGGGAATTCGACAATCTCATCTCCGCGACCGCCCGGGTTTCATCGGGGGATTTCTCGACGCCGGTGATGGCCTACGACGAAGGGGAGTTTGCCCAGCTCGCCGACTCCTTCACCGAGATGACGTTCCGCCTGAAAGATGTCCAGCGGCGTCTCGCCACCAGCGAGAAGATAGCCGCGTGGCAGGCGGTGGGTCGGAAGATCGCGCATGAAATCAAGAATCCGCTCACGCCGATAGCGATCAGCACAGACGATTTGCGCCGCTCGTACCACGAGCAGCTGCCCGACTTTCCCGCGATTCTGGACGAAACGACCACGACGATAAAGTCCGAGGTCACCCGGCTTACGCGACTGCTGGACGAGTTCGTGCGTTTCGCCCGAATGAGCCCGCCGATCTTCCGGGATGTCGCGCCGAAAGACCTGCTCCCGCCACTCGAATCACTCTATCGCGCGGAGGTCGCCGCACGGCGCCTGACGCTGACGAATGCCGGCACCCTGCAGAGCGTTAACCTCGATCCCGACGCCCTCCAGCAGGTGCTCGTCAACCTGATCAAGAACGGCCTTGAGGCCGGTCCCGTCAGCTGCGTTACAGTTACGTTGAGCGATGAGGCTGACCTGCTCGTCCTCACGGTCGCCGACACCGGCCCGGGCTTCCCAGGCGATATTCTCACCCGCGGGTTCGAGCCGTATGTCTCCACGAAGAAGGGGGGCAGCGGTCTCGGTCTTGTCATCTGCCAGCGTATCGTGTACGACCACGGCGGCACGGTCGAATTGTCCAATCGCCCCGAGGGGGGCGCCCAGGTAACCATCAAACTCCCGGTGTCCCATGGCTAAGATCCTTATTGTCGACGATGAAGAGAACATCCGCGGTTCGCTCAAGTCCGCTCTCGAACGCCGCGGCCACGAGACAGTGACCGCCGAGTCGTTCGCGCGCGGGATGGAGTTTGTCACCGGCCGCTTCGACCTGATTTTCCTCGATGTGCTCCTGGGCGACGGCAACGGAATCGATTTGCTGCGTCTTGCGCTCGAACGCAACCCCCGGCACATAATCGTCATGATTTCCGGGCACGCCGATATCGACATGGCGGTCGAGGCCACCCGGGCAGGTGCCTACGATTTTATCGAGAAGCCGCTCTCGCTGGACCGCGTGCTGGTGACCATCGACAACGTCGTGCGGACCCGCCGCCTGCAGGCCGAGGCCGACCGCCTGGCGTCACGGGCCTATGGGGAGTTTGTCGGTGAATCAGATGTCATCGTTCGCCTCAAAGCCGACATTCTGAAGTCGGCCCCGAAGGCCTCCCGCTTTCTCATTCTCGGCGAGAACGGCACCGGCAAGGAATTGGTTGCGAGCATGATCCACCGCGCCGGGCCACGCGCGAACGGCCCGTTTGTCGCGGTGAATTGCGCCGCGATTCCGGCGGAACTCGTCGAGTCCGAGCTCTTCGGTCACATCAGAGGTTCGTTCACGGGCGCCCGGGCGGATCGCAAGGGGAAGTTTGTCGAGGCGGATCAGGGTTCGATCTTTCTGGATGAAATCAGCGAGATGCCGGCAGAGGCGCAGGCCAAGATCCTCCGGGTTCTCGAAACCCGGCAGGTCACGCCGGTCGGCGCGAGCAAGACGACCACGGTCGACTGCACGATCATCGCCGCCTCGAATCGCAACCTCGAACGGATGGTGGCCGAGGGGACGTTCCGGCAGGATCTTCTCTATCGCCTCAATGTCGTGAGCTTCACTCTTCCGCCGTTGCGCGAACGCAAGAGCGATATTCCGCTCCTGGCGGCGCACTTCCTCGGCCGTTTTGCCGACGATACCGGCACGGCGCCAAAACAGCTTGACTCGGAGGCCATGAAGATGCTCTGTGCGTATGATTTTCCGGGGAATATCCGCGAGTTGAAGAACCTGATGGAGCGGGTGAGCATCTACTGCGACCGGGCGGTAGTCACCCGCCTTGACCTCAAGCCCCTCCTGCCGCCGAATGCCGCCGGCAACTCCCGACGCTCCCTCAAGGAGGCGGTGCAGGAATTCGAGCGGGAGTATATAGAAACGGCCATCCGCCGCAACGACGGCAACATGACCGAGACCGCGAAGGAACTGAAGGTCGAGCGTTCGCTGCTCTATAAGAAAATCAAGCGGCTGGAGTAGGCTGAGGCAGACCGGGTGGATTGCGGCCTTGCCACAATCCGCCCGATCGGCCTGACGACTCTCGGCTCCAATGAGTCGGGAAGCGCCTCCACTTACTCCGACGCCATCTTCACCTTCACGAACTCGCGGGCCTTGGTCTGGCGCGCGCGGACGAAGGCGGAGAAGGCCGCCAGCTGCTCACAGCCGACTTCCCTTTCACGGCACTCCGAATCCTGGATGACCTTCACCCACTCTTCGCCCGTTTCCGCAGCCCTGCGCCAGAATCCGAGATCACACTCCACTGAGTCATGGGCCGGCGCTGTCGCTTCCGCCACGCCCGTCATTCCTTTCCAACTGATCGTCACCACGTCGCGCATACGCCGGGGGTAGCCGAGATTGACCGGGTATTTGCGGGTCTCGGGGTTGAGCGCCGAAAGATCCAGCGCGTCCCCGTACACCGACGGCGGTATGTAGCAGGTCTGCTTGAGGAAATCCACCGGCCGTTCTGTCGCGCCCTCGAGGCGGATGGTGAGGCCCGACGTATCGCTCGGGGAGCCCGTGATCGTAGCGGCGGTGAGCTTGACCGATCCCAGTTCGCCGGCGAAGTAGCCTTCGAGGCGCCGGAGGCGGTTTTCGACATCGGAGTCTTCGAACAGCGCCTGCAGGCGCAGCGCGCCGATGCCGGTAACCTCCCACTCCGCCTCGATGCCGAGGCGGTGATCTTTGCGGAGACGCAGGGTTGTCGTCCTCACCCAGCGATTGTCGTCGGCCGTGCTTGACGGCGTCCGCAGCAACACGCCGCCGGTATCAGTCACCGCCAGCACCGGCACGTCCTGATCGGCCGCCGGCAACTGCCCGCACAGGCAGTCATCGCAGGTCGGGTCCATCCAGATCGTATCGCTGCCGTCGATCGCAAAGGTGATCACATGATTGAAGCCGAACGAAGGGAACTCCGGATCGATCGTGCCCGATCCCCGAGTCGCTATCAGAACCGGGTAGGCTTCGACTCCGGCCTGCCGGAGGTACGAAACCAGAAGCGTCGCCATGTCCTTGCAGTCGCCGTAGCCGCACTGCTGCACATCGGACGCTGGGTGCGGCTGCCACCCGCCGATGCCGATCGACACCGCAACGTAGCGGGTCTCCTGGAGAACCCGATTGTAAGCGTCCCAGATCACTTCGATTCCGGTCTTCGCCGCCGCTGGAGAACCGGCCGGAAGATACCGATCAGCCGCCAGGGAGCGGTACCAGTTCCCGACCTCCTTCCATGAAAAGCCGCTGTACTGGCTGCGGTCAAACCTGAAAGCGTGTGGCGACAGCGCGAGGTGAGCGGGCTCCTCGGCTTCGACCGGGAGATAGTCATCGTTCGGCAGGGGCGCGACATCCGCGACCTCCCAGCGGTAGACCATCGGATTCCCCTCGGTGATCTGCGGCTCGATGTCCAGCCCCCTGACCTGGTAGTGCACGTCCAGTCCCGGAGGCCGCTTCAACTCGTACGCTGCCCGCACCACGGGCAGGTAGCTCTGGAGAGATCCCCCTCGGAGGAAGAACAGCGAGGTCGATTCGATGGTGTACGCATACTCGATTGTGTACGGGTAGGCCGGTCCGGGAAGGTCGATGTAGTACGTGCAGCTCGAGGTGTACAGCGAGTAGGACGGACCGAAACCGCAGGTCCGCAGCATGTCCTTGAGCTTTTTCGAGTACACCCTCTGCCCGCAGCTGTCGTAGAGGTCGATACGGACATTGTCGATTTTGTTGTAGGTGTCGCCGGTGATGGACAGACCGGCAAACCGTTCGCCGCGGTCGTTCAGGATCACCAGCCTCGCCCGGGTTTCTTCACGTACCCCTTTGTCGGTCACCTCGGCTGTGTAGAGCCGATACTCGAAGTAGCCGCCCCGCTCGACGGCGGTTTCGGGGATGTCGGCCGCCGACACGCAGGATGTCAGGAGCACGACCGCTGCGGCTATGAACGCGAGCCGTTTCATCACTGCCCCCCGGTCATCGTGAATACCACCTTCTCGGCGGATGCCTTCTCCACCTCGACGAAGAACTCCCGCAGGTCCGGGTACTCGTCGACTTCGAAGAGGGGTTTGCCGACCTTGAGCGAATTCCTGATCTGCACCATGGATCCGTCGGCGGAGCAATGGCGCTCGTAGAGCAGCCCGTCGACCATGAAGGCCGTGTCCGGGGGGGCCGAGGCCGCGACGGAACCGTCGGGGCCGACAATCTGCACGATCGACTGATAAGTGTACGGATAGTTAAAGTTGATCGGGAACGTGCGCCGCTTGTTCCGGAACGGATTCCGGGAGAACATTCCCGGCGGCATGTCCACCACGAGGTTCTCTTCCATGCTCCGCGCCGCCCCCTCCACCGTGTAACCTGTGACGACCCGGAAACGGTGCAGAGAGTCCAAGGTCGCTTCGAAGGTGCCCCGCTTGTAACCGTCATGCGTTATACCGAGGATGTCGTCGTCGAGATACTCGTCCGGCTCAGTCGTTTCGTACGCCCGGCCGTAGGCTGCAGTCAGGTATCCCGTGCACATCACCGATGTCGAGCACGAAGCGTTGCCCGCCTGATCCAGGCGGTACGTGACCATGTCGATCCGGTTCGAAGCCGGCTCACCGGTCGTGATTTTGACCAGCTCCGACTTGTCCCCGTCCAGAAGCAGGCCGATGTCGGTCCGGCACACCGGCGGGAGGGTGCCGTAGGTATTGTACTTGCTCGTCGCGTCGAGATAGATTCCCCCCTGTTCGACCTCCGCGAAGACAATCGCGTGGGTGAACTGGTCCGCTCCCAGCCAGGTGGGATCGAATTTGGCGTAGTCGCGCGTGCAGATCAGAATCGGCCAGGCTTTGACTCCGGCCGTCCTGAGCATCTCGAGCAGGAGGAGGTTCTTTTCGCCCGAGGTCCCGTACTTCGCCTTCAGCAGATCGCCTATCCCGTCGTGGTGGAAGTTGTCAGAGAAGTCGTCCTGGCGCGTGGCGATCTCCCCGACCACCCAGTCGTATAGTGCTTTCGACTTCTGGTAGCTGGAATCAAGCCCCTTAATCAACCCCCGCACGAAGGGCTTGAAATCGCGGGGTTTGCCTATGTACTCGTTGAGGTGCGCCTCCCACACCTGGCCGATGTCGCGCCACTTGTCCATCGCGTCCTGGTTGGTCGCCTTCCGCTCCATGGAGGAGTAAGTGTACGTGAGCGACGGCACGAAGTCCGCCCAGAACCCCCGGTAGGGTTCATCATCGTCGATAGGGGGAAGATTGGTCAGCTCCCAGATGAACTTCTGCTTGGCCTTCATTTCTGCCCCCGGCAGTTTGACCACGACCGGATCCCGCTTACCGAGCGGGACGTTTCTCGTGCGGAACTGGTATTGCAGGCCGACGCCCACCTCGAGCGCAAACTCAGTCTCGAGCGTGTAGACTGCGTGGCTGAATATCCGGTAATCGGAGTACATCCACCCCCCGCCCCACAGACGGTAGGAGTACTCGAGGATGCACCCGCTGTCGGCCTGGGGGAATGCGAAGGTGCAGTTGATGCGATCCCCGACCTTGCGGGTATGGAAGTCGCTTTGGGCAACCGCAATGGCTTGGCCGCCGGGCAGCACCGTTTGGGCTTTCAGGTCTTCGAGGTGCTCCCGCTTGGAATAGGAGAATTCCCGTTCCCCGACGTCTTCGATCCCCTGCTTGTTCAGTACCTTGTAGCGTATGTGCCGGCGTTCCTCGCCGGTGGCGCCGATGACGTAGATCCTGTCAAAGATCACGAGCGCGTTGGCTTCGCGGTAATCGCTCGGGGCCTGCAGTTGCCACTCCCGCTCGGTGATTTCCCCGAATTCCTGCTGCGCCCACGCGGTGCCGCCGGCCGCCGCCGTCAGGACCGCTGCCGACAGCGCTACCCCGGCAATCCATGCTGCACGTTTCATCGTAGTCCTCCTCGCCCGAAACTTAGCGTGTGTCATCCGTGATTCAAATATAGACATGCGTCGGTTTGCCGGTGTGCCATCCGGCGCACCGCGAACGACTGCTGTCAAAACGACGCCCTGCGGGGGCTCCTTTGTAACTCCGTGATTTCGCGCGTGACCGACCCTGCCTCGGTCACTCCCCGAAAATATGGAACGTCGATGTCCCTGTCAATAATTTTGCGACAGCGCGAAAAAAACCGCCGCCCGGTACCGGGCGGCGGTCTATGAGGAGGAACAGTGCGATGTGTTCCTATTATCTCTATTACGTGCCTAATATGTGCCTAATGTGTGCCTACATCGTCTTTTCGCTGCGATCCGAGTGGCCGTCATCGTAGCGACCTTCGACTGCGACTACCTTCCCGAAATCATCCTTGATGAATTGCAGCCGGAAATACGGGATATCCGCAAACCCGAACAGATCGTTCCCCATTGGCGTCATCTGATGCTTCGGGCCGTCTTCCCGCTGGTAGACCAAAATGCCCCCTTCGCTGCGGACATGCCTCGGGCCGAAATCCCCGACATACGCCTGCATCTCAGTCTCGGAGAGCGCCACCGGGTTCACCTCTGCCTGGAGGCCGGCGATACCCCAGTCGTACTGCGCCGCAAGCTGAGGATCGGACGCGTTCTTGTCCCGGAGCGACTTCAGAGCCTCCATCTGAGCTACCATGAGCGCCTGCGGCGCCGGGCACTGGATATCCGGCTCCACGCCGACGCCCTCCCAGTTGGTCCCGGTGATGGGATTGATCGCCCGGCCGAATGGGACGCGCACGCCTACCTGCAGATTGGGAAATCCATGCATACCCACCGGATGCGCCCCGCCACCAGTCGTTTCCCCGACTATGGTCGCGCGTTTGAGATTCTTCAGATTATAGGTGAACTCCTCCGCGCCCGAAAACGAGTAGCTGCTGGTGAGGACGTAGATCGGTGTCTTGTCCATCCGCTGCCCATCGACATGCGCGCTGGTCCAGAACTGCTGAAGCGAGTCCGTCTCGCGAATATAGAACGTATTCAAATGTACCGGCTGATCGAAAAAGTAGCTGGAGAGCAACCCGATCATCACCGGATCTCCGCCGCCGTTCTCCCTTAGGTCAATGATGAGCGCATCGCAGTTGCCGAGGAAATTCATCGCCGCCACCGCTGTTTCGCGCGCCTCGGGATAGCCGCTGAACTGGTTGAACTTGAGATAGCCGATATTCCCCGGCAGGCGCTTCACTTCCTCAAACCAGAAGTTGTTGAAACGCGCCTCCCGCAGTTCCTCCCACTCGCTCGGATGGTTGGTCGTATCAAGCATCGCCTCGAGCTGCTCCTTCGGCATGTACCGCACGCCGAAATGCTTGTCGTGGCACACCGTCAGCAAATCCAGGGTGAGCCCGCGCGCGAAAGCCGCCGTAGTCGTCAGCGTATCATACGCGCCCTTCTTCAACTGCTTGCGCGCATGCTCCTCCATCTTCTTCGCGACATCCGGGAAGACGTAGTACTTGTTCAATGCCTCGCTAATGCTGTCGATGACCGCCGCCTTGCCCGCCCGATCGATCGCCGGCCCCATATCATTCGGCCCCGGCTGCGCCAGGACTATCGATCCCGCCGCCAGCACGAAAACCGGCACCGCCCACAACATCATCTGCCTCATCGCACGCACCATCACAACCTCCAAAGCATCCGCACATTTCACTTCCTGAACCGCTAAGGCAGGATCTTCTTCCGCTTCAACCGCGAGGCAACCCGTTCGTACATGCTCTCCCGGTCGAGGTTTTCCTCGGCGCGGCGCAGGGCATCGATCAGGTTCACGCCCGATGAGACCGCCAGTTCGCCGGTTGCCTCGGCGATCACCCCCCACACCGGCTCCAGCACCGTCACCGTCTGGCGACCCAGCTTCGTGAGGCTCAACAGGCGGCGGCGGTAATCCCCGGGGTCGCGCGACGACTGCAACAGCCCTTTGCGCGTCAGCTGCCCGGCCACCTGATTGACCGCCGGGTGCGTCAGCCCAAGGTCGGACGCCACCGTCGTCAAAGGCACCCCGTCATCGTAGTCCTTGAGGTAGTACACCACCGCGAACCACCGGGCCTCGAACTCGATATCAAGCTCCTGGTACACCTGTGAGACATCTCTTTGCAGACGATCCGCCAGGCGCCGAAGACGGCTGGCCAGAGCCAGCGGGCCGAGTTGTTCGATCACATCCATTACCTTGCGGCTCCCTTTTCTGTATGGTGAGTTACGTAAGCGGTTACGTATTTGTTGCGATTTGCCCGAGACTTCTCAAGCTCTCGCATCTGCTTTAGATCCCCAAGGTAAGGGCTGCCGCAGGCAAATTCAACGCTATCTTTGGAAAAACCGGGCAGAGAAAACCGACCGCCCGGTTTCGGCCAGGCGGTCGGTAGGGATTCTCGGATAGTCACTTGACGTAAAGGGAGCTACGGGCAGAGGACCGCTAGCGGCCCGGCCTTGAACAGGAAGTTGACTAAATAGGTCAGATCGGCGACGTTTACTGTGACATTCCCGTTCACATCAGCCTCCTCGAGACATTGGGGCACAGGACCGTCCTTGAAGAGGTAGTTCACGAGATAGGTCAGATCGGAAACGTTCACTCCATCCCCCGCATCGCCGTTGACATTCCCGCGGCGGTTGATGCAGCAGGAGGATGGTGACCACACTATACTGAGAACAGTCAGCGATATCGGATCCCCCTTATCGCCGTTTGCGCCACATAGCGCCGCATGCGTCGGACCATGCACTGACGTGTCGCTGTTTTGGTAGGTGAGAGTCAGTGAGTCGATTCGAAGGTCGGTGATGCCATGCCCCGGCCAAGTCCATAGAACACCATTTGGCGCTGCCGAACAGTCCATCGTCGACACTAACTTCTGGGGAGGGAGCGAGGAGGCCCCCCCTTTAAATCCAACTGGATACACCCCCTTGGCCGTCGCCTCGATGAACCCAAGGCTGCTGACCGAAATCCCTGCGACGCTAAACACAGAGGCGTTATTGTAATAGGCACTGACATTGCAGAGGATAGTGCTGGGCAGTGCCCCCACATTCCAAGTGTTGGTCGCTGCTTTGGTCATGGAAAGGGCCGTCATGAGTGAGTCTGCCTGTCCGCCAACCTCGAAGTAGAACTCTGTTTCGACCGACGCCCCCACCGGCAGGGTGCCGGACGGATCCGGGTTCGCGGCAACGATTGCCCAATCGCCGTCATCTGCGTCGTGCTCCGCAGGAATCACATCAAACCCATCCACCCCACTGGCGCCGAGGTTGCTGACTACGAGCGTCGAGTCAACCAACGTGAGGACAGCATTGCCCAGGTTTTTGGCCGATAGCCCGCTGTAATAGAGCCCGGCAGTCTCAGAGATGACCCTGAAGGTCGGCGATCCGGCGGACCGAGTGAATAATACATGAGAAAACCCCCCAGTATTCGCGCCAAGATCTCCTGTCTCTATTCGAATGTGTGTCACTCCTGGGTATTCTGTCCCTTCCGGATACAGGGTGATGTCCGCACCGCTGTGACAACTGACTCCCGACGCGATCCTTCTCAGCCCGAGGAACCCTCCCCGCTCGGTCCACGTGTCATCCCAGACATCATCCTCAATATCTTTGATTACGATTCTGTTGGCCTTAGCCCCGAAGATGACTCCCTCGTACCGATGAAGAACCACCCCGTCCCGAATAATCTCAACCGCATAGGTGGCCGCATCGGACTGGGCCGTCAGTTCCCAATCAGTCGCACTCACCTTTGAAAGGGTGGTCGAAATCAGATGATCCTCAGGCTGGCCGCCCAATTCCCCGTATACCGCCGCGATCATCGAGGAACCTACCGGCATTGCTCCGCCTGAGTCGAGCGGCGAAATATCGGCATGCCATATCCAGTCTTTTCCATTCAGGTCGATTCTTACCCCTCCATCAGTTCCCAGCCTGGTGACTTCCAGTGACTCGCCAGCCGCCTCCAGACACGCTGTCCCCAGCGAGGTATGCTGCAGCCCCCAGATTTCCAACGTATCTGGAATCACTACCGCGGTAGGACCGCAACACGTCGGCACCGGATACCCGCCGTAGGGGGCGAACACACTCATCCCGTACATGAGGTAATTCTGGAACACCTTGATGTCCAGTGTATCGACGATACAATCCCCGTTCAGGTCGGCGCTGTGCAGGTCTGGCGGCGTCTCGCCACAGGCCGCGATGAACTGGGCAAGGTATGAGAGATCTGCCACCGCCAGAGCAATCCCGTCATTATTGATATCCGCGTCAGCAACCCACTCACAGCCCATATCTGCTTCGAACACGAATACGTAGTCCGTACCCATCGTTTCAAAAAACGTCGCCCACTCCGTGCCGAAGTAGGTGCTGCGGTGCTCCCCCGAATGCGGCCCCTGGCCGTTATCGCTGACGACTGCCAGCGTATCACCGGGCTCGAACGGACAGCAACTCCGAATCCCGATGTGGAAAGGTGCGTCTCCGGGAAGCACCAGATTCATCGAAGTGAAATCTGCAGTTGCCCAGACGAAGGTTCCGGTCGGAATAGCGGCGTAGGGTACGACCACGGATGTCAAGAGAGAGCTTGGATAGCCCGTACCGTCGTCAGTCCAAATTCCGACCTCTACGTTCGGCGTGCCTTTCAACGACGGCCGGTGCAGCATCACGCGCACCGTCTTGAGGGAGCAGGCAATACTGCCGGGGGTTTCGAACCGCTCCGCAATCCACTGCGCACCGCCCTGCGGCAGCTTCCACACGACCGCGGTCGCAGTGTCATCGTAGTAGTAGACCGTTGAGCAGCCGTCGAGGGCTTCCCGGAGCGACGGATCTTCTGCTGGTGCGTCCACTTTGTCAAAGCGCAGCGGCACCGCAGCCGCTGTCACCCACAGCAAACTGCCCACTGCAGCCACCAACACCATCGTGGTCACACGGACCATCTTCAGGCGCGTTTCACTCATAGCACCTCTCCTCGTTGGTTGAAAACTTGTTCGGATGAACTATCCGTCTCCCGTGGCCCCAGACGTCCGCCGGACGTCAGACTTCACAGACCTCCCCGGACTTCAAGCGAAACGGAAGATTGTCCCTGCGTCGTCAATAGGGACCACCTCATAGCGGCCATCCATCGGCTTGCTCTCCGATGGCGGCCCGGTCGGGAGACGACCCGGCGCGGACATTACTCTCGGTCCCGGCCGAAGGAAGTCGTCACACGGTGGTGCTTGCTGAAAATGTCAGATCCTGCGACAGTACTTACTAAAGTGACCTCGCTGTATCATAGCGCAAAAGATCCACAACTGCAAGGCCTTTCGCATCACACCCCAGACAATTACCGCTCCGCATAGTGTTCCAGGCATGCGCCTATGCATCTGTTGCGCCGGTCGCTCCCTTTTGCTCCAGCATTCTCCGATATATCCGCACAATATTCCGGACATCGTCCCGCCCCCGGTGGTGCTGTCCCTCCAGCGGAAGGTCCAATTTACGCAAGGCTTCGGCCATTCCCCTCGGCTTGGTCCCATACCGCGTCGCGAACTCCCGTTTCAGGTTGCGGTGGACAGCGAAGGGATACTCAACACCGTGCAGGGCGCAGTCCTGCCGCATCTGACGGTCGTCGTAGCCGCCCCAGGACATGAGGCAGGTCTCCTCTGCGGCCCCCACCCACGCCAGGAACCTGGCCCAGACAAGCGGGAAAATCTCCGCCCGGTCGATATCTTCCTGTCGGATGGTGGTCAATTCGGTGCAGAACGGGCTGAGATCCGGGTGCTTGACCGGTTTGACAAACGCGTCGTATTCGTCAAGGATATCCCCCTCGTCGCTGATCCGGGCGGCGGCAATTTCGATGATTTCCTGTTTCTTCGGAAATGTCCGCAGCCGCCAGCAGGTCGCCTCGAGATCGACTACAATATGCTGACCGCACCCATCCATCGACGGCAAGGTACGGCAATTGACTTCGGAAAGCCACCCGAATCGCGTCCGCGAACTGAACTCCTCCTTCCGCCCGGGGCAGCCCCCTTGTTCGGGAGGGAATGGCCGTCGGGCTAATCTCTGATCCTCGGCCCCATTTATCCACGAAGAACTCGATTTGCATATTGCCCCACCGGTTCCTGCTCCCTATATTGATCGAGGAGTTAAATATCCCGATTCTGACCGGAGAGGCTATCCATGCGCTGCGTACCCCTCACCGCCGCGGTGCTGCTTGCCTTCGCCGCACCGCTTTTTGCCGCAGGGCAATCATTTGAGATCCTGCTCGCCCGGCCGCTGCCCGGCGACACGGCCAATACGTGGCTGGTCATCCTCGATGGCGGCTATGCCGACGGGCTCGAGGAGGGCATGACCGCCGTGGCCTATCATGGTCCGGATCGGACCGCGCTGGCCGACATCACCATCGAAATCGCCGACCGTCACGAGTCTTTCGGCCTGGCCCAACCTCGCGCCGCAATAGACACCGACACGCTCAAGAAAGCCTGCGGCGAACACTGCCTGGTCGCCTTTGATCTGCCCGAACCAGATTCTTCGCTCTATCAGCGGAGAGCAATTGCCGCCATGGGCGAGGCCGACTTTGAACGGGCGAAGTACTTCCTGACGCTTCTGGCCGATGCCGGCGATACGCGGCCCTCAATACAGAACGCCCTCACTCGCTGCGAAAAGGCCCTGGCCGCCGATTCCGCCGGGCTTCCGCCTGCCCTTGCGGAAGCGGAGTCAGCGCGCCTTCCCCTCTACGAGTACCTCCTCGCGCACTATTTCGGCGAATGCCGGTTCAATCGAGCCAGGGATGTCGCGGCGCGGATCGAACGGGTCGCTCCCGGAAACGAGACAGCCGCCGCGTACAGCCGCGCCCTCCGCCGTATCGCGTCCGCCACCGCCGACCCGGGTTTGCCCGCGATCGCGAACCTTAACCCCGGACCGGTCAGGACGGAATTCCCGCAGATCATACTGTCGGCCGAGCCGATGATTCCCGAAACGCTTCTTGCGGCCGGCCCACCGATCCGCGCCACCGTGGCGGTGCTCGTCGATGAAACCGGGGGGGTCGCCAAGGCTTCAATGAAGAGACCCAGCGGGCAAAGGATTATCGATAACGCCGTCGTCAACGCCGCCTACAAGACGCTTTGGCGCCCGGCGATGCACTCCGGCCTCCCCGTAGCTGCGTTCGGTACGTGGGATGTGACGATAGGATCTTCCTCCGAGACCAGAAAGATGGCGGTTGACCTGCTGGTTCTGGTCGAGGATTCGACCAACACGCTCCCGACCGGAGAGCCCTATGTGCCGGTCGATGTTGTCCCGGAGATGACTTACAATCACGCTCCGACTTTCCCCCCGTCCGAGATGCGGGCCGGAATTGCCGGCACGGTCTGGGTAAAAGCGTTGGTCAGTGAAAAGGGGAAGGTTATCGATGCAGCGGTATATAGATCATCCGGCAACGAGCGCCTGGATCAGGCCGCGGTTGATGCCGCGCTGAAGTGCCGCTACAAACCGGCCCTGAAGGACAGGCGACCGGTCAGGATCTGGGTGCATTACAAAGTCGTTTTCGAGCAGGATAAATAGGCTCCTGCCTGACCGGGATGGATCCCGGGGTCAATCATCATGCGGGGTGGAGTTGTCCTTCGCCGCACTTCTCCCTTGCGTCCGATCCGTTCGCGGACTATACTAGACCACATTAGCCCCCGGGGAACAAACCCCTCAGGGCATGGTTCTAAATCACAACGGCCGGATCGCTCTAAATTTCACTCCCCGAACCGCTTACCCTGCGATCCCGCCGTCAAGGGCAAGATCGTCAGATGAAAACTAATGTCACGCTTCGACGACGCTCAGCGTGACAGACATAACGATAGGAGTACGAACCATGAGCAGCCCCCTCGGTATTCGTGGATATGATTACGTGGAGTTCTATGTCGGCTCCGCCAAGATGACCGCATTCTGGATGGCCAAGGCGCTCGGGCTGCAAATCACCGGGTACTGCGGCCCCGAAACGGGCATCCGTGACCGGGTCTCCTACTATCTCACCCGCCACCGCCTCAAGTTTGTCGTCACGTCGCCCGCCCAGCCGTCCAGCTACGACATCTACGGTTGGATCACTAAACACGGCGACGGCGTCAAGCGGTGGGCGGTCGAGGTGGACAATGTCGAGCAGGCGTGGAAGTACGCCACCAAGCGCGGCGCGGTGATGGTCAAGCGCCCCGAACGGATCGAGAACCAGCACGGCTTTATTGAGGAAGGATCGATCCGGCTCTACGATGACACCGAGCTGGTGTATATCAACCGTGATAATTACAAGCACATCTTCCGCCCCGGTTTCTGCGAACCACTCCAGAAGATCAACATCGAGCACGAGGACACCGGCCTGCTGGCGGTCGACCACATTGTCGGCAACGTCCGCGAGAATGAAATGGGGCTCTGGGCCGAGTATTTCAACAACACGATGGATTTCGAGACGTTTGTCGATTTCGGCCCCGGCGACATCCAGACCCAGTACTCCTCGCTCCTGTCGAAAGTGGTGCGCACGAAGGATTCCAAGATCCGCAACCCGATCAACGAGCCGTATGAGGGGCTGAAGAAGTCGCAGATCGAGGAGTTTATCGAGCAGTACCACGGTTCCGGCGTGCAGCACATAGCGATCCGCACCAACCACATTATCGACAGCATCGCCGCGCTGCGCAAAAACGGGATCGAGTTCCTCACTGTCCCAGACACGTACTATGACAAGCTGCGCGAGCGCAAGGAAGTGATGAGCCGCCTGCAGGAAGATCTCAACGTGCTCAAGGAGCACGGCATTTTGTGCGATGTCGAGGCCGACGGTTACCTGCTCCAGTTGTTTACCAAGCCGATCGGCGATCGCCCGACATTCTTTTTAGAGATCATTCAGCGAGTCGGCAACAGCGAGGGTTTCGGCAAGGGGAATTTCCAGGCGCTGTTCGAGTCGATCGAGCTGGATCAGAAGTTGCGCGGCAATTTGGAGAAAGACCAGATTGCGCATGCGCCGATTTGCTAGGGGAGTAGGTCGGGTTCCGAGGAGCGCAGCGACGAGAAACCCGATTTGACAACGCGAACTGGCGGGTCGCCCACAGCTTGCTGTGGGATCCTCAAATGTCACCCTTCGACTCCGCTCAGGGTGACGGAATGGCAGGTCAAACACGGCCCTGCGTGCTTGACGGATTCAACGGACGATTTACCATGTCAAGCACCGAGACCGGTGCTTGACCTACCGTGGATTCGAGGAAGGTCGTGCACGGCTCCGAGTGGTTGACGGGAAAGAAGAAAGGGACTGGATTCCTGCTTTCGGGCTTGTTGAAAAAGCCCGAGCGCGGCTGTTGGCAGTCATTGCGAGGAGCGGAGCGACGAAGCAATCTCTCTTCGTACCAGCGTCTTGGCCAGAGGAGAGATTGCTTCGCTGCGCTCGCAATGACTAGTCATAGACTTTTTCAACAGGCCCTTTCGCAGGAATGACAGTTTCAGGCGTTCACGCTGAGAAAGTGCGGGGCCATAAAGGTCGTGGCCGGCGACGCGAGCAGGAATGACAGATCCAAGTATCGGCGTGAATCAATGTCAGGACCATAAAGGTCCTGACCTACAACAGGAACCTACATTTCAATGCCTTCTTGTAGGTCAGGACCCTTGCGGTCCTGACATTGACCTACACGCGAAGCTCAGGTGACGTCAGAGCGCAGGTGACATCGATACGCGGAACAAAGTCCGGGCTTTACATACGAAAGGAACTCGCAATGTCGTTCTATCACCGACTGGGCGAACTGCCCAAGGTCAAACATACGACCTTCTTTAAACCCGACGGGAAGTCGCTCTACCGCGAGGAGCTCTTCTCGAGCAAGGGGTTCTCCGGCGAGTACTCCACCAAGTACCACCATCACATGCCGACCGAAATCCTTCGGTCGCGCGAGATCAACCTCCACAAAGATGTCGAGTGGCCGGAAGCGCAGGTCCTCTACTACCACTTTTTCACCGACAACAAGGAAAGCGGCGGCAATTACATCACCGCCCGCGATTCCTATCTCGAGAATCCGCACACGGTAATATCTGCCGCCAGAGTCACAGAGGATACCGACGATTTCTACCGTAACGGATTTGCCGCCGAGTACATCCTTGTCCACCGCGGCCGCGGCGTCTTCAAGAGCGAATTCGGCAACATTCCGTTTGAGCCGGGCGACCAGTTCATTATCCCGCGCGCGGTCACCTACCAGCTCAAGTTCGACGACTTCAAGGACAACAAGCTGCTGGTGGTCGAATCCGACACGGCGTATGAGATCCCCGGCAAGTTCCGCAACGAGCATGGCCAGCTTGAGGAGCACGCCCCGTACAGCGAGCGGGATTTCAAGGTCCCGAGTGTGCTCGAGCCGAAAGATGAAACGGGGGAATTCCGCATAATCCTCAAGACCGGCCGCCGGTACTTCGAACACATCTCCCCACATCATCCGTTCGATGTTGTCGGCTGGGACGGTTTCCTCTACCCGTATGCGTTCAATATCAAGAGCTACCATCCGAAAGTCGGCCGCATCCACCTGCCGCCGCCGGTCCATGTCGCCTGGCGCACCGGGAATTTCGTGCTCTGCAACTTCTGCCCGCGGCCGTTCGATTTCCACGAACAGGCGATCCCGGCCCCCTATGTCCACTCCAACATCGACAGCGACGAGGTCCTGTACTATGTTGAAGGCGACTTCATGTCCCGCGAGGGGGTCAAAGAGGGCTCGATCACGCTTCATCCCGGCGGCATGCCGCACGGCCCCCAGCCGGGCAAAACCGAGGCGTCGATCGGCAAGAAGGGGACGGACGAGTACGCCGTGATGATCGACACCTACTCCCCGCTTCGCCCGACGCTGAATGTGAAGGAGACGATCGATCCCTGCTACGCCCAGTCCTGGATCGAAGCGGCAAAATGATGTCGGGCGGGCTGTCCGGCGGCGGTTTCTGCTGGCACTTCGGGCCGGAAAATGGCATATTGCGGTTCGACATGATTATCCGACCGCCCGAATGCTAAAGGATAGACTGATGATCTATATACCGGCCTACGTCAAGTCGCTCGCTCCCTACAAAGCGGGCAAACCGATCGCAGAACTGGCTCGCGAGAGGAACCTTATGCGCATCGTCAAACTCGCCTCCAACGAAAACCCGCTGGGGCCGTCGCCCAAAGCCATGGCCGCCGTCACCCAGGCGGTCGCGGAGATGCACCGATATCCCGACCCCCGTACCTGGGATCTCGTTCAGGCGCTGTCGCGCAAGTACGATATCCGCCCCGAACACATTGTCTGCGGCCACGGTACCGACGCCCTGCTCGGCTACGCTATTGGCGCCTTCTCCGAACCGGGCGATGAACTGCTGACGGCCGAGGGCACGTTTATCGGCATCTATGTCAGCACGCTCAAACAGGGGCGCACGCTGCGCAAAGTGCCGCTCAAAGACTACGCGTTTGACCTCGAGGCGATCCTCGCCGCAATTGGCCCGAAGACAAAGATCATCTTCCTGGCTAACCCGAACAATCCGACCGGGACCATGGTCACGCGCAAGGAATTCGAATCTTTCATGGACCGGGTGCCGGAGGATATCCTCGTCATTCTCGACGAGGAGTACTACACTTACGCCGGGCTCTTTCCCGAGTACCCCCAGGGAGTCTCTTACTGGTACGACAACCTGGTCGTTACCCGCACGCTCTCGAAAGCCTACGGCCTCGGCGGCCTGCGGGTGGGGTTCGCTGTCGGCCCGAGCCACGTGATCGACGCGATTTTCAAGGTGCGCTATACGTTCGAGCCGAACTACCTCGCCCAGGTCGCGGCCACGGCCGCGCTCGACGACGACGAATTCCTCGAACGCACAGTGAAGACCAACACGGCTTCGTTGAAGCGTATGCGCGCCAGGTTTGACACCCTCGGCATCCGCCAGGTCGACTCCTACGCCAACTTCATCATGATCCTCATGCCCTCCCAGACTCTCGCCGAGGAATTCTATCAGCGCTGTCTCGAGCACGGCCTCATTGTCCGGCCGGTTGCCGCCTACGGCGTACCCAACGGCATCCGGATCAATTCCGGGACCGAGGATGAAACGACGTTCGCGCTCGAGGTTATCGAAGAGGTCTGGCACGAACTGAACGCGACCGATCCCCGTATCCGCGAAAGCGAAAAGCACAAGGAAGTCCACCGATGAAGTTTGTTTCTTTCGCCAATTCCGTCAATGAAGAACGCCTTGGATTATTCTACAACGACCAGATTTTCGACCTCGCGCAGAACGCGCTGACGGTCGCTGTCCGGCTCCCCTCGACGATGGCGGAATTTCTCCGCCAGGGCGAGGCCGGTATGGAAACCGCCCGTAAGGTCCACGACGCCATTGTCGATGGCCGTGGTATTCCCGAGGACTCCGGCAACCTGGCCATGCTCGCGCCCGTGCCGCACCCGACCTCGTGTCGCGACGGCTACGCCTTCCGCCAGCATGTCGCCACCGCCCGCCGCAACCGCGGTGTTGAGATGATTCCCGAATTCGACCAGTATCCCGTCTTCTACTTCACCAACCACAACTCGATCATCGGTGAAGGGGATGTGCTGGTCGAGAAGGACCATCTCCAGAAGCTCGATTTCGAACTCGAGTGCGCCATAGTTCTGCATACGCAGGGACGGAACATTCCCGCTTCGGAGGCGGACCGCTACATCGCCGGGTACATGATCATGAACGACCTCTCCGCGCGGGTTCTCCAGATGGAGGAGATGATGTTGAGCCTCGGCCCGGCCAAGGGCAAGGACTTCGCGACGTCGATCGGCCCCTGGCTCGTCACTCCCGATGAACTGGCGAACCGGCGCATGGCCACCCCCTTCGGCGACAAGTACGATCTGCGCATGACCGCCAAACACAACGGCACGCTCGTTTCCGACGGCAATCTCAAGGACATGAACTGGACGTTTGCCGAAATCGTCGAACGCGCCTCGTACGGTGTCGATGTCTACCCCGGCGACGTCATCGGCTCCGGCACGGTCGGCACCGGCTGCTACCTCGAGCTCAACGGCACCCGGGCGATCGAAGCGAAGCAGCGTGGCGAGTCGTTTACGCCGGTCTGGCTGAACGACGGCGACACGATCGAGCTGGCGATCGACGGGCTGGGCGTGCTGCGCAACCGCATCGTCAAAGCTGGCGGCGATTACTCGATCCTCGCGAAGAAGAAGTCGGTCGAAACGGTCTCCTGATCGCGGCAGACACAACCATGTTGAGCTTTGAACCAAAAGACCTCCCTGTCCCGAAAGTCCACCAGTACCTGCTGGGCGGTGTCGGCCCGCGACCGATAGCGCTGGTCTCGACTGTCTCGGTCGACGGCGCGGTGAACCTTTCGCCGTTCTCTTTCTTCAATGCATTCGGCGCCAATCCGCCGATCGTCGCTTTTTCGCCCGCCCGACGCGGCCGTGACGGCACGGTCAAGGACACGTACAGCAACCTGATCGCCACCCGCGAGTGCGTGATTCAGGCGGTGACCTACAGCATGGTCCACCAGGTCTCGCTCGCCTCGGCCGAGTATCCGTCCGAGGTCGACGAATTCGTCAAGAGCGGCCTGACGGCTGTCCCCTCCGATCTGGTCAAGCCGCCGCGCGTCGGCGAGTCCCCGTTCCACATGGAGTGCCGCCTGCGGCAGATGGTCGAGCTGGGTGGCCTGCCTGCATCGGGCAACCTCGCGATCTGCGAGGTCGTTAAGTTTCACATCGCCGAGGATATCCTGCGCGACGGCGTCATTCACCCCGACCAGATCGACCTTGTCGCGCGCATGAGCGCGGCGTTCTACTGCCGTGCCACGGGCAGTGCGATTTTCGAACTCCCTCAGCCGGGCGCGCGCAAGTGTATCGGCTTTGATGCCCTTCCCGAGTACATTCGCACCTCGCACGTGCTCTCGGGCAACAACCTCGCTCAGCTGGCGGCGGTTGAGGCGATCCCTGATACAGAGGCGGCAGTGGCAACGGTCGGAGCGATGGCTCACGAGAGTCCGGGCGTGGCGCTGTTTGAACGCTTTGCGCGCCGCCGTCTGCATCTGGAGATGCTCCGGGTTGCCGTGGGGCTCAAGTGCGCGGGCCATCCCAACGCCGCTGCTTTCATGGAGCAAAGCGCGAAAGCCGCTCTTGACAACAACGACGTGGCGTTTGCGTGGAACGCGCTGTTGTACCTGGGGCGTTTGAAACACCAGGTCTGATCTTGTCTTCCTGCGGGTGACGCTGCGTTACCCTTCGACTCCGCTCAAGGTGACCGCTCTTAGCGTTGGGTTTCGCGGAGGTGAAGTTCGTCGTCACCAAGTCGGGTTTCTCGGGGCTTGCGCCCCTCGGAACACCGACCTACGTCCAAAACCCATTTGGTTCGTTTGCGCATTTTCCCGTCTCCGGGTTTGTGTCGCTGTCAGGCCGCAAGCGGCCTGACCTACCTCCAAGAATTGGGTTTGTTCGCGACCGCTCGGGGGTGACACAAGGCCACCCCCTACGCGCTTGAAGGGTGACGCATCGACACATTGGGTTCGTTTGCGCAGTAGTCGCTCGTTCATTGCTTGTCTCCCAGTCGGGTTTCTCGGGGTCTTCGACCCCTCGGAACCCGACCTACGCCCAAGCCCCATTGGGTTCGTCGGCGCACTATCTCAGCAGCGTTCAAATCTCTCCCCTGTCTTTCTGTCTGAGAGGAACCCACCAGGAATGGTGGGCCACCGGAGGGGACGCCGGAAATTGGGTTCGTTCGCGCAATTTCTAGTCTCCATGGTTGTGTGGCTGTCAGGCCGCAAGCGGCCTGACCTACGAACCAGAAATCGGGTTCGTTTGGTAATCCTGGCATACAGTAGACCTCGGCGTGACTGGGGCCCGGCCTCCGCCGGGCTGACAGAATAGGATTCCATGCCGTCTCCGCGGGAAAGACAGTGTGGATTCTCCTCCTCCAGCTGATTGACAGCAAAGGGCGTCGGGCTGTCAGCGGGGAGCTTTGTGCTTGAAATTGGGTTCGTGTGCGTAAACTCCCTGTTTCGGGTTCTCGCTTTGACAGGCTCCAAGGAGCCCGACCTACTTCGCCGATCAACTTCTTCGCTTAACTTCCCCGGCCTGTTTCCGTGACCTTCCTGGCTGTTACCCATGTAGTCGTTTCAGCCGGTTACCTCTGTATCCGGTTTGTGCCGGAATCTTCTCCCACCGCGAGCGGTGGGGCACCCGTGCCACAGGAGCATGTGTTTACACTCCTTCATTTACACTCTCTTCTTTACACTCTTTCCTATATATACCGGGGGGGCGGGGCAATCTCCATCAAAAGGCACGTGAAAGGGGGCAGAATCAACGGTGATGTGCCGTCGTGCGAGAGAGTGAATACAGTGCTATGTGAGGACTTAGTGTTTTGAACGACAGAAGTGGGGATTTTCAAAGGTCGGAAATGCCAGGGAAATTGGGAGCGTGCGGCGAGGGCGGTTTTTTTGATGGCAGCGGGCATGGGGGATGGTGCCGGTTTTTCTGGAGGTCGGTTAGAGAGTCACGCCGTGAGCGGTTTGATCTATTGTCGGGTTTCTCGGGGCTTACGCCCCTCGGAACCCGACCTACGTATTGGGTTCGTTTGGTAATCTCGGCATACGGTGAGCCTGAGCGTGACTGGGGCCCGGCCTCCGCCGAGCTGACAGAACAGGAGCTCAGGCTGACAGAACAGGAGCCCGGGCCGACAGAGAAGGGGCGGGCGGACAGGGAGCGGTCTCTCTGCTCGCAATTGGATTTGTGTGTGCGATCTCGAGGTGTCTGGGATGTCGGGTTTCTTGGGGCTTACGCCCCTCGGAACCCGACCTACGATGTTAAAGATTTCCCGTCACGGGAGAAGGCACGACCGCTGAAGGGTCGTGCCCTGCGTTGTGCCCTATGTCGTGCTGTAGTCTCTCTCCACCGCAAAACGTGGGCAAAGAAACGTGCCGGTGGCAACACCGGCCCGTTCTGACACAAATTCTGCGAGGCACTTCAGCGGCTAGAATCCCTGAGTAACGTATACGCCCCGCTGCTGGAGTGCCCGGACCTGAGTTTCGGCCGCCTCGACCGAAAGAGGATTGGCGTGCAACATCACGGTGTCACCGGATGCAAGGCCCGCATTGTTCACAAGCGCCGCGATATCGGTGATCTGGTTACCGGCCAGATCGAGGTAGTGCAGGTTGGTCAGGTTCTGCAGCGCCGAGAGATTCGATATCTGGTTGCTTCTCAGATTCAACCGCCACATTCCGGTCGCCGACGCCAGCGGCGCGATGTTCTGGATCTGGTTGTACGACAGATCGACATCCCACAGCCACTGCATCGATGACAGCGCCGTGATGCTGGTAATCGAGTTGGAGTACAGGCTCAGTGTCGACAGCGACGTCAGTGAGGCGAGGGGTGATATGTCGGTTATCGCGTTCCCCTGGATCGAGAGCGAGTAGAGGCTCTTCAGATCGCGCAGCGGACCGAGATCGCTGAAGTCGTTGTACCCGGCGTCAAGGACGCCAAGATTCTGCAGCACGCCTATGCCTGCGATACTGCTCACCGGCCACTCCACGAAATCGAGGCGGTACATCTTCAGCGCTTCCGACAGGTGGATGTTCGAATCGGTCGTGCCCCAATAGTTACTGGCCACGACATCGCGGAACACCGGATCGGGAAATACCAGCACCGAGTCCTTGACCGGATCGATGATCAGTTCCGAGGACTCAAACCAGATCCCGCCCGGCAACTCCTGCGTGAGCGTCAGCCACGTTTGGAACTCGACGAATCCCAGGGGAATGATAAGCGTGCTGGAATCGGTATCGGTGAATTTGTTGGTCGCAAACGGCATCGTTGCCAGCACCGTGCCGCCCCGGGCCAGCGGGAACACACCGCCGCTCGAATCGGTGATGGTCACGCGGTACTGCGTGTTGTCGTTGTCTCCGCCGGAGTAGAAGTACTCTGTCGCCGGGAACCACGCGGGCGCCGTTCCATCGAGCGGATCAACGGCGTTGTTACCGCCGGGGTAGATTCCGTAACCGTAGTCGAACACGGCGTTCACGCCCGACAGGCCCGGCATGTTGTACGCTCTCAGCTCGAGACGGAACGTATCCCCCGCCGTGATCCGCGTCACCATCGGGGTCAACTTCAGCATCGGCAATGCCGGGATCAGCGTGATCCCCACGGTCGTCACGCGGCTCGGCGAGACATCCATGGTTGTCTGCCCGACGTACAGGAGGGTCGCTCCCACCGGCTGCTGCTGCGGCGCACCAATTACCGGCGCGACCTCCTTGTACAGCTCCAGCACGAACGTGCGCGACCGCCCTACGGGGATCTCGGCCCGCAGTTCAAAGGTGCCGTCGGGCTGGACTCTGGCGGTCGTGTCGATCGCTTCCATGTCGGGTCCGGTCACTTGCAGCGCCGCCCACAGGCTGTCGATCGGCTGCTGCTGCAGGAGTTTCGGCGACTCGACATCGATCGCGAACTGCACCACGCCCCCGCCCGAACCGGTCGGCTCCTCGGTGCACCCGGCCAACAGCGCCAGTGTCGCGAAGAGCGCGAGAGTCAGCAGAATATGCTTCTTCATTCTCCTCCTCCTCTCACAGCGCCGCTGTCAGGCCTAAGGATACCTGGTATCCGGTCACGTCGGCGTCGACATCGATCGGCGAATAATCGATGTCGTACAGCGTTACCGCGCCGGTGTAGAATTTCAAGCCCCCGTCGACCGAGATGTGCCGGGTAAGGCTCTTGCCGACGGCCGCGCCGACTCCCCAGACGGTGGAGCCGTCCATATTCAGTTCGTTGTTGCCGATGATGTGCAGATCGACATTCGGCGTGATGGTCCAGCCCTCGGAGAGCACCCACGACAGGTAGCCGCCGACGGTGAATTCGTTGCCGTACCACTTGAGCTTGCTCAGCTCCGCGACGGCTTCGTCTACCTCATCGGCATACTCGCGGGCCGGGACCTCGTTGTCGCCGCGCCAGACGTAGCGAATCGTGCCGCCGTAGTTGAGGATCTTCCCGGTGTGGTTGCCCTGCAGCCGGACATCCATCTGCGGGCTCTGCCGGAAGGTCTCGGTGTCGCCGACCTTGTCGAGGCCGTACATGCTGTACACGACATCGAGCGTCCAGCGCACGGTTTCGCGTTCAAGCTCGCCGCGGACGTTAAAGAGGAAAATATCGCCGGGGTTGTATTCGCTCGGCTCCTGGTAGACGCCCAGGGTGTCGGTGTAGCCCGTGTAGGGTTTGTACTCGCCGACATACTGGTACGAGGCGCCCGCGCCGAGCTTGACCTTTTCGCCGAGCATGGTCGCGCCGCCGAACAGGAGCGTGAAGCCGAAGCCTTCGCCGAACCGCCGCATCGGCAGTTCGTAGTGGTTGGTCGACATCTCCTGCACCACGAGCCATTCGCCCCCGAGATTGAGCTCCCGCTTGCCGGTCGGCAGGTTCACGCCGACGGCGGCCAGCAGGCGGTCCTTCGCGAACGAGTGTCGCGCCTGCAGCCGGACATCGCTCAGCCCGGTCAGATCCCACTCGGCCGTTCCGCCGCCGAGCTCCTCGCTGAGGCTCCCCTCAAGGTTGTTGCCGGAATTGGCCAGGTACAGCGTGATATCGACGTTGTCCCGGAGCGGCACGAAGGCGGTGAAGGGGGTATAGAACTGGCTCAGGGACACTTTCTGACCGAGGAGCTCGGTTGTCCACGACGTGTAGATGAACTGCGTCGAACCGGAGGCCGGCTGACCGTAGATCACCTGAGCGGACACGTTGGATGCGCTCGCCGCGACGATAAGCACGGCCGCTGTCGTTATGAGGAATCGTCTAGTTTCCATTGAGATTCCCCCTTACGACGACCGTAACGGTACCGGTCGTGACCGGCGGTTGTTCGGCCGGCCGCTGGAAGATCAGGTTCGGCAGGTTGCCGATATTGCGGGCGACATCCGAGAGCGTTCCGTCGAGCTGGGCGACCGAGGCGGTCAGCATTTCGGCGCTGAACACCTGTTGCTGGAAGGCCCCGAAGGTGTGGTTGCCGCCGAGCGCGAGCGCTCCGTTGACGGCGGCCGCTTTCGCCGCGGCCATGTTGAACCCGGGATCATGTGTCGTCGCCTCGCCGAACGCTCCCTGCGCCTCTTTGAGCATCCCGCGCTGCTGATAGTCCAGCCCGCGCGAGTAGGCCATGAAGGCGAGGAACGATTCGGTCGGCACTTTCGCGATTTCGTCCCGCTCTTCCGCGGTCAGTTCGATCCCGAGGTCATCGATAACCCGGAACACGAATTCTTTCTGTACGCCGAAGAGCTGGCGGAGCTGCCCTTCTTTCGTTTCGGCGTCTTTCACCGTGGAGTCGACGGTATTGACAATCACGCCGTCGAGGCGGAACTGGTCCTCGCCCAGCCCGAGCACGGTCGCTGTCACGACGTTGCGGCTGCCGAGCAGGCGTCCGACCCGAGGTGCGCTCGCCTGATCCACGGCCCCGCTCTGGGCCAGCTTCAGCTCGTTCATGATAGCGTCGATCTTGAGCCGGTCGACGACGCGCAGTGATTTCACTTTGGCCAGATCGGATGCGGTGAATTCGGCCAGTCCCCGCGCCAGCGGGGCCAGATCCGGGTTGAGTCCGGTGGCTTCAAAGTCCGCCACGGCGATCGTGTTCTCAGGAATTTCGGCCGCGTTGATTTGTCCTTCGCCGGCCAGCGCCTGGTCGACTTCGAGCTTCATCCGCTCGGCGAGCAGTCGATCGACGTGCGCGCGCAGCAGGTTGCGGGTCTCCCCCTGCGGGTCGAGGCTCAGCGCCGTGCCATACGCCGCGATCGCTTCCTCGGTCTTCCCTTCCTGTTCGCGGATGAGGCCGATGTAGAGGTGCGCCGTGGCGTCCGGGCTGATCGTATTGGCCTGCTTGAGGGCATCCTCGGCTTTGATCAGGTCGCCTTTTTTGTAGAAGGCGGCGCCGAGTCCGCGCCAGGCCTCCATGCTCTGCGGGTTGACTGCGATCTCCCTGTAGTACAGGTCGATCGCCTGGTCATGCTTCCCTTCTTCCGCTGCCCGATTGCCCTGTTGCAGCAGGCCCGAGGAACAGCCCGCCAACAGTCCGACCGCCAGGCAGCCCAGTAACAGTATTTTCATTCGCTCTCCCTGCATCCCTTAGCTCGCCTGGCCGGCCAGGGGACGGTAGATCTCCATTTTTCGCTTCGCTTCGGTGAAGGTCGGGTCCAGTTCGTACGCCTTCTTGAAGTTGTCATACGCCAGCTTGTAGTCGTACTCGTCCATGTAGCGCAACCCGAGCGAGTAGAACCCGGCGGCGTCTTTCACATCGGTCCCGCCCTCTTCGATCAGCCCGATCGTTTCCTTGTTGAGCTTCACATCAAGCTTGGCAGCCAGTTCCTGCACGAGCTGCTTTTCCATCTCGGAGTACTTCGGCTTTCCTTCCTTGTCAACCGAGGCCACGATCTCGGAGGTCTCGACATTCACTACCCGCACGACCATTCGCGCCAGGCTTTCGTCCATCTGCGTGATGGATCCGAACACCATGAATTTCGCGCCGAGGACTTTTCCGACCTGGACGGCGGTCGCCTGGTCCACCGCGGCCGTCTGCTGCAGCTTCAGTTCCTCCAGCACCACCGGGATCTTGTCGCGTTCGATTACCTTCAGGTCGCTGATCTTGGCGAAGTCATGCTCGAAGAAGTCGGCGAGCCCCTTCGACAGGAGCCCGAGCTCCTCCTGGTACTTGCCGGTGGAGAAGTTGTCGAATTCCATCACGGCGATCGTCTTGAGATTCGGATCGTGGTCGCAGACGAGCGCGTTTTTCTCTTTCACCAGGCGATACCAGCGGTCGCGAAGCTCCTGCGGCCAGAAGTCCTGCGGCATCGGAGTGAGGCACGGCCCGATGGTCGAAATCCGCTCGAGGTACCCGAACGATTCCTGCTCGAACGTCTGTCCCTTAGCGTAGGTGAGGATGCTGAGGACCTCGAACACGGCGACGCTGTCCTGGGCCGACAGGGTCGGCCGGGCCAGCAGCCCCTGCGCGATCTCAATCCCCTTGTCGTAGTCGAGCTCGTTGTACATGGTCAGCGCTTCGGCCAGACGGTCCGCGACCGTTTCGTCCGCCGACGCCACCGTTCCCAGAACCGGCACGAGCGCGCATATGATGAGCGCCACCGGCCATACTGTGCTACGGATCCGTCGCATGGATACTCCTTTATGATGAGGTTACCTGAGTTCCTGAATCAGAACTGTCCGGATCTATCGCTCTTGGAATCTACTGCTCGAAATCAAAGAGAACTTTGTGTACGCTGTCGGTTGCGACCGCGACGGTATCGGCCTTTCGCCGTTCCTGACCGTCGATCGACAGCACAGCCTCCACGACGTGCCGGCCCGGTTTGAGCCAGAGGGTGTTGTTGGTCTGCACCGCCTGGCGCTCCCCGTCGACGTAGATAGTCGCCCCCCGTGGGCGGGATCCGACCCGGACTTCGACGGTCTTCGCCGCTGGCGGTGTCTGCGCGGTCGGTGTCGACGGCTTCCCGGCCGTCGGCACGGTGAACGCAAACGCTTTCCGCGCCGACCGGTCCGCCGTCACGCGCACCGTGTCGCGGAGCACCTTTTCGTTGGAGCGGTCGTTTTCGGCCCGGAGCTCATAGAGCCCGGTATCTACCGTTACCCGCACTTCCGACTGGCTCCGGCCTATCTGTTGATCGTTGAGATACACGTTTCCCGATGGCGACACCGCCACCACCAGCTCTCCCTGCACTGTTGCCGCCCCCTCGACCGTGAGGAGGCGTGCTGCCGATGGTTCCCCGGCGACTCCCTGATCGGTCAGCGCCGTGACCCGCCAGCGGTAGGTTCCGGCCGGGACTCCCGGGGGGAAGACCGCGCTGTCGGCGGGCGTGCGCATCTGCCGGGGGGAGGCAAAGGACGTATCCGGCGTATACTCTACTTTATACACGCCACCGTCCTTGAGCGTCGGCGTC
>JBGSIV010000290.1:0-2022 GCA_041742355.1 Candidatus Zixiibacteriota bacterium
GACCGGCAGTGCCAAACCAATCCTCCGTGGCGGTCGGAGCAGCAGCCGCATCCGAGTGCTGGACGGGCGGCGCAATCTCGGCGGCCGGCCGAGTCTCGCTGCCGGCCGAAACATCGGCAGCGGACCAGACGGTGGAACCGGCCATGCGCAAAGGATTCGCTGAAGCCTGGCCGGCCGACAGCTCGAGTTGAAGCATGCTCGCATCCCTGAACGTCTCATGCGATCGCATGCCCAGACGGTAGGGCAACGACAGAACCAGAAGAACCAGAATGAAACAGGCAGCCTGGCGCACAGAATTACCTCCGCGTTTTTGATTCTGAGATAACCAAGCTGTGAGAAGCAATTCCGAGGGAGTTTCTACCGGTGGCCACAGCAATCGGGGCGCGGCGCACGTCCGTGCCTCGCTTTTTGGCCGCGGTTATACTGATCCATGAAGTTATCGTGTGTAACGCCGAACAGAACCATTAAGTTCCGCAGCGGGAACCGTTTGGAAGACCGATTGGGCGAAAAATCTCAGGAAGGGCGTCGACGACGCTGGCGCCACAGCCGCACAATCTCCACTTCGCCCAACGGCCGCTCCCCCTTCACCGTCAGGCTGTGCCGCCACTCCCGGGCGAAGTCCGACTGAATGGCAAGGTTTATCGCTGAAGTCACCAGCATGGCGATCACCGCCCCACAGGTGGCCAGGCCCATATCCTTGTGCGCATCCCATATGTCCCCCTGCGTGCCGAGGTACGCCACACCCAGATCACCGCCAAACAACTCCGCCGCCCACCACTCGAACAGCTCAAACAGCATGGAGGTCGACATCGTCACATCCAAGGGGAGGAAGTACCCCCAGAAGCCGCGAGCCGACGCCACCCGGCAGAAGACTTCTCGGATCGGATACGCCAGGAGCAGCCCGTACGAAAAGTGCACCATCCGGTCGAAGTGGTTGCGCTCCCATCCGAACAGGTCGTTGAGGCCGCCGCCGAACACGGCGCTCAGCCACGCATCGTACGGGACCAAAGCGTAGGTGTAGTGAGCCCCGATCTCATGAATGCACAGGAAGACAAAAACCAGCGTGTAGGAGACCCGGGAAAGCGGAAAACGGTGGTAACCCCACAGCAGCAGCGGCAGCAGTACCGCCACCAGTACGTTTTCCAGAAGCCAATCATGCCGATCGACGGGCCCGACCGCCCAGATAGCAAACCACAGGACGAAGAGAACCGCGAGGATGACGACGTAGCGGGTGTGTGACGGTGATACGGCCATGGAGTTCCTCCAGGTGTTCGGTATCCGCCGCTGATTCAGTCGGAGATGATCGGAAGCAGCGGCACGGGCGATCTTCAAGGTAATTTCCAGCCCTCGATTCTGTCAAGTTTTAGACTCCCCGGCGTCCTTCGTCACAATCCCGCCGGCACCCACGTGTCCACCACCTCACGATTCAGTACCATCCACGCCCGTGCTTCATTTTCCGGATCGCCGGCCTGCGGGTCGGCGATCATCCGCATGAGGCCGGAGAGCTGTTCCTGGGACAGCCGGTAGGTCCGGAGGAACTGTACAACTTCCGGCTTGTCGGCCTCCAGCCCCTTGCGTCCGATCGTGTGGATATTTTCCGTTGTACCGAACACCGGCATCGTATCGACCAGGAACTTCAGGTCGAGCTGATCGAATATCGGGTGCGGTTGCCAGGCGGTCGCTACCACCCACTGCCGGTTCAGGATAGCCTCTCGCAGGGCCGAGACCATCGCCGGCGCGGTAGTCTCGATGATCTCGTAGTCCAACTGGTAGGCAGCCACGGCGCTATCGGTCATTACCATAATTCCGGAACCGTGGTCGACCGCGATGATCTGGCCGCCGAAAGCCTCTTTCTGTGCGCCCAACTGGGTTATCGAATCGATGGTCACATACCCCGGAACCACCAGTCCCATTCGCGCCCCCGAGTAGTTCACTCCCAGTTCGATGATCTGCCCCTCGTATTTGCGCATGAACGGGTCGTGGGTGGTCGGCAACCAGGCATCCAGGAAGACATCCGCTTTG
>JBGSIV010000291.1:0-26158 GCA_041742355.1 Candidatus Zixiibacteriota bacterium
GCGCCTCGGAAGCCGACGCACTGGTCGACGGCGCCACGCCGATGTTCAGATTGACGCCCGCCGGCACATCGATAAAGGGCGTGGCCGTGCGGAACGCAAAGTCGTTGAGGAGCAGGTTGCCGTTGACATACACGTCCACCATTTCCGCCGCCGGATCGGCCGCGTTGTGGATCACCTGGAGGCGGGCAAACTGCGGCTCCTCAACCTTCGGGAACTCCACCACCGTGCCGTTCGGCAGGGCGGCGAACAACCCGAACCCGGCGCCGTTCTGGTTGTCCATCGGGCTGAGGAAACCCGACGCGAACACGACCGCCGCGCCGCCGCCCAGGCCGTTCAGATTGACGTCGAACGAGGCGACCACGGTCTTGTTGTCACTACCCGGCGTGACATCGAGGCGGTAGTTGGTCGCCAGCAGGTAGCGGTAGGGCGAGTACTCGCCGTACCCGAGGTCATCGATCAGGCGCCACTTCAACCACTTTCCGTTCGCGATCACATCCACTTTCGGAGCATCGGTCGCGCCATGGAACGCCACGACATCAACCAGGATGCCCAGCTTGGACTTCTTGCGGATGTCCCCACGCGGATAGATCGAGAACCCGATCTCCCGGGCGTCCGGGTTGGCCGCGAAGCCCGCGGGATCCAGCACGCCGCTGGCGATCGCCACGTACGCCTTGTTCTTCTCCAGCGTCACGCTGAACGACTTGAGAATATCGGCGGCCGAGCTGCTGGTACCGGGCGCCACGCCGATATTGAGCGCCACACCGGCCGGTACATCGACAAACGGGGTCGCGGTGCGGAATGCAAAGTCATCGAGGAGCAGGTTGCCGTTGACATATACATCAACCATTGAGGCCGCAGGATCCGCGGCGTTATGAATCACCTGCAGCTGAGCCATCCCGGGCTGGACACCCAGCTTCGGGAACTCGACCACCGCGCCATTCGGCAACGCCGCAAACAGCCCGAAGTCGGCACCGTTCTGATTTCCCGTCGGATTCAGAAAACCCGAGGCAAACACCACCGCCGCACCGCCCCCGAGACCGGACAGGTTCGCCTCGAACGAGGCCACCACGGTCCTGTTGTCGCCGCCCGGCGTGACTTTCAGAATGTACTTTTTCGGCAGAAGGTATTTGTACGACGAATATCCGGTGTAGCCGAGGTCGTCGATCAGCTTGAGGTCCCCGAGGGCAGTCTCGGCCAGGATATCCACGGTCGGCGCATCGCTCGCACCATGGAACGCGATCGCGCTCACCAGCCACAAGAAGGCGCTGCGCGTCCGGATGTTCTCGCGCGGGAAAATGCTGAACGCGATAGTGCGGCTCTCCGGATTGGCCGCAAACCCGGCCGGATCCAGCACGCCGTTGGCAATCGCCACATACGTTTTTCCGTTGGCAAACCGCGCCGGGAACGACGCGATTATATCGGACGACGAGGCGCTCGAAGAGGGCGCAACGCCGATCGTCAGGTTCAAATCGGACGGCACCTCGACGAACGGGGTGGCGGTGCGGAACGCAAAGTCGTTGAGGAGCAGGTTGCCGTTGACATAGATGTCGACACTGGCCGCAGCCGGGTCGGCCGCGTTGTGGATCACCTGGAGCTTCGCGGTGCCGGCATTCGCCATGGCCGCAAGCGACAGGAGCGCCACCATCAGGACTGATATCGTAAACTTCTTCATAATCGTCTCCGGTTCTCTCACGTTCTGGTTTCGGAAAGCAGTCTGCGGATTCAGTAAGTATTTTCTGGAGCAGTGTAAAGCGCCCGGTCTCATGCGAGATCCCGGCGGAAACCGGGGGACGGCGCTTCGGCCGACCCCCGGCTCTGACGGACTACTTCTTGTCTTTGTTCATCTTGGGCAGGAGGACGGCATCGATCACGTGGATCACGCCGTTGGAGGTCATGATGTCGGTCGTGACGACGGTCGCGTCGTCAATCGTCACCACGCCCTTCTTGACCTTGATCTTGACCGACTCGCCCTGGAGCGTTTCGGCCTTGTTGAGCTCGACAACTTCCTCGGCCATCACGATCCCCGGCACGACGTGGTAGGTGAGAACCGCAGTCAGCTTCTCCTTGTCGGCCAGCAGACCCTCGACCGTCCCGGCGGGCAGCGCGGCGAAGGCCGCGTCGGTCGGAGCGAACACCGTGAACGGACCCTCGCCGGACAGCGCCTCAACCAGCCCGGCGGCCTGAATGGCAGCTACCAGGGTCGTGAAATTCCCGGCCGCAATAGCCGTCTCCACGATATTCATATCAGCCGCCTGCGATACGAATGAGGCGGTGCGAATGTCCGATTGTCCGGAGGTCTGCGCCTTGGACGAAGCGCAGTCACCGGCGAACGAGGGAGTGGCGGCCACGGCGATGAGAGCGGCGGCGGCGAGAGTAAGGGTAGTCTTCTTCATTGTGTGTGTCCTTTCTTGTGATCAGTCTGTTTCTATTTCCGAGAACTTCTTGTAATATCTTGATACAGAGGAGTTTGCGAGGAATCTGGATTCACCGTGCCGATACGGGCACTCTTCCGACCATTCGCCTCACTCATCAGACACAACCAAGCACGTTTATGTTTTGTTCCCATTTGTATATTATTTTTGCCCATCGTAAAACGAATTTTCGATATATTATTAGACAGAAAACAGCCTAAACTGGAGAAAAATTACCCTAATTCATTTATTGGCAGACAATTACAGGATTTTCACCCAACCCGAACAAACAGGCACATACCGGCGTTACAGCCTTTGACAAATGTGAGACAATTACTGAAAGGTAACATGGAGCCGAAATATCCGATACGAGTGGTCGCCAACAAGACCGGCCTCTCCACTCACCTTATAAGGATGTGGGAGCGGCGCTACCACGCTGTTGAGCCCTGCCGCACCGATACGAAACGCCGCCTTTATTCCGACGTGGATGTCCGGCGGCTCTCACTGCTGCGGCGAGCCACGCAGGCGGGGGCCAACATCGGCCAGATCGCTGGTCTTGGCGACGATCAGCTCGTGGAACTGGTCGCTTCATATGAACAGATTTCCGTTGGTGCTGTCCCGCGCGCGGTCGGCGCCACAGACCCCGAGTTCTTCCTGCGACTTGCTCTCGATGCCGTCAAGACGCTCGACCAACGGGCGCTCGAATCGGCCCTCCTCCAGGCCTCGGTTTCGGTCGGGCGCACCCTTCTTTTCGAAGGTGTCATTCAGCCGCTCCTGAGTGCTGTCGGAGAGGAGTGGAACGCCGGCCGGATCAAAGTCTCCCACGAACACATGGCCACCTCCGTGATCCGCTCGTTTCTCGGCCACCTGATCGAAACCACCGTTGTCGATACCAACGCTCCCCTTATCGTGGTCACTACTCCCACCAGCCACGTCCACGAACTGGGCGCCCTGATGGCCGCTGTCACCGCCACCGGGGCCGGTTGGCAGACTATGTACCTTGGCCCGAATCTCCCCGCCGAGGATATCGCGTCGGCCGTCCGCCAGTCCAAGGCCGCCGCGGTCGCTCTGAGCCTGATCTATCCCCCCGATGACCCCCGGCTCCCCGGGGAACTGCGTGCCCTGCGCCGGCTCGTCGGCAACGACACTCTCATCATCATCGGGGGTGAAAGCCGTGGCAACTACCGCAAGACCATTGAGGAAATCCGCGCCGTCACGGTCGAGAACCTCCGCTCACTGGCCGAAGTACTGGCCTCCAACCGCAGTGTCGCAGCCACGGAGGCGAAGTAGCTGTGGCGGAACTTGTCGACAGACGGCGCGTTCGCATTGTCCGCCACGGTGACCCCGGCCAGCGCCCGGTCATCTACTGGACCTACCGCGATCAGCGCGCCCCCGACAACTGGGCGCTGCTCTACGCGCAGGAGGTCGCCCTGAAGAACAAGCAGCCCCTCGCCATGGTCCTCTGTTTGCCCCGCACGTATCTCGGCGCGACTATCCGCCAGTTCGGCTTCATGCTTGATGGACTCGAAGAGACCGACCGCGAGCTGCGCAAGTACGGGATCCCCTTGATCCTCCTGACCGGCATGGCGAACGAAGTCCTGCCCCAGTTCATCGAAAAACACAACGTCGGTCTGCTCGTTACCGACCAGATACCCCTGCGCATCCACCGGCAGGTCATTAATCGTATCGCCGACGATACCGCCATCCCCATTCATCAGGTTGATGCCCATAACATCGTCCCCGTCTGGGTCGCTTCCGATCACCAGGAATTCAGCGCAGCGACGTTCCGCCCCAAACTCCATCGGCTTCTCCCGGAATTTCTCACCAGCTTCCCGAGACTGAAGCGCCACCCGTACGCCTGGCCCAACCCTCCGGTCCCCGACTGGGAGAAGGCCCGGAAGTCCCTCCGGGTCGACATGGCTGTCCCCGAAGTTGACTGGTTAAAACCCGGGCTGATCGGAGCCGGCAGAGTCCTGAAGGAGTTCTTTACTCACCGCCTGCCGATTTACGGCGAACTCAACAGAAACCCTGAATTTAACGCGCAGTCCGATCTCTCTCCGTACCTCCACTACGGCCAGGTCTCGGCGCAGCGTATTGCCCTCACCGCCCAGACCTATGACCGCTGGATCACCTCGCAGGAAGCCTTCCTCGAACAAATCGTCGTCCGCCGCGAACTCGCCGACAACTTCTGCTGGTACAATACGGCCTACGACTCCTTCGACGGCTTCCCGGATTGGGCGAAGTCCACGCTGAACGATCACCGTCGCGACGCCCGCCCCCACCTGTATAATCGCGAGCAGTTCGAAGAAGCGGCCACCCACGATGAACTCTGGAACGCCGCTCAGCTCGAGCTCGTGATAAAGGGGAAAATGCACGGCTACATGCGTATGTACTGGGCCAAGAAGATCCTCGAGTGGAGCCGCTCCCCGGAGGAAGCCCTCGCCGACGCCATCTACCTTAACGACCGCTACAGTATCGACGGCCGCGACCCCAACGGCTACACCGGTATCGCCTGGAGCATCGGCGGCGTCCACGACCGCGCTTTCACCGAGCGCGACATCTTCGGCAAGATCCGCTACATGAGTTTCGCCGGGTGCAAACGAAAATTCGACATCGACGCCTACATGGCGTACGTTGTCCAGATGCAGGCCGACCTGAAAGAATGAACGTCCACCTCCTCCATCGCGAACAGATCCTCGACCTCCCCCCGGCCGAGGTTTTCGAGTTTTTCTCCCGGCCCGAGAACCTCGCCCGCATTACTCCGCCCGCCATGCGGTTCACGATCCTCACCCCCCTGCCCATCGCGATGAAACCCGGAGCGCTGATCGACTACACCGTCCGCACCCTCGGCCTCTCCGTCCGCTGGACCACGCTCATCACCGAATTCGATCCGCCCCACCGCTTCGTCGATGTCCAGTTGAAAGGCCCATACGCTTTCTGGCACCACACCCACCGCTTCGAAGAAGTCGACCACGGCAACGGCCGGGTCGGCACCCGCATCATCGACGAGGTCCGCTACGCTCTCCCCTTCGGCCCGCTCGGCGAGCTTGCCCGACTACTGGTTGTGAAGAGGGAACTGGAGAAGATTTTCGACTTCCGCCGGCGCGTAATCGTCGGCCTGCTCCCCCCTGCGCCCCCGATCGATCATACCCGCTCGAACACTCCGCGGTAAATCAGTATCCGCCCCTCCTCAATGTTCTTCCGGACATTGCGCGACTTCAATCCCGCATCGCGATCGATAATCACTCCGGCATTCAGCCTGGCCGTACCCGCTTTCGCCGACTTCCCGTCCCGAACGATCTGGTCGTACCATGCCAGCGCCGCCGCCGAGACATCCTCGCAGCGCTTCGCGGCGAACCCGCTGTCATCGAGTACCTGCCGCCATACGGATACTCCCACCAGGAAACTCAGCGCCGGATCATCGGCCCAGAACACCGGAAACTCCGGTGGCTCACCATTTCCCGTCAGCACCTCGTGAAACACGAACCGCCCTCCCGGCTTGAGCACCCGCCGAAACTCCCTCGCCATCTTCCCTTTGTCCCGCACGTTCATTCCGGCAAACTGCATCCATACCGCATCGAAAATCGCGTCGCGAAACGGCAGCGCGGTCGCACTCGCGCACACGTAGCCGACCCGGTCCGATGTCTGCAACCACTCCGTCAGCAGCTTGCCCACCTGGCAGTACTCCTCGGTAATGTCAAGCGCCGTCACCTCGCATTCGTATTCCTCGGCCAGCCGTCGTGCCGGCCCGCCGATTCCCGCGCCGACATCGAGCACCTGCCATCCGGGCCTGACTCCGGCAATCTCCGCCAGCTCCCGGGTCGCCGCAGCCCCCCCGACATGCAACTCATCCATCCCCTCGGTATCTTCACGCCGGAGATTCCCCGGGCCCAGCCCGTGTTCGGCCAGCTTCGCCATGACCCGCTCGCGCAGCCCGCTGGAGGTATACTGCCCGGCGATTCGACGGGTCTCGCTTCCGGTTCCATTGTCTTTCATGGACATAATATCTGTCGCCGCGTCTCTTCCCGCAACGCTGTTTGCTCTGCACCGCCCCCGATATCCGGCTCACAATCTCAGGCACCAACCCACCGCCTCGCGTGTTGCATCAGACAGCAAACCGACTGTGGCCTTTCCGGCTCTGCGCGGTCTCCGCCCGCCCCGATCTGCCTCCTCCGCCCTGACAGCCCTTCCGCCGCTCTTCCGTCGCCGGCCGGTACTGGAGGAAGATGTAAATGCCGATCCAGACCCGGATGCAGGTCAACATGGCCCGCCTCGATCTCGCCGACCTCTTCGTGACGATCCGCCGCACCACCGAGGCTGTCTGCCGCAACCTCGAGCCGGAGGATTTCGTCATGCAGAGCAGCCCCGACACCAGCCCCGCCAAGTGGCACCTCGGCCACACGACGTGGTTTTTCGAACGGGTCGTCCTGCAGGAGCACGATGATGACTACCGGCCCGTCGATCCCCGCTACCATTACATCTTCAATTCCTACTACCACTCCCTCGGCCAGTTCCTGCCCCGCGATCGCCGCGGTTCGCTCTGCCGCCCCACTGTCGCCGAGGTCATCGCCTATCGCCACCGCATCACCCTTCGCGTCGCCGACTTCATCCGGGAGTGCGACGATCGCACTTTCGCGGCCATCACCCCGCTTGTTCTGGTGGGCTGCAACCACGAACAGCAGCACCAAGAGCTGTTGCTGACCGACCTCAAGCACGCCTACGGCACCAATCCCTTTCGCCCGGCCCTCACCGATGAAGGTCCTGCCGGGGGACTCGCCGAACCCAATCTCAGGTTCATCGAATTCTCCGAGGGCACCTACGAAGTCGGCGCGGTCGGCGAGGGCTTCGCGTACGACAACGAATTCCCCTGCCACAAACGCTACCTCAACGCCTTCCGCCTGGCCAACCGCCCCATCACCAACCTCGAATACCTCTCGTTCATTCACGATGGCGGCTACCAGGACCACCGCTTCTGGCATTCGGCCGCGTGGGATATCATAGAGCGAGAACGCTGGGAGTTCCCGCTGTACTGGGAACGCCACGACAACAGCTTCATGGTCTACACGCTGGCCGGCATGCGCCCGCTCTCCCCCGATGAACCCGTCATGCACGTGAGCTATTACGAGGCCGCCGCCTACGCCCGGTGGGCCGGCAGACGCCTTCCCACCGAATTCGAGTGGGAAGTCGCCGCCGCCCGCTATGGTCACCGCAACGAGGGGCATTTCCTCGAGGACGGCTACTTCCATCCCTACGCCACCGACCGGAGCACCGAATCTTCGGAAATGCACAACCTGCTCGGCAACGTCTGGGAATGGACCACCTCGAGTTACGAACCCTACCCCGGGTACGTCCAGCCCGATGGCGCGCTCGGGGAGTACAACGGCAAATTCATGAGCAACCAGATGGTGTTGCGCGGCGGGTCGGCCGTCACCCCACGGTCCCACATCCGCACCACCTACCGCAACTTCTTCCCGCCCGAGAAGCGCTGGCAGTTCAGCGGCTTCCGCCTCGCCGAGAACGTATAGACCTGAACCCTTCCACGAAAGAGCCCCCATGGATCCACTGAAGAAACCGACCGAGTACCACCCGCTCGAACGTGTCTCCCCCGACGATACCTTTGCCCTCGATATCCTCGCCGGACTGTCCGAACCCCGCCGCGCTATTCCCTCGCAGTACCTTTACGACGACGAAGGCAGCCGCCTCTTCGTCGAAATCACGCGCCTCCCCGAGTACTACCTCACCGCCTGCGAGCGGGATGCCCTCGCCGCCAACACCCACCGTATCGCCCGCTACGTCCGCAACGGCCCCTTCAACCTCGTCGAGTTCGGCCCCGGCGACGGCCACAAGACCAGTATCCTCATTGACCACTTTCGCACCCAGCGCTTCGATTTCTGCTATGTCCCCATCGACATCTCCACGTCCGCCATCGCCTCCCTCTCCCCTGCGCTCCAGCGCGACTTTCCGGGGCTCGAAGTGACGCCCCTCGTCTCGGAGTACTTCCCCGGCATCCGCTCGCTCAGCCGCAAATCCCGCCGGCGCAACCTGGTCCTCTTCCTCGGCTCCAGTATCGGTAATTTCACTCCCGCTCAGGCCCGCCTCTTCCTGCGCCACCTCTGGCTCAATCTCAACCACGGCGACATCCTCCTCATCGGCTTCGACCTCATGAAGGACATCGACCTCCTCCTGCACGCCTACAATGATTCGGAGGGTGTCACGGCCGCCTTCAACCTCAACCTCCTCGCCCGGATCAATCGCGACCTCGACGGCTTCTTCTCTCTCCCGCAGTTCCGGCACTACGGCACCTACAACCCGGCGGCCGGCGCCATGGAGAGTTACCTCATCAGCCTCACCCGCCAGGAGGTTCATGTCGGTGCTCTTCGGCGCACCTTCTCCTTCCGCGCGTGGGAGCCTGTCCACACCGAATTTTCCCACAAGTACCTCGAATCCGACATCGACGCTCTCGCGCTCGACACGGCATTCGTCGTGCGCGAGCATCTCTACGACTCGAAACGCTGGTTCGTGGATTCTGTCTGGGAGGTTCGAAAGAGCGGCCCTGACGGGCACCGATAGGTGTCGCTACCGATCCTGAATCATCTTCCCCACGTCGGCCACCGCGGACGGCGATCCGAGCACGAACAGCTCGTCATTCCCCTGCAGGATTGTCGCCGCCCCCGGATTCGCCATCACTTCTTCCCCCCGCCTGATCGCCAGCACTGTCACTCCGTAACGCCCGCGCAGATCCAGATCCCCGAGCGACCGGTTGATCGCCCGGGCTGTCGGCGCCACTCGCAGCGGCGTGATCTCCGCTCCCGGCAACCCGGCCGCCAGATCGACCACCCTCGGCGCCGCCCGCGATACCGTTCGCAGCATATCGTAGCTGTCGGCCCGCACATCCTGAATGAATCGCTCGATCGTCGGACGCGCCACCAGGTAGCGTGTGAGCACGCGGGTGAATATCTCGATAGAGGTTTCGAACTCCTCGGGAATCACTTCGTTCGCTCCCAGCTCGCGCAGCGGTTCCACTTCTTTGACGAACCGCGTCCGCACGATGATGTGCAGGTTTGGACTCAAATCCCGCGCCGACTTCGTGATTCGGCGTGTCGCCACCGGATCCGATATCGCGATCACCAGGACGCGCGCCCGATCCGCGCCCACATGGCGCAGCACCTCCGGATAGGTCGCGTCGCCATACTCGATCGGTTCCGCATTCTCCCGCGCCTCGCGCACCGTGTCCGGATTTGTTTCCACGATCCGATACCGGATATTCGCCTGCCGCGCCACCCGCGCCACGTTGTGCCCGTTCACTCCGAACCCGACGATCACCAGGTGGTCTCCCATCGGCGGTCCGCCCGCCCGGGTGTCGACCTCTGCCTCCTGCGAGAGTCCCCGGCGCAGGCGATCCGACAGCGGCATTCGAATCAGGAGATTCGCCATGAAGGGCGCCCCGGCGATGATGAACGGCGTCGCCGCCATCGTCAGCACCGAAATCCCGATGAAACTCTGGTACAGCTCCGAATCAATCAATCCGTATGACAGCCCCTCGTTCGCGAGGATGAACGAGAACTCCCCGATTTGACACAACCCCAGCCCCACCAGAAGCGCCGACCGCAACGACATTCCCAGGAGCATCCCCACCCCGCCCGCGACGATCGTCTTAAACGCCAGTACCGCCAGCGTGATCCCGAAAATCGGCAGCGTCTGCTGCCACAGGAGCGCCGCGTTGAAGAGCATCCCCACCGAGACGAAAAAGAAGCTGTTGAACAGATCGCGAAACGGCAGCACGCCCTCGAGCGCCTGGTGGCTGTACTCTGATTCGGAAATCACCAGGCCCGCCAGAAATGCTCCGAGGCCGAGCGATAGGCCCATTTGCGAGGTCAGCCAGGCCACCGCGATTCCGATCACCGCCACCGCCAGGATGAACATCTCCCGGCTCTGCGTACGCGTTACCAGGTAGAGCGCCTTTGGCACCCACCACCGCGCCAGCACATACGCCAGGACCACGATGATCACACCCCGTCCCAGCAAACCCGGAAGCGATCCGGCGGCCGCATCCGCTCCCTCCGCCAGCATCGGCGTCAGGATGATCATGGGGACTATGATGATGTCCTGGAATATCAGGATCGAGAGCACCGTCCGCCCGTGCGGGCTGTCGATCTCCGCCCGTTCCTGCAGCGTCTTGAGCACGATCGCAGTCGACGACAGCGCCAGCAGGAATCCGGCGAACAGCGCGGACTTCGATGTCAGGCCGAACACGTCCGCCATCACCCACACCGCCCCGGCGGTCAACCCCACCTGCAGCGCCCCGCCCAGAAGCACCGCCTTGCGCCCGCGCAGCAGATCCCCGAACGAAAACTCCAGCCCGATGGTGAACAGCAGCAGGATAATCCCGATCTCGGCGAGCTCCCGCACGTGCTCTGTCGAGTGGATGAGCCCCAGGCCGTATGGCCCGATGATCGCCCCCGTAATCAGAAATCCCACAATCGTCGGAATCCGCAGACGATGGCTCAAAAGTAGCACCACCAGCGACGCGCCGAGGATCGTGACTATGTCCTGAAGGATCGGGATTTCTTCCATAACTAACCCTCTCCCAATCTACGCGCCCCTGCCGGGGATCGTAAACAAAAAACAGGCTTCATGCCATGACCACACCCTGTGTATTCGTGCGTGGTGTCAGGCGGGGGCGCCTGACACCACGAGGCGGCACAGCTTGTTCCGTTCCGCTGGGTCTTGCGCGACGCCAAGCGAAGCGAGGAGGAGCGTGTGACCCTGCGGGCACTCCCATCCGTCCGCTACCGCTTCATCGACAGCGCGATCCGCTTGCGCGGCAGATCCACATCCAGGACTGTCACCTTCACCCGCTGGTGCACCTTCACCACGTCCGACGGCACTTTCACATATCGATCGGCGAGTTCGCTGATGTGCACCAGTCCGTCCTGATGCACGCCGATATCGACAAACGCCCCGAACGCGGTCACGTTTGTCACAATCCCCGGCAGCTTCATCCCCACCTGCAGATCCTCGATCTTCTGCACCGAATCGTCATAGCGGAACGGCTCAAACTCGCCGCGCGGATCTCTTCCCGGCTTCGCCAGTTCTTCCATAATGTCGCTGAGGGTCGGCAGCCCCACTTTATCGGTCACGTAGGCGCTCAGCTTGATCCGCTTGCGGAGGTCCTCCCGCGCCATCAAGTCCGCGACTGTGCAGCCGAGATCGGCCGCCATCTTTTCCACGATCGGGTAGCTCTCCGGGTGGACCGCACTGCGATCGAGCGGGTGCTCCGCATCCGCGATCCGCAGGAACCCGGCCGCCTGCTCGAACGCTTTCGGCCCCAGCCGGGGCACCTTTGTCAGCACCTTGCGCGACCGGAACGGCCCGTTGTCGTTGCGGAACGCCACGATACTCTGCGCCAGCGACGGCCCCAGCCCAGAGACGTACGTCAGCAGTTCCTTGCTCGCGGTGTTCACCTCCACCCCGACCGCGTTCACACAACTCACTACCGTGTCGTCCAGCCCCTGCTTCAGGCTCGGCTGTTCCACATCGTGCTGGTACTGCCCCACGCCGATCGATTTCGGGTCGATCTTCACCAGTTCGGCCAGCGGATCCATCAACCGCCGCCCGATTGACACGGCCCCCCGCACCGTCACGTCATGGTTCGGGAACTCCTCCCGCGCCACGTCGGAAGCCGAGTAGACCGAGGCCCCCGATTCGTTGATCATCTCGACACTGATATGTGCCGGCAGCCCGATCTCCCGCACGAACGCCTCCGTCTCGCGCCCCGCCGTGCCGTTGCCGATCGCGATCACATTCACTTTGTGCTGCTCGCACAACGCCTTGATCTCCTGCGCGGCGTTCTCGCGCTCCCGCACCGAATTGTGCGGGTAGATTGTCGTGTTCTCCAGCAGCTTCCCCTGCCGATCGAGGCACACCACCTTGCACCCCGTGCGAAATCCCGGATCGATCGCCAGCACCGTCTTGCGCCCCAGGGGCGGCGCCATCAGGAGTTCCCGCAGGTTTTCCGCGAACACGTGGATCGCGGCCGTGTCCGCTTGCTTCTTCAACTCCGCCCGTATCTCCGTCTCCAGCGCCGGTGACAGCAGCCGCTTGTAGGAATCATGCACCGCCAGCCGGACCTGCTCCGACGCCGCGTTGGTGCCCATCACGAAAATACTCTCGAGCATTCCGACCGCTGTCTCCTCCGGCGGCAGCACCCGCAGCGACAGGACCCCTTCGTTCTCGCCCCGTCGCATCGCGAGGAACCGGTGCGAGGGGGCCTTGGCCGCCGGTTCCTCCCAGTCGAAGTAGTCTTTGAACTTCGCCCCTTCCTCTTCGTTCCCCGTAATCACCCGCGATCGGATGGTCGCTTCCCGCTCGAACAACCCCCGCATCCGCGCCCGGGCATCGGCGTCTTCATTCACCCATTCGGCGACAATGTCCCGCGCCCCCGCCAGCGCGTCGTCGACCGTCGGCACGTCTTTGGCCGCGTCGACAAACGCCTCCGCCTCTTTCCACGGGTCAATCCCTTCCTGCGCGAACAGCATTTCCGCCAGCGGCTCCAGCCCCCGCTCGCGTGCGATCGTCGCCCGTGTCCGACGCTTCGGCTTGTACGGCAGGTAAATGTCTTCCAGCACCGCCATCGTCTGCGCGGTCGCGATCTGCCCGTCCAGCTCAGGCGTGAGCAGGTTCCGCTCCGCCAGCGACTTGCGGATCGCCTCCCGTCGCTTATCGAGTTCCCGGAGCTGCCCGATCCGGTCCCGAATGTTCGTGATCGCCACTTCGTCGAGAGTCCCGGTCATCTCCTTGCGGTACCGGGCAATGAAGGGCACGGTCGCCTGATCATCGAGTAACTGGATCGTCGCTTCAACCTGGCGCGGCGCCACCTGCAGCTCCCGCGCAATGATGCCAATATGGAGATCGCTCATACCTGCCTGTTTCATCAAGTTTCCGGTTGCCGCGGCTTCCGGGGTTTCCGGTCCGCCTGTGTGCTCCTAAGATACGGTGTTTATCGCAAAAAGAAAGCCCGCCCGCGGCCCCAAGCCTCTCTCACCCCACCCATCATCGGCCAGGAATGCATTGACGTCAGGGCCGATTGGCGCTATATTGTTCTGTATCAGGCCGCTACAGGTATCACCACGGAGATGTATCCCAAATGTCCCGCATATGCGCTTTGATCGCGTGTCTGGTCATGAGTCTGACTGCAGCCACTCTAGCTCAGACGCCGCACATTGTATGGGCAGGCACGTACGGCGGTCCCGGGGGGGACTCGCCCGAGGGCCTAGCCTCCTCCACCGGCAAAGGCTGCTTCCTGCTGGTTAACTCCGATTTTGGCGCACCGCGCTACTGGGACGCGAACCTGTTCCTGCTCGACTCGCTCGGCGACACTTTGTGGAATCGCAGTTTGGACTTCGTCAACGTATGGGGGCGGGATGTCGCGGCCACCGCTGACGGTGGCTGTGTGGTTCTGGCTCTTGCATTGGACTCTGCTGACCAATACGACATCTTAATTGCCCGCTTCTCCGCCACGGGCGACACTATGTGGACCCGCAGATACGGCGGCCCTGGGTATCAGAGGGGCAATGCCATTTGTATTGATGGGATCGACAACATAATCGTGGTTGGTGAGAATTTCACTGTCGACGATGGTTCCAACACTCTCGTCATGAAACTCACAGCCACGGGAGATTCACTCTGGACCGCCATCCATGACATGGGTTTCTTCGGCTGGGGAGATGGCGCAATCGCGGTCTCAAGTCTGCCTGATGGCGACTACCTGATGGCAGGCTCGGGCGGTTTTGTAGATGACGCCAGCGTCCCCTACATCAGCCGGCTTGATTCGGACGGCCAGGTTCGCTTTGTGCGGCATTTCTGGATGATAAACGCCGTGCCCGCCAGCCTCGCGGTCTATCCGGATGACGGTTTCGCGATTGCGGGCCAGTACTACGGCGAGTATTTCGACTTCGAGGGCCCCTGGCTGCTCCGGGGGGATGCCTCCGGCGACTCCTTGTGGAGCTATGTGGATTCGACGACGACGGGGCAGTATAGCGAGGTCGCCCTTTTGCCTGATGGCTCTCTTGTTACCATTGGGTCAGGCAAGCTGGATACGCTGAGCGCCAGTCTCTTGACCCGATTTGACCACGGTGGAAACATGACTATGCAGTATCCGTACCAACACGCAGGTGTCCAAAGTTCGGGGCACAGCATGGTCATAGGAGATTTCGCCCAGGACTCTTCGGTGGTCCTCATGGGCAGAATGGGCGATTCGCTCGGCGCCCCTTGCTCGCACTGCGACGTATTCGCTGACAAACTCACTTCGCTGCCCCTCGCCCTTTGCGGAGACATCGACGGCAACGGGTTCGGACCAAACGTATCCGATCTGACCTACCTGGTTGGATACCTGTTTCTCTCTCGACCCTCGCCCCCCTTTGCGGTACTGGCGGACCTTGACTCCTCATCGCAGATAAACATTTCAGACCTGACCTACCTCGTGAACTTCCTCTTCAAAGGCGGCCCGCCGCCCGCGTGTTGATACGAGAGGGCAGAAACTGAATTGATTCGGCCCGTGGACTCCGGGCGCATGCGAGCCCATCGCCAACCACCGTCGGTTCATACCTTCGCGGGGCAACGAATCCCTTCTGAAACGTGGATACCGCGGAGAGAATCTCCCCGTCCCTCCTGATTGTCGCTCGTCTGCCTGCGGCCCCGGAAGGAAGCGATGTCTCCGCCGATCTCAAATGATCGGATTTCACTTTCGTGCCGATCAGTTGTAGAATATATTGGTGCACACAACTCCGTGCCTTAAGGAAGCCGATACAGGGATGCCCGGCTTCGTCGCATCCCGCCGGCTTGGATCTCGTGCAGCCGTGGATTAGAGCAGACCTCCAAGTGCGAGGAAACCGCATTCCCGTGCCCGCGCAGAGCCATGATGAGACATTGGAGACAAAAAGTCCGTTCCGACCCTGACGGTAACATTATGACCGCCATCGACACCGGCAGACCAACTTCCCCCGTGGACAATTCCCCGCGCCGAAACTGCCGGTTCGACGGGAGGACGCAGTGACTGCTCGCTTCATGTCCGGCGGCGGGCACATGGGCGAGCTTATGCGCGCCAAAGACTGGTCGCAAACCCCTCTTGGCCCGGCCGAATCATGGCCCCAGAGTCTCCGCACCGCCGTCAGCATCTGCCTCAACTCCAACTTCCCGATCCTCGTCTGGTGGGGGCGCAACCTCGTCATGCTCTACAACGACGCCTACCGCCCCATCCTCGGTTCGCTCAAACACCCCCACGCGCTCGGCCAACCCGGCCGCGAATGCTGGCCCGAAATCTGGCCCATTATCGGCCCCATGCTCGAGAGTGTCCTCGCCAGCGGCGTCGCCACCTGGTCCGAGGATCAAATGCTCACCGTCGATCGTTCCGGCTTCCGCGAGGAGTGCTACTTCACCTACTCCTATAGTCCCATCCGCGACGAGGACGGCAGTGTGGGCGGTGTCTTCGGCGCCGTTACCGAAACCACCTGGCGCGTGCTGGCCGACCGCCGCAATCAACTCCTTCGCGAATTTGCCGAGCAAACCGCCGGCGCCACCACCAGCGAACTGGTCGCCACGGTCTCCGCAAAAGTGCTTGGCGGGGCCGACGCCGATATTCCCTTCGCCCTGCTCTATCTCCTCGACAGCTCCGGCCGCTTCGCCCGCCGCATGGGTGAAGCCGGCTTCGGCGACGCCAGTATCCCCCTGCCGCAGGTTATCGACCTTGAAACCCCGACCGTCACGACCTCTCCCCTTGCCGATGTCGCCCGGACGGGATCGCTGAGCCGGATCGACAATCCGGCCGGACTCTGGGGCGTTCTCCCTGCGGGAGCATCGGATGCCCCGCCGACGACCGCCCTGGTGCTCCCCCTCTTCGGTTCATCGGGGGCAGCTCCGGTCGGTTTCCTGGTGGCCGGCGCAAGCCCGAAACTCACCCTGAGCGACGACTACCGCCAGTTCTTCCGGCAGGTCGCTGAACGTATCGGCACCGCCCTTTCGGCCGCCCGCGCGTACGAAGAAGAGCGCCGACGCGCCGAAGCCCTCGCCGAAATCGACCGCGCCAAGACCGTTTTCTTCTCCAATGTCAGCCACGAATTCCGGACCCCTCTCGCCCTTATGCTGGGCATGGCCGAGGATCTGCAGGATGACCCCGAGGCCATCAACCCCGCCGCCCGGGAACAGGTCGAGATCATCCACCGCAGCAGCCAGCGCCTCCTCAAACTCGTCAACACCCTGCTTGATTTTTCCCGGATCGAGTCGGGCCGCATTCAAGCCTGTTACGAACCGACCGATCTTGCCGCCCTCACCACCAGTCTCGCCAGCATGTTCCGCACCGCCACCGATCGGGCCGGCCTTCCCCTGCTCGTCGATTGCCCGCCGCTGCCCGAACCGGTGTTCGTCGACCGGGAAATGTGGGAGAAGATTTTTCTCAACCTCCTCTCCAACGCCTTCAAGTTCACGCTGCAAGGGGAGATTACCGTCAGGATGGAGTCCCGCGACAACCAGGCCGTACTGACCGTCAGCGATACCGGGGTCGGCATTCCGGAAGCTGAAATGCGCAACCTCTTCACCCGCTTCTACCGCATCCCGGGTTCCCGGGGGCGCACGCACGAGGGATCGGGGATCGGCCTGTCGCTCGCCATGGAACTTGTCCGGCTCCACGGCGGCGTTATCGAAGCCGAAAGCGTGGAAGGCAGGGGCAGCACCTTTCGCGTGCGCATCCCTCTCGGCTCCGGTCACCTGCCGGTCAGCCGCATCGGCGCGAAAGGTGTGCTCGCCTCGACCGCCATCAGCGCCCGCACCTTCGTGGACGAGGCCCTGACCTGGATACCGAACGAGCCCGCTTTCGAAGAGAATACTGACCGGGCCTCCGGCATCGAGCATGTCACGCCGCCGCATTTCGGCTCCCCGCACACCGGCCCCCTCGCCGGAGCGCGTATCGTCTTCGCCGATGACAACGCCGACCTGCGCAAGTATGTCGGCGGCCTGATCAGCCACAGCGGCGGTGAGGTTTTTGTCGCCACCGATGGCGAGGTGGCGCTCGAGGCAATCCGGTCGGTCTGGCCCGATCTCGTCCTCACCGACGTCATGATGCCGCATCTCGACGGCTTCGAACTGCTCGCCGCAATCCGCACCGACGAGGATCTGAAGACTGTGCCGGTCATCATGCTTTCCGCCCGCGCCGGCGAGGAAGCCCGCATCGAAGCTCTCATCGCCGGCGCCAACGACTACATCGTCAAGCCCTTTCGCTCCCGCGAACTGGTTGCCCGCATCGAAAGCCAGATCAACATCGCCCGCCTCCGAACCGATGCCCTGCGCCGCGAGCAAGTCCTGCGCTCCGAAACGGAAGGCATCCTTTCCAGCATAAGCCTTGGTTTCATGGCCGTCGACCGCGGCTGGCGCATCACCTACCTCAACCCGGCCGCCGAGCGCCTCGCTGGCATCCCCCCCGAGGAACTCCTCGGCAAGACCCTCTGGGCAGCCTTCCCCGAAACGGTCGGCAAAGCCGTCGAGGGATTACTCCGCCGCGCCATGGCCGATCGCACCCACGTTCAGTTCGAGGACTACTACGAGCACGCCGACCTGTGGCTCGAAACGGACGTCTTCCCCATCGAGGGCGGCGGGCTCGCCTTCTACAGCCGTGATATCACCGACCGCAAGCAGGCCGAGGACGGTCTCCGCGAATCGGAGGAGCGCTTCCGCGCCATGGCCGACGGTATCCCCCACATTATCTGGGTCACCGATCAAAACAGCCGCATGCAGTTCATCAACCGCGCCTACACCGAATTCTTCGGCGTCACCCTCGAATCGGTCCAGAACGACGGCTGGGAGCCCCTGCTTCACCCCGATGACCGCGACGCCTACACCGCAGCCTACGTGGAGGCGCTCCGCGACCGCAAACCTTTCCACGCCGAGGTCCGCATCCGACGCCGCGACGGTCAGTGGCGCTGGGTCGAATCCTTCGGCCAACCCCGGTTCTCGTCCTCCGGCGAATTCCTCGGCATCGCCGGCAGCAGTCCAGACATCACCGACCGGGTGCAAACCGAGCAGAGCCTCCGCCGCGAACAGAGCCTCCTGCGAAACATCACCCAGACCACCGACTTCATGCTCGTCTACCTCGATACGGACTTCAACTTCGTCTGGGTGAACGACGCCTACGCCGAATCCTGCCGCATGCAGTCCGCGGACATGATCGGCAAGAACCACTTCGAGCTCTTTCCCCACGCTGAAAACGAGGCTATCTTCCGTCGAGTCCGCGACACCGGCGAACCCGTTACCTTCAGGGACAAACCCTTCGAGTTCCCCGACCAGCCCGAGCGCGGCACGACCTGGTGGGACTGGACCCTCTCCCCGGTCGAGGGCGACTCCGGTCAGGTGATCGGTCTGGTCTTCTCGCTCCGCGAGACTACCCCCGTGGTGAGAACCCGCGAAGCCCTCCGTGAAAGTGAAGAGCGCCTCTACCTCGCGCTGCGCGGCACCCAGGAAGGCGTGTGGGACTGGAACCTCGAGGACAACACCCTGTGGCTGTCGTACCGCTGGTTCCACATGCTCGGCTACGACGTCGGCGAACTCCCGTCCGAACCCGACACCTTTTTCGGCCTCGTCCATCCGAAGGACCTGCCGCGCGTCCGCGCTCACATCGACTGCGTGCTCCACGGCAACTGCGAGTTCAACCTCGAATTCCGGCTCCGGCACAAGGACGGCCGCTACGTCGACATCCTCTCGCGCGCCCTCGCGGTTCGCCGCGAACCCGATCATCGCATCACCCGCCTCGTCGGCACCCATCTCGACCTCACCGAGGATAAGCAGATCGAAAAGCAGATCGAGCGCATTTCCCGGTTTCCGGCCGAAAACCCCGACCCCGTCCTGCGGGTCGCCCTCGACGGTACGCTGCTATTCGCGAATGACGCAAGCGCTCCCCTGCTCGAGGAGTGGCGCGTCGGCATCGGCCGGGGTCTCCCTGAGCCGTGGCGCACAACCGTTATAGAGACACTGCACGCCTCCGGCCCGCAGGCCCGCGACATCCACTGCGGCGACCGCACCTTCTCCCTGCGTATCGTTCCCATCCCCGGCGCGGACTATGTCAACCTCTACGGCCGCGACATCACCGAGCAGCGCCGCGTTACCGATGCCCTCCGTCAGAGCGAGGAGCGCCTTCGCTCCACCCTGGACCACATGCTCGAGGGCTGCGCCATCCTCAGCCCCGACTGGACGTTTCTCTACGTCAACCACGCCAACGCCCGCCATGCCCACCTGAGCCGCGAGGACATGATCGGCCGCAACATGGTCGACCTCATTCCGGGAGTGAAACAGAGTCCCTTTTTCGAGGCCTACCGCGCCTGCATGGAGGATCGCACCCCTCGCCGGGTGGAGTCCGAGTTCGTTTTCCCCGACGGCAACCGGGCGTGGTTTGAAGTTCTCGTCCAGCCTGTCCCGGAAGGCATCTTCGTCCTCTCCCAGGAGATTTCGGACCGCAAGCTGTACGAACAGGCGCTCCGCCAGAGCGAGCAGCGTTTCCGCATCGCCCTGCAGAACTCCCCCATCACCGTCGCCACTCTCGACCGCGACCTTCGCTACACCTGGATCTACAACACCCGCCACGGTTTCAGCCCCGACGCGGTCATCGGCAAGCGCCCCGACCAACTCCTTCCCCCGGAGGACATCGCCGAACTCATGGGCTTCTTCCGCCATATTCTTGAAACCGGCCGTCCCGAACGCCGCGAGATCTCCGGCTACAACGGCGATCTCCTCCTCGAGTACGACGTTACCGCCGAGCCCATTCGCGATGCCGACGGCGTCATCACCGGTCTCAATGCCGTCTTCATCGATATCGTCGACCACAAACGCACCCAGCGTATCCTCGAGGAAAACCGCCGCACCATCTCCCGCCAGCTCGCCGAGATCGAGGCCATCTACGCCCAGGCCCCCATCGGCCTCTGCGTCATCGACCGCGACCTCCGCTTCGTCCACATCAACGAACGCATGGCCCAGCTCAACGGCCTCCCGATCCGGGCTCACCTCGGCGCCCAAGTCTCCGATGTCCTCCCCGGCATGGCCGACCTCGCCGGCCGTATTCTCCAGGCTATCCTCGCCTCCGGTCAACCCATGCTGAATGTCGAAATCCACAGCGAGACCCCGGCCCAGCCCGGCGTCCCCCGCGATTTCATCGAACACTGGCTCCCGCTCACCGACGCCAACGGCGAGATTTTCGCCGTCAACGTCGTGGTCGAGGAAGTCACCGAACGCAAGCGCATCGAAGCCGAACTCCGCCATCGCACCCGCGAGCTTGAAATCGCCAACGAAGACCTCCAGCGCTTTGGCAGCTACCTTGCCCACGACCTCCGGACCCCGCTGCGCGCTATCCGCGGCTTCGCCGACATCCTCAAGGAAGACTACGCCCCGCAGTTCGATGAAACCGGCGCCGAACTGCTCACCCGCATCGCTTCCGCCACCGACCACGCCGGCGAAATCATCGCCGACATCCAGCGCCTCGCCAAACTCGACACCGGCGAATTTGTCTCCGAGTGGATTGATCTCGGCGAAATCGCCCAGGAACTCATCGACCAGGCCCGGCTGCGCGAACCCGAGCGCGTCGTCCAGTTCCTCCGCCATCCCGACCTCTTCGCCCGCGCCGACCGCCGCCTAATCACCATCGCCCTGTCCAACCTGCTGGATAACGCCTGGAAATACACCGGCAAGATTTCCGACGCCTGTATCGAATTCGGTCTCCGCCCGCGGCAGGACGGCCCCGTGTTCTTCATCAAGGACAACGGCGCCGGCTTTGATCCCGCGCTCGCCGACAAGCTCTTCCAGCCCTTCCAGCGCCTCCACGCCCCCAGCGAATTTCCCGGCACCGGCCTCGGCCTCACGATTGTCCGCAAAGTGATTACCCGCCACAACGGCCGGGTCTGGGCCGAATCCGACGGCCCCGGGGCCACTGTCTTTTTCACCCTCAACGCGTGATCGCCGAACGGCCGGGGACGAGCCGATCCGCGATCCGTCCCCGCCCGGGCAATAATTTACCGCCACCGTCCATTTTCGGCGACTCAAACCGCTTGCTGATGTATAAGGTCAGTAGGTATATTGCGGGTGCAGGCTTGAATCAGGGGGCGTATCACAACTTGCCGTTACACCAGTGCTTCCGTTCCCGGCCCGATCGGCCCGAAGACGCCGGATGCACAGCCGTTCCCGGTTACCGGACATGGATCGTGGATGAAACTAGTTCAGGGAAGAACGCCCGCACCGACAAATCTTGAGGTTGATGCATTCCCGTCGCTGGTGATCTGACGCGTACGCCTCCGAAAGGCATCGCCGTCGCACAGCGCTGAGTGACACGCAGGCAGACATGGCAAACCGGACGATTCACAAAGCAAGCCGCCCGGCGTCAACACAAACCGACAGCGCTCCCGCATGGCGGGGCGGCCGCCGGATCAATCTCATGCCGTTCCTGACGAACGGTTATACCATCGCCATTATCGGCCCGCTGCTCGCCCTCGGCCTCTGGTGGCTCACCCGGCCCGTTTCCGGTGACGTATTTCCTCCGATGTTTTTCAACATCGCCGTCGTCCTCGCCGCCTGGCGCGGCGGGTTTCGCCCCGGCCTCATCGCCGTCGCCTTCAGCGTCACCCTCGCGGCCTACTTCATCTACCCGCCGGTGGGCTCTTTCACGATGGCGGACAGCGGGCAGGCGATACTTCTGGCCCTCGCCGCCTTGGTGGGGGTTTTCGTCGCATGGATCGGCGGCACCGCCCTGCGCGCGGCGAAACACGCCGAGGATCGCGCCGACGCCCTCCGCGAAAGCGAACGCAGGTACCGCACCCTCTATGAAAACCAACCTGTCGGGCTTGGGACCTGCGACCCCGCCGGCCGCATTCTGTCGCTCAACACCGCCGCCCTTGAGATCCACGGGTTCGCTTCCGCCGCCGAGATGCCCCCGGCCCCTGAGCAGTACGGCCGCATCTTCGAACTTCAGTACATCGACGGCCGCGTGATGCCGCTGGACGATTGGCCCGTCTCCCGCGCCATGCGCGGCGAATATGTCGTCGACTACGAGGTCCGCCTGATCAATCTCGTCAACAATCAGGAGCGGATCGTCTCCTACACCGTCACGCCCCTCATCGAAAACGGCCGCCCCGCCCGTTTCCTCTTTGTCATGCAGGATCTCACCGAGCGCCGGCAGGCCGATCAGGCGCTCCGCCGCACCGAGGATCGGTATCGCAGCCTGTTCAGCTCCATCGACGAAGGTTTCTGCATCATCCGCGTGATTTTCGACGACGACCAGCGGCCCGTCGACTACGTCTTCCTCGAAATGAATCCGGCCTTCGAACGGCAAACCGGGCTTGTGGGAGCTCAGGGAAAGCGGATGCGGGATCTCGTCCCCGCGCATGATGAACACTGGTTCACGACCTACGGGGCGATTGCGCACACCGGACAGCCGGCCCGCTTCGAGCAGCGCGCCGAGGCGCTCGGCCGCTGGTACGATGTCTACGCTTTCCGGATCGGTGATCCCCGCCTCAACCAGGTGGCCGTTCTCTTCGACGACATCACCGCGCGCAAGGCAGCAGAAGAAGTTGTCCGTGAAAGCGAGACACGGCTCCGCCTCGCGCTTCGCGCCGCCACAATGGATGCCTTCGTGTTCGATCCCCGATCCGATCGCGTTCGCCGCAGTGGAAGCCTATGGCCGCTCCTGGGCCTTGAGGAAGAGGGCGCCGGCACGGCCTACTTCGAACACATCCATCCCGATGACCGCGATGCCTTTCTTTCGACCGTGCAGAGCCGGACGCCTGCCGATCCCGCATATACCATCGAGTACCGTTTCCGGATTCCGGACGGCACGTGGCGGTGGCTCGCCGACCAGGCCGAAATGCACTTCGACCCCGATGGTTCCCCGACGTACCTCAACGGTGTGTGCTCCGACATCACCGACCGCAAACTGGCCGAACAATCCATTCGCGAATCCAAGGAACGCCATGACCTCGTCTCCCGCGCCACCAATGACATCATCTGGGACTGGGATCTCATCTCCAACCGGCTCGAATGGAATCAGGCCATCGAACCCGTCACCGGCCGAAACCTCGCCGACATGCCCGCAACCATCCAATCCTGGTACGATCACATTCACCCCGATGATTATGACCGTGTCACCCGCGACATCCACGACGCCATTGATAGCGGCGCCGACAGTTGGTCCGGGGAATACCGCTTCGGGCCGATCGGGGGCCCCTGGCGCACCTTTTTCGACCGTGGTCTCATCGCCCGCGATGCGGCCGGAAAAGCCTACCGGATGGTCGGCTCCATGTTTGATATCACCGACCGTAATCGGGTCGAAGCCGCCCTCCGCGAATCGGAAAACCGCTTCCGCGCCACGTTCGACAACGCCGCCGTCGGTATCGCCCATGTCAGCCTCGACGGCCGCTGGCTCCGCATCAACGACCGTTACTGTGCCATTACCGGTTACTCCCGGGAGGAACTCCTCGCCAGAACTTTCGTCGAAATCACCCATCCCGACGATCTCCAGGCCGATCTCGACCAGATCCGCCGGCTGCTCGACGGCGCTACCGACGGCTACTCGCTGGATAAGCGCTACATGCGCCCGGAAGGCTTCCCCATCTGGGTCAACCTCACTCGCTCGCTGGTGCGCACTCCCGACGGCCGCCCCGACTACTTCATCGCCGTCATCGAAGACATCACCGACCGCAAAAACTACCAGGCCGAGCTTGAATTCCAGAAGTTCGCCCTCGATCAGGCCTCCATCGTCGCCATCACCGATGCACATGGCACCATTACCTACGTCAACGACAAGTTCGTCCAGATCAGCGGCTACAGCCGCGATGAGCTGATCGGTCGGAACCACCGCATCATCAACAGCGGCCACCATTCAAGGGAGTTCTTCCGGGACCTCTACGCCACGATCGGCAAAGGTCAGGTGTGGCGGGGAGAGATCAGGAACCGGCGCAAGAACGGCACCTTCTATTGGGTCGACGCGACGATTGTTCCGGCGCTCGGGGCTACCGGCAAACCCGAACGCTATGTCGCAATCCGCACCGATATCACTGAACGCAAGCGTGCCGAGGAAGCTCTCCGCAATTCAGAAGCGCTCCTTGCCGCCGTACTCCAGCAGTCTCCGCTCGGAATCGGCGTGTTCGATCGCGACGGCCGCATCATCACCTGCAACAGCGGCTGGACGAAACTCCTGGGCGCCGTGCTCCCATCGCGCGACCCGGAGACCGTCTCGAAGTGGCGCTCCTGGGACTCCCAGGGCAATCCCGTGCCCGTCTCCAACTTCCCCGGCGCCCGCGCCCTCCGCGGCGAAACCGTCTCCCCCGGCATGGACTTCCTGTACACCACCCCCGACGGTTCCGAGCGCTGGTACCACCTCACTGCAGCTCCGTTGCGCGATGACGACAGCTCGGTCATCGGCGGCGTGGTAATCATACAGGACATCGACCGGCAGAAACGCGCCGAAAATGCTCTCCGTGATTCCGAGGCCCGGTTCCGCCAACTCGCCGACTCCATGCCCCAGCTCGTCTGGACCGCCAACCCCGACGGCGTCGTGGACTACTACAACCAGCGCCACCTCGAATACGCCGGTATCGAACGGCAGCCCGAAGGCGCTTTCCAGTGGGCTCCCGTGCTCCACCCCAACGATGTCCCGCGCACGGTCGAGGCCTGGGAACGCGCCGTCCGCACCGGTCAAACCTATCAGATCGAACACCGCGTCCGCACGATCGACGGCCGCTACCGCTGGCTCCTCAGCCGCGGCGTCCCCGCCCGCGACGAGCAGGGGGATATCGTCAAGTGGTATGGCACTGCTACCGATATCGACAACGTCAAACTCGCCGAAGAGGCCCTCCGCGAATCCGAGGAACGCTTCCGCACCCTGGCCGACAACATGTCCCAGTTTGCCTGGATGACCGACCGCAACGGCTGGATCCTCTGGTACAACCGCCGCTGGTACGACTACACCGGCACCACCTTCGATGACATGCAGGGCTGGGGCTGGCAGAAAGTCCACCACCCTGATCACATGGACCGAGTCGTCGGCCACTTCCGCCAGGCAATCGACGCCGGCGAACCGTGGGAAGACACCTTCCCCCTCCGCTCCAAGGACGGCGAGTACCGCTGGTTTCTCTCCCGCGCCCTGCCCATCCGCGACCAGTCCGGCAACATCGTCCGCTGGTTCGGCACCAACACCGATATCACCGAGCAGCGCAGCATCCAGTCTGAACTGGAGCAGCGCACCGACGACCTCGCTTTGGTCAATGAGGAGCTCTCCCGCCTCCACCGGGAAACGCGCAAGATTCTCGAGAGTATCGCCGAGATGTACCTCCTCCTGCGCCGCGATGGCACCATTCTCGACATGAACCACATGGCCGAGCAGTACTCCTTCAGAGCTTCTCGCAAGGAAATGGAAGGAGAGCTGCTGTGGGACCTCATGGCCGACGACCAGGGACTCGCCACGTTCCGGCAGTACCACGATCAGGCCCTCGCCGAGAACAAGCCGGTCCACTTCGAGGCCTACTCGAGCATCCTCGACAAGTGGCTTGAGGTGCACGCGTACCCCTCGTCCGATGGGAGACTCGTCGCCATCTACTACCATGACATTACCGCGCGCAAACGGGCGCTCCTCGACCTTGAGGAACGCACCCGCGAACTCGAGGCCGCCAACGACGACCTGCGCCGCCTCGGCGGCTTCCTCGCCCACGACTTGCGCGCCCCGCTGCGCA
>JBGSIV010000292.1:0-5388 GCA_041742355.1 Candidatus Zixiibacteriota bacterium
GCCCGACGCCGCCGAGCTGCTGGTCGATGAAGCCGCGAATGCGCCACAGGCGGCTGCCGTAGTACCAGCCGGTGTCGCCGCCGATCGCAGAGACAATCTCGAAGAGGCGCGCCGCCGGGACGTCGACCTCGACGGTGCGAACGTCGGTGAGCAGGTGGGATGGGTCGATCGGCGGGAGTTGTTCGCCCGGGCCGCCGGCATTGGTCCAGAAGGTCTCGATGTTCCGCTGGCGAATCCGGGCCAGAGCCCGGCGGACCGCTTCTTCAAGGGGTGTCGGTGTGATCTGAAAGTACTCCGAGGCCCGGGTGTTCTCGACGACTGTCTCATGGCGGAGGCTCTCCACCAAAAGCCGAGCGGTACGAGTGCGGATCGGGGTAACGAGGTTGATCCAGTACGACGACAGCCGGGGAGTCAGTACCGGAACGGGAACGAGGAGCCGCTTCAGATTCAACTCCCGGGCAACTGCGAGCATCATATCGCGGTAGGTCATGACTTCGGGACCGCCGATGTCGAAGTCCTTCCCGGCGGTGGCGGGAAGTTCGAGCGCCTGCACGAGGTAGGCGAGGACATCGGCAATGGCAATCGGCTGGGTGCGAGTGTAGACCCAGCGGGGGCAGATCATCACCGGCAGCCGGTTGACGAGGTGGTGGATGAGTTCAAAACTGAGGCTGCCGGAGCCGACAATGACGGCGGCCCGGAATTCGGTGACCGGGACGGTGCCGCGCTGCAGGATGACGCCGACCTCGTGGCGACTGCGCAGGTGGGCCGATTGGTAATCGTCGGGGCTGCCCAGTCCACCGAGGTAGATGATGCGGGAGACTCCGGCTGCTGCGGCGCCGCCGGCGACATTGCGGGCCGCCTGCCGGTCCAGATCCTCGAACTGCTCCCGGCCGGCATCCATGGAGTGAATGAGGTAGTAGATGACTTCGATTCCGGTGAAGGCGGTGGCAAGCGTGTCTGGCTTGAGGGCATCGCCTTCGCACAATTCGACACCGGCGGCCCAGGGACGGCCTTCGGCTTTGCGGCGGTCGCGCACCAGGCAGCGCACAGAGTGCCCGCGCTGAACGAGCCGGGGGGCCAGTCGCCCGCCGACGTAGCCGGTTGCTCCAAGTATCAGTGTTCTTGCCATAGGGTGTGGTTGGTTCGTTCCTGCCAATGTGCACTCAGCGCTATTTCAACGGGTTGTCAAAGCATAACGTTGCCGGAGTGTGCCCGGTGCCCGTGGGGTGACGGCGGTTCAGGGTGAAGAAAGGCCCGACTCCGGCTGTGGCCGGAAGTCGGGCCATACGGTGATTCATGAGGCGAGTCGGCTCAACCCACGGGCTGCTTGCGGGTGCGGATGGTCTCGCGCTCGTACACGCCGCCGAGGCGGCGGTGGAAGCCGTTCCAGGTGAACAGGCTCCAGAGTGCGGCCAGTCCGACCAGGATGTAGACGACGTTCGTAACCGTCGTGTCCGCGCCGAAAATGGCGGTGACGAGGTTGAAATCGAACAGCCCGATAAGTCCCCAGTTCAGCCCGCCGACGATCAACAGGATCATGGCGATGGCATCGATTGCCTTCATATCAAAAGCCTCCTTTCACAGCAGACAATCGTCTGCGTGAGACTGCGGCGGCCGAGCCACCGCCCTGTTACTTCGGTTCGCGCCGCAGAACTGCGATTCAGCCGGCATTTGGGCGTGGGGACCTGTCGATGGGGTATGCCGGCGATGCGGCAGAGGCAGACGGCTACGGCTTTCGCCCGTGCACCAGATGCTATAACCGCCGGGGCGAACCCTGGTTCACTGTACCAGTATTACGCGCAATCGGCCCGGACCAGCAAGGAAAACGGACCGGCGAAGGCCTGCCGCCACGCCGCATAATAGATCGAAACTATCTACAATACAGCGGTTTACCGGCGACGGGCCGCGGCCGGTGGGGCGAGCGGCCCAGGCGAATCAGGCGGGCGACGCGGGAATTCGGGATCGTTGTTGTTGACGCGGTTTGACGGGGGACGATATATTGCGACAGAACGAAACCTGCTCTCGCAACTGCCGGAGGATTAGTCAGCCATGGGTAAACCAGCCGCTCGACTGGGAGACACGGTCATGACGTGCGGCGATCCGCCCGCGCCGACCGGCGCGATCATCGCGGCGGGCACGGTGCTCATCGAGAAGCGTCCGGCGGCGAAGCAGGGGGACCAGGTGGTCGGGGTCGACATTCACATTGTCATGGTGCCGAGTCCGGCAGGGCCGGTGCCGACGCCGCTCCCGCATCCGTTCTCGGGCAAGCTCGACGGGGGGCTTTCATCGACGGTCAAAATCGAAGGCAAGCCGGCCGCGATGCTCGGATCTACCGCGTCCGCGTCGCCGTCGCATACGCCCACGCCACCCGGCACGGCATTTCAGGTTCCCCCGCAGAACAAGGGGACGGTGATGATGGGCGCGATGACAGTGCTTATCGGCAATGGCGGCGGGGGAGGGGGGGGCGGTGGTGGCGGCGGCAAGCAGGCTGCCCCGGGTAGCGGCCAGGCGGGCCAGACGGTCGAGCAGGAGCAGCACTTTATTGATGTGAAGGTGCAGGACAAGGGCGGGTTCCCTGTTTCGGGCGGAGTCTACCAGTTGAAAGGACCTGACGGAAAGGTCATCGAAGGGAACCTTTCCGGGCATATCAAGCAGGGGGTGACGCAGGAGGGGAGCCACGAGGTAAAATTGAAGGGGATCAAAAAGGTGGAGTGGTCCGCCGATCGCATCAAGGTGGGGGACGAGGTCGAATTGCGGGTGGAAACGATTGGCTACGAAAATGGTATTGAGGCGAAGTTCGATATCTGCGAGAAGGATGCCTCCGGGCGCGAGACGGCGATCAAACAACTTGCCGGCAAGCTCGACGGCGACAAGGTGACGGTCAAGTGGGTGTACGAGTATCCGGACGAGGATAGTGTCGTGGCGATCGGCAAGGGGGAGGTGCGGCCGTACTCCTTTCCGAAAGTGTTTTTTGCGGTCGCTGTCGGCTCGGAGCGCAGCCGCTCCGGCATAGCGCGGATCACAGATGATCTCGAGATAGAACTCAAGGACGACAAAGGGGATCCGATTCCGGACGAGGAGTACAAAGTGTACCTGGCCTCCGGCGAGGTCCGCAGCGGTAAGCTGGATCGCGACGGCAAAGCGGTGATCAAGGATGTGCCGGTGCGCCAGTCGCGGGTGGTATTTCCCAATCAGGGATCCGCGAAGAAACTACCGGGATAACAGCTATGGTGCAGACAGTACAAGCGGTGACGGCCGATGCGCTGGCGTGTTTCCAGTCGCGACCGGGGAGAGAGGCGGCTGCGGTTATCAACTTGCCGCAGATCCGGGTGGATGGGATTGTCAATCCGGTGCGGCCGGTCAACGGGCGGTTTGCGTTTCGGGTGCGCCCGGGGGGATCGTGTGTCGCCCATGCATTCGACACCACCTACACCATTAAGCATATGCCGGACGAAGATCTCGAACCGGCGCCGGCACAGGGATTCCAGATTGCCGCCTGGACGGAGCTGGGAGACTTGGAGGACGCCGACCGGGCCACGCGGTTGGCTGCTGTCCAGCGGCACCTACAAATTCTCGGGTACTACACCGGCCACGTCGACGGCATCATGGGGCCATTGACCGAGCGGGCGATCCTGGGATTTCAAGCGGATAACAACCTTCGCACCGACGGGGTTTTTGAGGGCTTGGCCGCGGTTAATACGCGCAACGCCATTACCCGCGAAGTCAACCACTGCCGGACCGGCAACGCGTATATCGTGCACCGCCAGCTCATCCGCTTCACCCGGGCGCCATCGGATCAGAATGCTACGGCGACATCGGGCCGGCCGTTCAAAGAGGCGCCGGAGGTCGACGACCGTGGCTGGATCCAGACCACCTCGGCCGGGATCGATAATCTGCGCGGGCCGGTTGTGTCGATGGCCCGGCAGACGACTTTTCGCGTGAAGGTGGTTCGGGAGTTCATCTCCAACCGCGCAGTCCTGACTGTGGCCAGCGCAGACACCAGCCTTGTCGAGGTTGTCGATACCGTTCTCCCGGCACAAAGGGAGATGGTCCTTCACCTGAAGGCGAAGTCGCCGGGGCGGGCGCCTCGATCGACAACGGTGGAAGTGCGCTGCAAGGCGGGCGCCCGGGAGGTTGTCCTGGCGACGCTCAATGTGGTGGTTTTGCCGCTGTTGATGCCGTTCGTGCGGCTGTTCTGGGTGAGTATCGCCGATGCCGCCGGGAACAACCCCACGCCTCCCGCCGGAGCGCTCGCCGACTACCAGGCGATTCTCGATATCGCCAATCAGATTCTGTGGCCGTGCGGTATTTCGTTCCGACAACTCCAGAGCCGCACGAAGCGAATACGGTTGGGCACGGCGGGACGAGTTTCGGCTGACGTCAATGACTCCAACTACCCGGAGTTCACGACGATGGCCAATGCCGTGGATACCGCCAACCGGGCCGACACGACCGACTGTCTGAATATCTACCTGGTGAGGAATATTGAGGGCGCGAACGGCGAGACGTTTATGCCGCTGATTCACGGGGGACCGTTCGGGATCATGCTGAAGATGGGGGCAGGTGGCCGGGTCGGCGCCGGGATCGATCTGGCGCACGAGATGGGGCATTTCATGGGCCTCTCGGTCCTCACCGGCGCGGTCAAGCCGCATGTCGAGGACGATCCGGATGCCAACCACAAGAAGAAGGACATCTGGTCGATACGGCGTCTCATGTTCGGCAACTGGCCGGCCGATCCGGATGTACGGGCCGGGGACGCCTGGGCGCAGGATGTCGGGTACGGCAACAACCAGTACGGTGCGCAGTTGAGCGTACGGCACCTGCCGCAGGATGCCACCGACGACGAGTGCTTGCGTATCCGGAACCGGATTGGAAACAACCACTTCTACGGATAGCGGCGGGGTGGATGTGTGGCGGCAGGAGAGTGTGTGGTTCAAAGCGGCGGCGGTGGTAATCGGGGCGGTGGCCCTGGTATCTATTGTAGGCCTGAAGTGCAGAAGCGAGGATAAACAGATGGCGGCAACGAATCAGGAAGAACTCCGGCAACTGGTTCTCAGCGAGAACTGGGATGCGGTCGACCCGGCGGAGACGCTCGGAGAGGAAGCGGTGCCGACCCTGGAGGAGCTGCTGGGGAATTCGGATGCCGGGATACGCGAAGTCGCGCTCGGCTGCCTGATCGCAACCGACAGCCGGCGGCTACCGGGTATCCTGGCGCGGACGCTTTCCGACCCCGACGAGACGGTCCGCCGGAGGGCGCTGCAGTCGCTGGTCGGTCGGGCGACGCCCGAGGTTTCGGGCGCGCTATTCGGGCAGTTGGACAATCCGGATGCGATGGTTCGGGGGGAAGTGGCGCTCATACTGGGGCGGTTCGACGATCGCGCCGCCGTG
>JBGSIV010000293.1:0-15066 GCA_041742355.1 Candidatus Zixiibacteriota bacterium
ATTCGCCTCGCCGACCGCCTGATCGGCCCGACCCAGCGGCCGTTTGTCGTGGCCGAGATGTCCGGCAACCACAACCAGTCGCTGGACCGGGCGCTGGAGATTGTCGACGCGGCCGCCAGAGCCGGCGCTCACGGGCTCAAAATCCAGACCTACACGCCGGACACCATGACCCTCGACCTCGATGAGAACGAATTCCACATCGAAGATAAGAACAGCCTCTGGAAAGGGACATCGCTCTACAAGCTCTACGGCCAGGCCTACACCCCCTGGGAGTGGCATGAGCCGATCCTCAACCGCTGCCGCCGGCTCGGGATGGTTGGGTTCAGCACGCCGTTCGACTCAACAGCGGTGGATTTCCTCGAGTCACTCGATGTCCCCTGCTACAAGATTGCATCTTTTGAGAATGCCGATCTGCCGCTGATCAGGAAAGCAGCCGCGACCGGCAAGCCGATGATCATTTCAACCGGCATGGCCAGTGTCGCCGAATTGGATGAGACAGTCCGCGCCGCCCGCGAAGCCGGCTGCCAGGATCTCGTCCTGCTCAAGTGCACGAGCAGCTACCCTTCGACACCCGAGTACACGAATCTCCGGACCATTCCGCACCTCCGGGAGTTGTTCGATGTGCAGGTGGGGCTGTCGGATCACACGCTCGGCATTGGCGCCGCAGTGGCCAGTGTGGCCTTGGGTGCCACCTTTATCGAGAAGCACTTCACCCTGTCGCGGGCGGAGGGTGGGGTGGACGCCGCGTTCTCTCTGGAGCCGGATGAACTGGCCGCGTTGGTGGTGGAGACCGAACGCGCCTGGCAGGCTCTCGGGACGGTCAGCTACGGCCTGACCGAGAAAGAGCGCAGTTCAATGCAGTTCCGGCGGTCGCTGTATATCGTGGCCGACATGGCCGAAGGGGAAGAATTTTCGCCGGCTAACCTGCGGGCAATTCGCCCGGGGTTTGGTCTGGCGCCGAAGTACTATGACCAGTTGCTCGGCAAACGCGTGACCCGGCCGGTGAAACGCGGTACGCCGGCCGGCTGGGAGCTGGTGGGGTAGGGGCGGCGTGATCAAGACCGGTATCATAAACACGATCTTCAGAGGCCTCACCCTCGGAAGCAAGTTTCTGCTGCTGTTGTATCTGGCGCGCATTTTCACCCCGGCAGAGCTGGGGGTGTACGGACTGATGGTCGTGACAATCAGCGTTTCACTTTACCTGCTCGGGCTCGATTTCTATACCTACAACACCCGCGAAATCCTCGGGGGCGTCAGGGCCGACTACCCGCGCCGAATGCGCGACCAGATGGTGTTTCATGGCCTGACGTATGCGGTTGTGCTGCCGGCGCTGCTGTTGGTGTTTGCTGCCGGGACCCTGCCGTGGCGGTTTGCGGGCTGGTTCTATCTGCTCCTGCTCCTGGAGCACCTTTCGCAGGAGGCGTACCGGTTTCTGATTACGCTTTCACGCTCGAATCGAGCGAACCTCGTGCTCTTCCTCCGCTCTGGTGCCTGGGTGTTTGGGGTGGTCGGTGCAGGATTACTCTGGCCGGAGGCGATATCGGTCGACCGCGTGTGTTTCGCATGGCTTCTTGGCGTTTCGGCCAGTATCGCCGTGGCTGCCTACTCGGTCCGCGACATTGCCTGGCGAGAGGGGTTGAGAGCCCCGGTGGATTGGGTCTGGATTCGCCGCGGAACCGGTGTTTCGCTGCGCTTCTTCGCGGCGACCATATCGCTGCTGGGCATCGGCTTTGCGGACCGCTACTTCCTGCAGTACTTCCGTGGTGAGGAGGCCGTCGGTATATACACGTTCTTTGGTCAGTTCGCCAATTCGATCCAGGTGTTCGTGTCAACGGCGGTCGTGACGGTGATCTACCCCCGAGTCGTGGCAGCTTGGCAGAATAAGAACTTAGCCTTGTACAGATCTGAAATGAAGCGACTGGTGAAGAGTGTGCTGTTGGTGTCCGGCGCATTGGTTGCTTGCGTCGCCGTTGGGATTTCCCCGATTCTTAGTTTGGTCGATAAACCGATTTACACCGAACACGTGGACATATTCTGGCTCTTGCTTGCCGCATCGACACTGCTGGCTCTTTCGTATATACCGCACTATGCTCTCTATGCGCGTAACCATGACAGAACGCTGATCGCCGCCAGCTTATTCGGGTTAGCGGCAGGAATCGGGGCCCACGCTCTGCTGGTGCCTGCACTTGGGGAAAGGGGAGCGGCGATGGGCACCTTGATCGCTATCTCAACAATGGCATTGATCAAGGCTATCGCCTTCTTCCGAATCAGGCGCGACGAGTCGCCACGGAGAATATTCCGGCTGCGACGCCCCGGGGAGTCGAGAAAGACCATTGTGGCGAGAGAGGCTGTCCGTACCGATGTTTGAGTTCATTTCTTTCATATGGCTTCTGGTGTGCGCCCTTGTCATTCGGCGCACATTTGGGCTAAGTCAGGTACTCAACCCGTTCGTGATGTTCTGGATTTACCACGTCGTTTTCCTGTACATTGGTCTGTTCTATCGCAATCTCTACGATCACGCTGTCACGATACAGCCTGCGGTGTTCGTAATGATCTGGTCGGGTATGGGGGCTTGCCTCTTGGGCGCAGTGGCCGCAAGAATTCATACAGGTGAACCTGCTCGAGAGGCTACTGCCCGGCTTGCCCAAATGCGCGTTGATGATTTTCCCGAGCGCATCTTGCTGTCTCGACTATTCTTCGTAGCTGGTGCGGCCCTAATCGGGCTGTACTTCATCTCGGTAGGCGCCATTCCGCTGCTTCATGAGGAGGCGGATGACTTCCGAATCGCTGCCCGCATGGGGAAGGGTACTCTGGTGCTACTTGCCCTTGCCCTTGTGAAGTACGCTGTCTACCAAGTCGCCGGCATTCGCGCGTGTGAGGGTCGGAGGCTTATCCGCGTCGTTCCGTGGATGCTTGTAGGCGCACTCTTGGTTGTCGGTATTGGGAACCGCGCGCCGGCGTTGGAACTGCTGGTCTTCGGCTTCGTCGTCTACTACGCGGTGAAAGGAATACGACCGTCGGTTGTGCGGCTTGCGCTTCTGGGCGTCGGTGCACTTGCACTGATGGCTGTGCTGGGAATCTTACGCCAAGGACACTCTGTCTCGTCGGCACTCATTGTCCTAAAAATTATCTGGCGGCCGTTCGCTAATGTTCAGAACCTCGAATGGGTGTACGAGACTTTCCCGGTCACCATTCCATTTCAATACGGCTATGGCTACATCGTCGATGCCCTCGTAATCCTGCCGGGCTATTCACCGAACTTCGGCACCTGGTTTAAAGAGATGGCGGGGTATGATTTCAGCGGCGGCAGTGTAACCGTTACCTACCTTGGCGAAATCTTCGCAAATTTTGGTTGGATCGGGATCGTTCCCATCTGCTTCGGCTACGGTTTCGGGTTGACCTGGCTGTTCTATCGGTTGATGCGCAGGATATCAATCAATAATCTCATGCTGCTTGTGATTTGTGCAACCACACTAAAGTCAATTGTCAGTAGCGGGATCATTTCCGTGTTGTTGTATGAGACAATGATGCTTCTGGCAATTCACATGCTTTTCAATGGGTGTCTGTGGGTTGTGAGATCTCTGAGACGTGAGGAGTGCCGTGGACCAATTCCAGCGCGCATATAGATTTTCGCACGAGTGGTTTCTCGATGAGTCAGGGAAAGACGTCTTACTGACCGACGGTATTTGCTTTGGATTGATCGCTCAAATCTACGTGTACCAGAAGTACCTCGATGTTCTCGCCGGTCGAAGACGGACCGGGTTTGTCTCGAAGGAGTCGATTCTCTACTTGCTTAAGGAGCACCATGTCGATTGGGGCTTGCGGAGGTTCCTGTCACACGTCGATCTCCGACACCGATTGGTGTCCCGGGTGCTCCGGGCCGCTGACTACCTCTTTGTATATGATGTGCATAACTCCGGCATGATACAGACATTGCACTGCGTTCAGGAGAAAGTCGCGAAATCCGGCACAACAGTCGCGCTGACGTTTGAACCGCGGGTGTATCGGGAGGTCGGAGAGAGAGGAATCGTCCACCGGTTCCTTTTTGCGACACAGCCGAACCTATGGGATCGGGACGCGTCGCGGCAGCTGGCCAAGGGGTTCCGGGAGGCATATCGCGGGCACCGTGATCTGCTCTGCGCCCGCGTTACTCGCGAACTGGGAGGGGCGGGGCGCACGATGATGCGCTGGCTCGACCGGCTCGCGGCGCGGTTCTACGGAGAACTCGCTTCCGACTACTACCGACTGAAGGGTCTTCTCGATACATGCCAACCTCTTTGCGTAGTGGCTGCGTCCGATTCCCACCGCTACTCACGGCTCATCACGCTTATGGCGCGCCAGCATTCGATTCGGACACTGGTGGTACAACATGGAGCCACAGTCAGCCCGCATGCTTATGTTCCTGTCTATGCAGACCGAATCGCTGTCTGGGGAGACACCTCCAGGCGCTGGTTTATCGGGCACGGCGTTCCAGAGAAGCAGATCGTAGTGACGGGACAGCCTCGTTTTGACGGGGTTCAGCCTTCTGCCGATGAATCGTGGCCGCGGGAGCCTCTATCACAGACGCAGGCATCCCTACTCCTTGCGACCAACCCCATCGGTGCCGGTCCGAACGCAGAACTCTGGGGCATTGTCTGCGAAGCGCTGAGGTCTCTGCGGTATAAGGGTCGGTTGGTTCTAAAGCCGCACCCGGGGCAGAGCGACTGCGACCTGTTTCGACGGCTCGTCGACCAGAGCGGCCTCCCATGGGAGATCGCTCCATCTCATGCCGACCTGAACACCCTGATATCGACCTCCACTACAGTCATCACGACCCAGTCGACGGTAGGTATCGAGGCGCTCATCCATGACAAACCTCTTGTAGTGGTTGACCTTCCCGGTATACAGGCCACCATTCCTTATCATGAGTATCATTGCTCTTTCACCGCCAAAGACTCAACCGAACTGGCCGAAGCACTTGCAAAAGCGCTCAGCAGATCGGACGAGGTTGTCCGGCACCGCGTTGGCGCCCGTCGGTTTCTCGCCGACTACCTGTACCGCCTCGACGGCCAGGCGTCATCCCGAATTGCCGACTTGATCACCGGCGCTACGGCAACGGAGACACCAGCATGAAATCATCGTTCTCGACTCAGCCCACCATCGCTTTCTGCGGCACCCGCGGACTGCCGGCCAACTACGGCGGGTTCGAAACCGCCGTCGACCACATCTCCCGCCGCTTTGTCGACCACGGCTACTCCTGCGAGGTCTTCTGCCGCCGCTCATCGACTGTCAATGAGCAGGCAGGTGACCCAGCGACCGGGGCCGAATTCCACGACGGACGGCAGCTCACCTATGTAGACGGCCACCCGTCGCGCAAGCTCGATACCTTCGTCGCCTCAATACAGACTGGCTGCCACCTCTGGCGAAACCGCGATCGGTACCATCACGTTTTCTGGTTCAACAATGCCAATTTGCCGGGCATCCTGATCACCGCGCTGGCGGGGATCCCGATGTCGGTTAACACCGACGGCCTCGAGTGGCGGCGGGCCAAGTGGTCCTGGCCGTTCAAGCTGTACTACTGGCTGTCGTCGTTCCTGATCGCGCTGGTCTGCCGCCGGCTGGTGTCAGATTCCCACGGAATCCAGCAGTACTACCGACGGCGCTTCTTCCGCAAGACCAATTTCATTCCGTACGGCGCGCCGCCCGCCCATACCGTGAGCGACCAGCGGGCCGGAGAGATCCTCCGTCGCTACGGCCTTGAGGCGGGGAAGTACTTCCTGCAAATCACACGGATCGAACCCGATAATCTGCCGCTGGCGGTCGCCGAGGCCTTCCAGCACTCCGAACCGGCGCGTCAGGGGTACCGAATGGTCTTTGTCGGGTACAAGGATGCCACGCCGTATGCCCAGCGGCTGATTTCCCACGACGGCCGTTCGGGGGTCCGTGTCCACGAGGCTGTCTATGATCCCGATATCCTCCACGTCCTGCGGAGCCGGTGCTTCTGCTACGTCCACGGCAACTCGGTCGGCGGAACAAACCCGGCGTTGCTGGAGGCAATGGCCACCACCCGCCGAGTGATCGCGATTGACTGCATCTTCAGCCGTGAAGTGCTGGGGGATTGCGGGCGCTACTTCGATCCGGCCGAGATCCGGCCTACCCTGAACCGGGCGCTCGAAATGCCCGACCAGAGCCCGATGATGCGCCACCGGGTCACAGAACGCTACGATTGGACTGCCGTGGCTCGAAGCTACATGAACCTCGCCGAGGGACGCCCGGCGGACTACGATCCGGCGCCGGCGGTCATTGATCGAGGCGTGGTTCGCGAGGCGGCTGAGGTGATGCCGTGAACAGGGGAGAGGAAGAAATGTCCGGTTGGGGCGGAAACAGATTCTGGGGGATATCGTCGTGCTTAAAGTGAAACGCAATGTGGCGGCGATAAGCGATTGAATAGCAGTAGGTAACGGAATGCCCCATAAGGGTGGTTGGCGGCACGGGAATTGCAAGGTCCCGGTGGGGAAGTACGAGGAAGAATACGATGAATAGACGATTGACTGTATCGCGCGATAGTGAGCCACAACAGGTGATCAAGGATGCTGCAGTGAATCCGTTCGAACTGGCCAGTGTCCTCATCCGGCATAAGCGGGTGATTGCGTTGTGCATGTTCGGGGTTATGTTCCTGACTGCCGGCATAACCTTGCTGATTCCGAATAAGTACGTGTCGACTGCGACGATTCTGCCGTCCGGCGGAACAGACAAGATGGCCGATCTGAAGAGCCTCGCCGGGTTGTCCGGTCTGGTAAGCCAGGATGAGAGCGGGTCGGAGCTGTATCCGGTCATTCTCTCCTCGCACACAATCCGCGATGCGGTACTTTCGACTGACTATGCGTTTGTCGATGACGATCAGAAGCGGCACCTGACCTTGCCGGAGTATTTCGATCAGGAGGATCCGGACGAGTTGCGCCGTGCCCTCGGGGATATTACCACAGTGAGTCACGACAAGAAGACCGGAGTGATCAGCCTGGCGGTGGAAACGGAGTACCCGGCCTTTTCGCAGGCCATTCTGAAGGCATACCTTGGCGAACTGGAGACATTTAACCTCCACAAGCGGCGGTCCCAGGCCGGAGAGCGGGCCAAGTACCTTGAGCGGGAACTGACACAATGCAAGGCGGATCTCCAGCGCGCCGAGGATTCGCTGGCAATATTCCAGGCCTCCAACCGGGATTGGATGGCCACCAGCGATCCGGAACTGGCGGTTCTGATCGCCCGATTGCAGCGCGACGTTCAGACCCGCAATCAGACCTACCTCTACCTGTTGCAGGAGTTCGAGGTGGCCAAACTGGATGCCCGGAAGGATGTCCCGGTAGTACGGATTCTCGACCAGCCAACCTTGCCGACGGTGAAATCGTCGCCTCAGCGAACAATGGTGGTTCTGCTCCTGGGAATGCTGTCTCTGGTTGGAGCGGTGTTCGGTGTGCTGGTGGCCGAGGCGATTCGGCGTTCAGCCAAGGGACCCGATGGTCCGGCGCTGGAGACATTTCGGGCGGATCTGACGAGGGAGTTCCCCCGGGTGAACCGGTTGCTCGGCCGGATATCTGCAGGGACCAGAGACGCCGATCCGGTGGGGAAGTGACGAACTCGGACGGTGCCGCCGATTTTCATTTTCCCTGTATTAGGGGTTGATTTTTTCGGGATGGGGATGTATTATCCGGCTGCTTTGGCGGCAGACCCGGGCTACCGGGAGCAGATCGCCCGAGCTCCTGAAGATCTAAAGACTTGATGTTGGTGGGGTTCCCGAGCGGCCAAAGGGAACAGACTGTAAATCTGTCGGCGAAGCCTTCGGAGGTTCGAATCCTCCCCCCACCACATTTTCCAGCCCATTGCGCTTCAAATCTATTCTGCATCTGTTTGCCGATCCTGTCACCGACTCTGCCCATTCCGGCCAAGGGGTTTCTCTGCTAATCTGTTGTGATCATGGCGATTACGCTGCCTAACCGATTCCGCTCGTCTTGGCCCGGTTCTTGCGCTCCTCCGCCCAGAATACAATCATGCCCTCAACCGGAGATTACTATGGGTAGACCACTCGCCCTCATTGGCACAGCGACCGTACTCGGTCTGCTGCTTGTGATCGCCTCGATCATCCTATCGGGTTGCGACAAGGAGCGGATTGTCGAGTCAACCGAGTATATTCACGACATCGAGTACGTTCAACTGCCCCCCGATACGATCATCCAGCGGGATACACTCTACGAGTCCGACTCGGTTGTGGTCTACCGGGTTGACACTGTCCGTACCACGATTTATGTCCACGACACGGTGGTTACGATCAGAAACTACTATGATACCGTCCAAATTGTAGACACCGTATTGCAGAGCAGCCCGAATGAGCTATTGGCTGTCGCCGCCATGCAGTACCATACCGACCCGGCGGTGCTCGAGTTCATCAATCAGGAGTTCGGAGTGACCGACGGTTGGGTTCTCTACAGCTCTGCGTTCCAGATGGACATTGCCCAACGCTCTGCCACGGTGTGGGACATGGCCGGTTACATCGACTACTGGACGCCTGATTGGTCAGCTTACTATCCGATCGACTTCGCCTGGCGCGTCACCTATAAAGGCGGAGATCCGGCCAATCCTGTCAACTGGCAGCTCTCAGACCCGCCTGCAGCCGTATCGGGGCATGCTCCCGGTCTCAATCGAGCCGATCAGGTCATGTCGACTTCGCTTATGCTTAAGTAATCCCACAGCGCGGCAACTTCGCGTGATTTTGCTATCGAGAGGACGGCCGGTGATCCATCTGATCACCGGCCGCTTTGTATTTGTGGGCAGCCGCCGTGCTTTTCCCGTTTCATCTTGTCCTGCCGTTCCGGCTATTCGGTTGCGTTTTCTCTGGAGCCGTGTATCTTTGATCGGTCAGGCGAAAGCTTACAACTATGGCGCTGCAAGAGGATACCCGGCCACGGGCAGATTACACTGAGGGATCAGTCATCGGCTCCATCCTGAAAATGGGGCTGCCCTCCATGTTCGGTTTCCTCAGCCAGAGTATTTACACGCTCGCCGATTCCTTCTGGGTGGCCCGACTGCCTGACAACGAAGACGGGGTCGCGGCCATCACGTTCTTCGGCAATATCCTCTGGGTGCTGTTCTCATTCAATCATCTGGTCGGGCCGGGATCGGTCGCGGTAATCTCGCGGCGATACGGCGAGCGGGACTTCGATGCCGCGGCGACGGCGATCAAGGAGTCGATCGTTCTCAAACTGGTCTTTGGTCTGATTCTCGGTGCCGTGGGCTGGTGGCAGGTCGAGCCGTTGCTGAGTCTTGTCGGAGCGGAAGGCCGCTCGCTGGAAATGGGAATTGCGTACGGCCGGATCATGTTTCTCGGCTTGCCGATTATGTATGCGACGTACACAATATTCACTGCTATGCGAGGGGTGGCCAACCCAAATATGGCTATGGTGCTCATGATCGCCTCGAACCTGCTCAACCTCGGTATCGATCCGATCTTCATTTTCGGGTGGGCGGGCATGCCGGCGATGGGTATACAGGGTGCCGCTTTCGCATCGGTTCTCAGTTTCACCCTCACATTAGTAGTGGGCTTGGGGCTCTTCGGCTTTCACCGGACCAATGTCGGGTTGTCTCTCCGGGGGAGGCAACCGATGCGCGTTGCGACGATGTGGAATATTGTCCGCATCGGCCTTCCTTCATGGCTGGGAGAGCTGTCGTTCTCGTCCTCCCGACTAATCATCACGCCTCTCGTGGCTACTTTCGGCACCGCGGTGGTTGCCGCGTATGGCATCGGCACCCAAATCTTCAGCTTTGGAATTATGCTGCTGGTCGGTATAGGCCTCGGGCTGTCGTCGCTGATCGGCCACAATGTCGGATCCGGAAAGCTCGATCGGGCGCGGACCACCGCCGACCACTCGATTCTCCTCGGGATCGGCATACTCTCCGTCTATGGACTGATTGTCTTTGCCGGTGCGGAGTTCATTATGCGCTTGTTCTTTGAGTCACCTTTGACCGTGGCTCACGGTGCTACGCTGCTGCGGATATTCGCCGTGGGGCTCCCGTTCTTCGGCGCCTACGAAATGCTCGTCCAGATTCACTCCGGGGCGGGATTGAACACACCCTCGATGGTCGTGATCCTCATCCAGTCGTGGTTGCTCCAGACGCTCCCAATTCTGATCCTGATCAAGGTGGCCCATATGCCGGAGACTGCCGCATGGTGGGTTTTGTCCGCTTCTGGCGCCCTCTTCGCGGCGGGCATGTATTGGTACTATCGCAAGGGAAAGTGGTTAACGGTGAAAGTCTAGCGGCGACCAACAGTCGGAGAACGACAGCATGGAATGGTACTTCTACCCGCTTACCATCGCCGCCGGCATCGCCTGCGGCTTCATCAATACCCTCGCCGGCAGCGGCTCGCTGATTTCCCTGCCGCTGCTTATGCTCCTTGGGCTTCCGGCAAATGTTGCAAATGGTACCAACCGGGTAGCCATCCTGCTCCAGACCATGGTAGCCGTGGATAAGTTCCGCCAGGATAAGACGTTTAACATGCGCCGAGGGCTGCTGTTAGCGCTGCCCGCCATAGTCGGCGGGATCGCCGGGGCCCAGATCGCCGTGAATCTCAACGAGGAGGTCATGGAGACGGTCATCGGCGTGTTGATGGTTATCATGCTCGTCGTCATGTTTGTCCAGCCCGACCGGTGGCTGAAGGGACGTCCCGAGATGCTCGATCGCCGTCCCGGCTGGCTGCAGGTGGTGACCTTCTTCTTCATTGGCATGTACGGAGGGTTCATCCAGGTAGGAGTGGGCATCTTCCTGCTGGCCGGCCTGGTGCTGGCGGCCGGCTATGAACTGGTTGGCGCGAACATCATAAAGAACCTGATCGTCATGTGCTTCACGGTCTTCGCGCTGGCCGTGTTCGTGCTCAACGGCCAGGTTGCCTGGCTCCCTGGACTCGTGCTGGCCCTCGGCAACATGATCGGGGCATGGATGGGTGCCCGCATTGCCCTTCGCAAAGGAGCAGCCTTTGTCCGATGGGTGCTGGTTGCAGTCATTGTCGTATCCGCTTCATCCCTGCTCGGGTTGTCCGATCTCGTTATCAGCCTCTTCCGGATGTGATCGTCGGACTACGGTTGTTGTTGCATTGTATCCGCGCCTGTCCTTAATTGACCCGGAGACAGAACAACTCGAGTCATATGATGGAAGGGCACTATGGCACGCAGTCGACGGCTCTCGCGGGCGCTGGTTATACTCACTTTATCAACGTTTGTGCTCGTCGGGTCAGCTGGAGCTCAGGTGGCCGATTCGGCGTGGGCGGCGCTTCAGCGGTTGGATATCACTGCCGCTCGCACGCTCTTTAATAGACACCTTGAGAAGTTCCCCGGTAATTCCTCGGCACTGCGAGGGCTCATCCTTACGGAGCACTTTGACTGCCGGTACGACGAGCAGTTCGCGTACCTGCGTGCTCTGGCCGGGCAGGACAAGTGCGATCCGTATCTCACCGCCGTGCTCGAGCACATGTATGCCGAGTTGAAGACGTTTGCGGGCCAGGACAGCGTGGCGCAGATCATTCTGGATGCGTTTGCCCGGAGTTCCGATCCGATGACCCGATACTATGGCCGACACGCATCGGTCAAGAATGCCCAGGAAGCAGCCGCACCGGTCTCCGAACAGGACCTGGTGGACCTTGGCCGGGTGCCCGGTTGTTGGATTGCGGGGCCGTTTGAAAATCAGTCCCGTATCGCGGCTCTGCGCCTTCTGCCTTTCGAGGATCTGCCGCTGGATACCATGGCGACGACAGCGGGGAAGGGGGGGGCGCTGGTCGAATGGCGGTATCTGCCGGGAGGCCCGTACGGCGACCTAAATCTCTCCTCTGTGATCGAGGATATGGAAGATGCGGCGGTTCTGGTGCGCTTCGCCTTTTCGGTGCCAGCCACCCAAACGGTCAATATACTTGCCGGCGGCGCGTTTCACTACCGACTGAGAGTCGACGGGGCCGAAGTGTACGAAAACCGAATCTACCGAAATTCGGTCCAACGCGAGGGTGTATCGCTGACGCTGGGGCCGGGGACTCACGAAGTGACGATGGCCCTGGGATTCCTCGAAATGGGTGCGACCATCGTGACTCTGTCGGTCGTTGGCGAGGACTTTGGGCCGATCGATGGGCTCCGATGGCACCATGATCCGGTCGCGAAGTATCTGGCTCCTCCTTCCGCCCAGCCATTTCACCCGCTGTTCGATCCGCTCGCACGGCACGTCGAGGCTAACGGTGCCGAACCAGACACCCGCTACTGGAAAAGTCTGCTCCAGATCTATAACGGCTACCACAAAGAAGCTATCCGGGATCTTGAAGACACCGATGGGCAGGCACCACTGTCGCCCTTGGAACTGTGGGCGTTGCGCACTGCCCTCGCTGCGAACGACGAGGAAACCCGGGCGACCGAGTGCCTGCGTCGGATCAACGACCACGCCAAGTGCGCCCGCACCGAGTGGGCCTGGATTCAGGCCAACAAGACTGATCATGCCTCCTCCATTCGAGAGATGGAAGTGATGTCGGCTACGTACCCGGACCGGTTCGATTACGATTTGATGACGATGCTCCTCCCGCTTGTAAACGGAGATGTCCCGGGCTTCCTGGCGAAGGTTGAGTCGGTGCGGGGCAAGTATCCCCGAGCTGCCGGAGTGCCGACCCTCATGGCTGTTCTGTATCAGTCTGTACTCAACGATAACGAGTCATCGCTGGAGCAGTTTCTTCAAGGCTGCCGCATGGTGGGGAATCGCCGGGACGAGCTGATTTACGCTCCCACGCGGTATGCTTCAGTACGGAAATTCGACGAGGCTATTGCCACGGCCCGGGAGGCAATCGAGCTGTTTGGCCCGTCGGATGCGTTCGTCGGCTCGTTCGCCAACGTCTGTATTCTGGCCAATCGCCATCTCGAAGCGGTGCCGTTGCTGGACAGCATGCTGCAACAGTATCCGTCGAACATCGACCTTGCCGTAATACTGCACCAGATCTACAATGCGACAGGCAACCACACCGAGGCGCGGCGTATGCTGGAACTGATTTACCGCTACAAGCCGTCAGCGGTTTCGCCCTACCTCAAACTTGATTCCCTGCGAAACAACGCTCCCCTCGACAGCATATTTGGCACTGTCGATCCGACCTCGTACTGGGATATGGAGCCGACTCCGGAGCAACTCGCCAGCCAGGGGAGTTGGGGACTCATCGATCGTCGCCAGGTTCTGCTCTTTGGAACGGGTGTGGCCTGTGTCGACAACCATAATGCCGCGGTTTTGGTGGATGAGGGGACCGTGGAGCGGTTCCAAGAGTACTACCTCGGTTTCACTGCGGACGAGTCGAACTACACGCTGATGACCGCCCGCCGGCTGCGTAAGGGTCAGCCACCGATGAAAGGGGATCATCAGGGAGAGAGTGTGCTGTTCCGCGATCTTAAGCCGGGGGACGCAATTGAGATCCGGTACCGCTCCTGGGTTGCCAATTCGGGCGATTTGTGGAACGAGTATTGGGACTCCTACTATGTTAGCGCGAGCATATTCCAGCGTCACTGGGAGTACTCGATCATCACTAACCGGAAAGACGTGACCTTCGCTACCTTGCCACCTTGTCCGGAGAAGAAAGAGGCCAGGCACTTCGGTTTCCGAAAGACGACCTGGCAAGGGGATTACGCGATGCCGGTTGATCTCGAGCCGGTCGGTATGCCCCCGTCCGATGACATTGTCGGAAAGATCTTTGTCAGCACGCTGGACAACTGGGATCAGCTCGACCGCTGGTACCACTCGATCAGCGAAGCGATTCTCGATGACAACCCGCGAGCGATTCAACGCGCGCGTGAACTCGTTGCTGCAAGTGACACACCCTCCGAGAAACTTCGGAAGTTGTACGAGAACATTGTCCTCGACATCCCCTACCAGACCATCTTCTTCGACTACCATGCATCTATCCCGCACACTCCCGACGAAGTGCTGGTGAATCGCTGGGGGGACTGCAAGGACAAGAGCCACCTGCTGATCGGGATGCTCCGCGAGGTTGGCATCCCGGCCTGGGCCGTGCTGGTCATGACCCGCGGCAACGGCACTCAACTGCCCCTGCCGTACTTCGGGTTCGACCACCTGATTGTCGGGGCGGTCATCGACGGCGACACCGTGTATGTCGACCCGAGCAGCACGCCGTACGCGCCGGAGCACTCGCTGAGCGACTGGGTTAGCGGACAGCCGTGTCTCAATGTCGGAGGCAGCGGGAAGTCGGCCCTCCAGCGCCTGCCGCAACCGGATACCGACGATACGTATATGAGTTGGAGCCTGACGCTCGCAGCGAGGGAGGATGGGCGCTACGATTTCTCCATCAGCCGGGAGTGGGACAAGCTGTCGGCCGGGTTGATGCGCGAGGATTACCGGGACGTGACCGTGCAGCAGGCTTGCAAGGACAAGGAGGCGTACTTCGCCGACCTCTGGGGTGTGAGCCTGACAATCGACTCGCTCAGTTTTGATCCAGTCCGGTCGGTGGCTCGGCAGTACCATGATGAGTGGAGCGGGACGATGGCGCTCGCGAATCAGGTGTTGGGCAAGGCGGTTGTCGTGAACCTGCCCCGCCTGTCCCGGTTCGAGAAGAGCATCTTGCCGATGCTTGAAGGGCACACGCCCCGCACCCAGCCAGTTGATCTGCGCGAGTTTTATGGGCGGTATCTCAGCACCGTTACCTTCACGCCGCCGTCCGGCTATGGCCCGCCGCAGGTGCTCGATCCGGTTGACGTGACCGACTCGCTCATGAGTATGAAGTACGATAGCCACTGGGATGAGACGACCCGGCAGCTGCGGCTAAGCTATGACATCACGATCCAGGATGGCCATGTGCCAGTCGACCGATTCCGGTCGTTTGTTGAAAGGGTTATAGAAGTGTTCGAAAGTCCGCTGCTCTTTACAGAACAGCGAACATCTGACCGGTAGGGGCGAGACGTCGGCCGCATCGGGTGATGCTGTCTGACCGCTGCGCTGTTCTCAGAAGTCACGGAAGGATGGTGATGTTATGGGATTCTGTCCTAAGTGTCTGTACGAGTATGAACCGACCCTGAG
>JBGSIV010000294.1:0-6549 GCA_041742355.1 Candidatus Zixiibacteriota bacterium
CACCGCCGCCACGACCGCCGCGATCGCCACCGCGGCCACCACCGCCGCCACGACCACCACCGCCGCCGTAACCACCACGACTACCACCACCGCCGCCGCCCCGGTCTTCACGCGGACGGGCTTCATTCACACTGATCGCCCGGCCGTTGATTTCCTGACCGTTGAGGTTGCTGATTGCGGCAATCGCCTCACTCTTGTTCGACATCTCGACGAACGCGAACCCGCGGGACTGCCCGCTGAACTTGTCCGTGATAATGCTGACCGACGAAACCTGCCCGTGCGCTTCAAACGCTTTGCGCAGATCATCTTCGGACGTGTCAAAGGACAGATTGCCAACGTAGATATTCATTCTACTCTCCACTGAAGTTCATCCGGGCCGCGACCCGCAGGCTGTACACCGGCATGAACACATTCAAGCGCACCATTGCGCGTCGGTCCCTGGATTGAGCTTTTTCGGAGAATCAACAACGTTCGTCAAGCTTCGAAAAGCAGAAACGGAAACCGCCTTATTGTCACTCTATATACGGTACTATCGGCGGAAAGTCTACGGAAATAACACCCCCACCGGCGACATTTCAGGTCCTGTATTTTCCGCTTTCCCCCGATCTCAACCAGGGAATCCAAGCGTTCGGGCCTCCATTTTGGGACCCCGCCGGGCAGAAACGAATTCCCCCTCAGCATTGTTCTAGCGGATGAGTGACTGTCGAACAGCTGTCACGTCGGCATTGGTTCGGATCCTGATTGCAGGCGGGATTACCGGGACAGGTGCACGCGTTGACCACTGGCTGCGCCGCATCACTTGAGTCAACCCCTACGCCCGAAGCAGCTTCGCCTCCCTGCCCGGCTCTCCACTTCATTCCCGCCGCCAGTGATCGACGGTGCGGACGTGTCACCCGGAACAGGAAAGGAGGGCGCAGACATGAGCCGATTTGAGGTTTTCACCGGTCCTCCCGGCAAGTCGGTCTTGATCGGCTTGGTCGATGCCGTGAGTTCTCAGGAGGCCATCGAGGCCCTGGATCGTCGGCGGCGTTCGCCGGGGGCAGTCGAAGGGCACTCGATCGGCGCCGCGTATGTTGAGTGGATCCATCCGGATCTCTATCGGGTCGGCGGAGCGCAGGCCCAAACGTGGCGCGCGGTGCCGGCCAACGGGCCGCAGCCGGCCAAAGCAACGGAAACGTGAGGGGATCGGGGAGTTGACGAATCGCCACAGTGCCCAGTAGGGCATGACATTGGAGGGCGGCGCCGGACGACGGTCCGGCGCCGGAATTCGGGAAGCGGTTGCTCCTGTTGCCGTGAATGTGAATTCGCATTCGGCAACCGTTTCAGCGCGAGGTGCCGCCGGACACACGTGCCGGGCGGCACCCTTCATTTTTGATGTTCACCTCCGCCGCAGTGCCACTGCCGTCGCTATAGTGGCCGGCGCAGTCCACGTAAACCGCTTGCTCCGAACAGCGTGGTGTAGTATTTTGAAATTACACCCCGCACCAACACCAGTGTCCGCATAGCACGACTGAACCAGGGAGGCGCTGACGATGGAACATGTTGATGTCAAAGAGCGGGTGGCCGCCAAGCTCGAGAGCTCGGGCGTAGTCAGCGTGATTGCCGACGAAATGTGCCGGTCGCTGTTGTCCGAAAAGCCGGATCAGGTTTCTCCCGACGAGTACTTCCACATTGTCGCCACGGCCCTGCTGGAATCGCTGCGGGCCAAGTTGCTCGCCCGGTGTGAACCGGGACGGCTGGTGGGCCCGCTCGATCGCGTGCAGCAGCTTGACTACGACCGCATTCTCCAGGGGCTGCTCCTTGCGCTCGAACGCAACGTGCTGGAGAGCAACCTGCACATGATCCGCGCCCTCGGCGGCGCGATCGCCGAACGGGACACGGGCACGAACGACCACAACTACCGGGTGACCATCTACGCCGTCCGCCTGGCCGAAGCGATGCACCTGCCGCGGGAGACTATCCGCTCCCTCATGAAGGGAGCGTTCCTCCACGACATCGGCAAGATCGGTATCCCCGATGCCATCCTGATCAAGCCGTCGGGGTTGACCATGCCGGAGCGGGAGGCGATCAAGTCGCATGTCGAACGCGGCGCGAATATCGTGCAGGTGGTCACCTGGCTGGCCGACGCAATCGATGTCATCCGCTACCACCACGAGCGGTGGGACGGCAGCGGCTACCTCCAGGGGCTGCGCGGCACGGATATCCCCATCATCGCGCGCGTATTCTCCATCGGCGATGTTTTCGACGCCCTGACCTCGCGCCGTCCGTACAAAGTCCCGTTCTCCTTCGAGCGGGCGCGCGGCATGATCCTCGCCGGCGGAGGGAGCCAGTTCGACCCGGCCATCACCGAGATCTTCGCGGGAATAGCCGGTGAGGTTTACGCTGAGACGCATGCCGACGGCTGCCGGCACCTGGAGATGACCATTCGCGGCTTTATCCGTGACTACTACGGGTTCGACTGGGAGCACAGCCCGCTTCCCGAGCCGTGCTGATCTGGCGGCCGGATATCACATATTGGCCGCGGGCGTATTCCGCCCTCTATCCCCACTTGACTCTCCCTGCCTCGAAACGTATAGAATAGCGACCGAAACCCGGGATTGCGACAACCTATATGCCTGGAGCAGAACTCCTCTATGCCGAAGAAAGACCGCACCGCAACAGGAACCACGGTTACCCCAGAATCAACGCTGTTCAAGGACCGCTACAATCCGACATCGATCGCGGCCATGGCCGAAGTCATCAGAGCGGTCAACCCCCGGTTTGACTCTGAAAGGTTTGTGCGATCGGTCGTGAGCGGGGACTTCCCCCGCATGGAGTTCAAGGACCGGGGTCGCGCGATTGCCCGGGCGTTGGCGGAGCACCTTCCGAAGGATTTCGGCGCAGCGATCGATGTCCTGATCAAGGCGGCCCCGGGGCTCGGCGGTTTCGAAAACTGGGCCGCGATCACGTTTGTCGAGTTGTTCGGGCTGGACCATTTCGATGACTCCATTCGTGGCATGCACGCGCTCACTCGGTTCAGTTCGGCTGAGTCCGCGATCCGGCCGTTTATTAACCGCTACCTCGACCGCATGCTCCCGGTGCTTCATCGCTGGGCGCTGGATCCCGATGACCACGTGCGGCGCCTTGCCGCGGAAGGCTCGCGGCCGCGCGGGGTCTGGATCGCCCATATCGACGCTTTCAAGAAAGATCCTGCCCCGGTGCTGGAACTGCTGGAGAAGCTCAAAGCCGACAAGTCGAAGTATGTCCGGATCGCCGTGGCCAACAACCTGAACGACATTTCGAAGGATCACCCGACGCTGGTCATCGACACCGCCTTGCGGTGGAAAGGCGACGGCAACAAAGACACCGACTGGATCATTCGCCACGCCTGCCGCAGCCTCATCAAACGCGGCGATCCGCGCGTATTCCCCATTTTTGGATTCACTGCGAATCCAAAGGTGACGGTCACCGGCCTGAAACGGCCTCGAGGGGGTGTGAGAATAGGAGATTTCGCTGAATTGGCCTTTACCTTGAGCTCTCAGGGGAGCAGGAAGCAGAAGCTGGCGATCGACTACCGGGTGCACTATGCCAGGGCCAGCGGGAAGTTATCGTCGAAAGTGTTCAAGCTGACCGAGAAGACAATCGCGCCGGGGGAATCACTCGCGCTGCGGGTGCGTCAGTCGTTCGCCGATGTCTCGATCCGCAAACACGTCGCTGGGTTACATCGGTTGGAGATCATTGTGAACGGGAAACCGCTGGCCGAGACGGCTTTCGAATTGAAGGCGCAGTGAGTGCTCTGCCCTGAGAAAGAGCACAAAAAAAGCCCCGTGCCGGGGGAGGGGTGACGACACGGAGCGGTAGGGGTGACCCTGATGTATTGAGTCAAGATGTCAGGCAAGGTCACCACATTTTGCACGTATTTTTCTACCATAGTAAACCAGCCCGTTCCTCCCGAAGTTTCAGCGCCGGCAACAATTAATATATAAAGGTTGAAAAAGTCCATAACGGCGCCACTGGCGATACGCCCGCCCTTGAACCGGAAATGACAAAATCAGTCAGGATTGGTTGCAGCGGTTATCTTTCCCTTTTCTTTGCATCGTTTTTGGGCGTATTCTAATCCTATGGATGAACAGCAACTGGTTCGGCAGGCGCAGGCCGGCGATTTCGACGCATTCGCGGTGCTGGTCAACGCCCACAAGAAGAAGTTGTACAACCTGGCGGTCCGTATGACCGGCAACGAGTTGGATGCCGAGGACATTGTCCAGGAGACGCTGCTCAGGGCGATCGACAAGATCGACCAGTTCCGTGGAGAGGCGTCGTTTGGCACCTGGCTGTACACGATCGCGCTGAACCAGACCCGCATGGCGTTGGCGAAACAGAAACGCTCCGACCTGCGACCGATCGACGAGTACCTGCCGTCTCACAAGCACGGACAGGGGGAATCGGCCGAGCCGGGCCTGTTCGACTGGCGTGATCCTCATGCGCTTCTGGAGCAGGATGAACTCCGCCGCGTGATCGAGGACGCGGTGGGAGAACTGCCGGTGCCGTATAGAGAGGTCTTCGTCCTGCGCTATATCGAGGAGTTGTCCATTAAGGAAATTGCCGAGTTGATCGGCGAATCGGTGGCCGCCACGAAATCGCGCGTCCTGCGGGCGCGCCTCGCGGTTCGTGATCACCTGTCAAAAGTGTTTGAGGGTCGTTATGGACAGAGACTGCCCTGAGTACATAAAGGATCTCAACGACTACCTCGATGGCGGGGTATCGACAGAATTGTGCGAGGAAATCGAGAAGCACATCGGCCGGTGCGAGAACTGCCGCATCATGATCGACACGCTGAAACAGACCGTTACGCTCTGCAGGGAAGGGCTACCGGAGGATCTCCCTGTCCCCCTGCAGAATAGGCTGAACAACCTCCTTCGGGAGCGGTGGCGCCAGAAGTTTGGTAAGTAGGCCTGCTTGCCTTAGCACTGGTTGAATGCATCCATTTTCTCTCCTTTTTTGACCACCCGGGCGAATCATTTCTCCCGGCCTGCCCATCCAACTAAGTAAAAGGTCTGGTCAGTCGCGGGGCGATTGGCCGACCGGAGTTGTCGAATACCTTAAGAGGTGAATAGCCATGACTTTAGAAAATTCAATCCGGCTGCTGGCCGGTTCCATGGTGCTCTTGTCTTTGGCTCTGTACTACTGGGTGTCCCCGTGGTGGTTGTTACTGACGGCCTTTGTAGGCTTTAATCTGGTCCAGTCGTCCTTTACCGGCTTCTGCCCAGCGGAGATGATCTTCAAGCGCCTGTTTTTCAAGGAGAAAGCCGGTAAAGTGCGTGCTGCCCGTGTGTCCTGAGGCGGTTACTTTGCTCACCAGCCATAGTATTGGGGCCGAACTCATGATGATCGGCCCCTCGTTTTTGAGTAAATCGCCCGCCGGATCCTGTCGATATAAGGCTATATGAGACCACGCAAAGCAGTTCTGCTTCCCCTGCCTGCGCTGGCCCTCGGGCTGGTGCTCCTCTTGTTTGCCTGCGACAGCGCCACTCTGGTACGCCCTCGAATCGACAGCACCTACTATGTCGCCGGTACGCTCGTCAAAGAGCCCAACCGGAATGTCTCGGTCGCCGCGATCGAGCTCTTGCGCAATGATGAGATAGCCGGTGACCTGTTTGTAGTCGTGGGAAACGATACGCTCGCGTTCGACACGCTGAACTACCCGATTGATGTTTACTCGCGCAACCTCGGCCCGGCCGACAGTCTGCTGTTGGGGAACGCGCTTATCGTCACTCGCGACGGCACGACGTTTTCGGACACGCTTGCCTCGATGGTGCCCGGCAACATAACGATCACTTCAGTTGTCCCGCAGTTGAAGGGGCCGGCCGACAACGTGTCGGTGAGCTGGACCGGAGCGGCCAACACCGAGGGGTACGTGCTGGCCGCAGTCAAGCAGGACTCCGTATACGAAGGTGCCGGATGGGCGCAGTTTGTTCAGGGGGGATTCACCTCCGGTACCATCAACGACTCGGCGTTCACCCGCACGACCCTGCAGGGGGCCGAGCCGAATCCCGGCATCTACTACATCTACGTGTACGCTTTCACCGGTTCGCCCGACAGCGCCCTCTCGGCGGCGTGGCTGCCGGTTCCGTTTCCGGCGCAACTCCCCGACAACATCGATGAGACTGATCTTAGCGGGCATATCGGGACAGTCGTGGTGAGCTACTTCGGCACGGTCGAAGTCCTCGCCGCGCCCTGAGCGCGATCGCAATCGCAAATTCTGATGGAGCCGTGTTACTCACGGCTTCTTTTTTTGTTGGCAGGGGGAGAGCCGTGGTCTACTTTGCGGCCATGGATGATCGTCGCCGTCTCATTCACGAGCTCTCCCGTCTCGGCACCGAACAGGTCAATGCGCGCACGGTTGATATCGACCGCCTGCCCGCCGCCGAGATCGTCAAGCGCATCAACGCAGAGGACAAGGCTGTCGCGCTGGTGGTCGAACGCGCCCTGCCGCAGATCGCGCGTGCGGCCGAGCTGTTTGCGGAAGCACTTCGCTCGGACGGCCGCGTGTTTTACATCGGCGCCGGTACG
>JBGSIV010000295.1:0-5699 GCA_041742355.1 Candidatus Zixiibacteriota bacterium
GGCGGTCAGGATGCCGACGGCGACGTTCATGCCTTCGATGTCGTCGGGGTTGGTTTCCTCGCGGACGAGGATGGCGCGCTGTTTCACGCCGTGTTTGACGACGTCTTCGGCGGTGAAGTACACTTTGCCGGAGGCGGCGCCGGGCGACGCCGGGAGGCCCTTGGCGAGGACTTCGAAGGTGGCTTTCGGATCAAGCCGCGGGTGCAGGAGCTGGTCGAGGCTGGAGGGTTCGACGCGTTCGAGGGCTTCTTCGCGGTTGATCAGCTTCTCCTTGACCATGTCGACGGCGATTTTGATGGCGGCCTGGACGGTCCGCTTGCCGTTGCGGGTCTGGAGCATGTAGAGGCGGCCTTCCTCGATGGTGAACTCGAAGTCCTGGACATCGCGGTAGTGCTTTTCGAGGCGGGTCGTGATTTCCACGAGCTGCTTGTAGGCCTCGGGCATTTCATCTTTGAGCTGCTTGATGGGCTGCGGGGTGCGGATGCCGGCGACGACATCTTCGCCCTGGGCGTTGATGAGGTACTCGCCGTAGAACTCCTTCACGCCGTTGGCGGGGTTGCGGGTGAAGCCGACGCCGGTGGCAGAGTTGTTGCCCATGTTGCCGAAGACCATGGCCTGGATGTTGACGGCCGTGCCGAGGTCGGAGGAGATGTCGTGCATGCGGCGGTAGGAGATGGCGCGGGGGTTGTTCCATGACCGGAACACGGCGTCCCGGGCCATGCGCAGTTGCTGCCAGGGGTCTTCGGGGAATTCCTCGCCCGATTTGCGTTTACAGATTCCCTTGAACTTCTTGATGATGTCGCGCAGGTCGCCTTCCTGGAGGGAGGAGTCCTGCTTGATGCGTTTCTCTTTTTTCTTTTTGCCGATGACCTGTTCGAACTCGTCCTTGTCGATGCCAAGGACGACGTTGCCGAACATGGAGATGAAGCGGCGGTAAACGTCGAAGGCGAAGCGGTTGCTGCCGGTTTTTTTGGCGAGGCCTTCGACGGTTTCGGTGGTGAGGCCGAGGTTCAGGACGGTGTCCATCATGCCGGGCATGGAGAACTTGGCGCCGGAGCGGACGGAGACGAGGAGCGGGTCGGCGGGGTTGCCGAACTTTTTGCCGGTCGACTTCTCGATGTGGCCGATGTAGGTTTCGAGGTCCCGGTCGATGTCTTTGGGAACCTGGAGGTTATTTTCGTAGTAGAGGTTGCAGACTTCGGTGGTCATGGTGAAGCCGGGCGGCACGGGGACGCCGGCGCGGCTCATTTCGGCGAGGTTGGCACCTTTGCCGCCGAGGAGGTCCTTCATTTCGGCGGAGCCGTCGGCTTTACCGTCGCCGAAGTAGTAGTAGAACTTCCCCTTGGTAGGGGTGGCGGGTTTTTTGGCCGGAGTGGCGGTCGTTTTGGTCACGGCCGGTGTCGATTTTTTCGTAGTGGTCTCCTTGGTCGCGCGCGCGGGCGCCTTGGTTCGGGCGGCGCCGGCCGCCGTCCTTGGGGACTTAGGCTTCGCGCTGATTTTTTTCTTGGGTGCCTTTTTTGCCGGCATAAGAACTCCCTTAGGCTTAAGAATTCCGTTTCCAAATCATGGCGAATGTATGTAAAAACCCCGCGCGGTGCAACACAAAAGGCGGTCGGAACTTAACGGTTCCGGCCGCCTGAGATCTGTCGAGCCGATGCAGCGTGAGGCTACATCGTGAAGAGACGTTCGCCTTTAATAATCTTGTCGAGAATGCGGATGGCCTTTTCTGCCGGTGCGTGCATGATGTCGGAGCTGTTGAAGGTCGTCCGAACCACCTCGCGCTGGCAACTGAAACTCGACTTACCGCGGCCGCCGCGGGCTTTTTTCTTGTGCTTGAGGTTGTACTGGCGCTGGTACTCCTTGGCCTTTTCCTTGTGCATCTGGTAGTAGCGGCGCTGGTACTCACGGCGGGCTTCCGCGGTGGAAAGCTTTCCCCTGTTCTCCTGTTCGTACTCTGGAGTGGTAGTCGAATCAGTGACGGCATGGGCTTGGTTCATCTTGCGAGGCCGAGCCACGTTCCTACCTCACTTTCCCTGTGTTTGCAGATGTCTACCCGTTTTGGTAAGCATCGGGGTGCGACTGGGCTCCACTCCGGTCGCTCCTGGCTCCTCCACAGAGATGATAGGAAATCCTTGCTGTATGTCAAGCGAATTATGTCAGAATCCCAAAAAAAGTCTTGGTAATCTCAGGATTCATAACGACTTGACGCGGGCCGTCTTTCTCGCTTCTCTATCCTCCTGTTGTTTAAGGTGTTCGACGATCATGTGAATTACAGCGTAAGTCATTGTTGTTTATAGCATATATTACTATGTTCGCAGTTCTTAACATACACTTCGAAGCTCTAATCGGTCGTTCGTTGGGCGCCTGTCGGTGACATTTTCCATGAAGTAAAGCCCGGAATCCGAAGCGGACCATTCGATTGTAGCGACAGTTTATGGCGCTAAAATCACAAAGCAACAAAAAACTATCACAAACTTTCGCAAGCACAAAAAAACTCCGCCGGTAGTATTCCGGCGGAGTTGTCGTGTTTCGGTTGGTTCAGGCGTTATCAGGCCTGGGGACCGGCCGGGGCCTCTCCCCTGTGTTTGAGGTGCAGCCGGATTTCGTTGACGGCGTAGGCGGCCAGGAGGCCGACCAGCACCCAGAAGACCAGCGGGTACAGGGCGCTGTAGGAGGGGTTGGGGGTCGCCCCTGCGTTCCAGGCCACTTTGCGCCAGCTGTCGACGTCCTGGACGCGGTTGATGAACAGCGAGATACGGGCCATGACGGTGAACCCGAACGAGGCTCCGAAGCCGATCATCAGCACCCAGATGCCGAAGGTAGCCACGCGGCCGAAGGCGCCGGTGTGGGCTTTCGAGAAGAAGAAGTACAAGAGGGCTGACAGGGCGCCGATGGCGACGATCAGCTGGGACATGCCGCTGAAGGGGTCGAGCACGTAGAACAGGTTCTCGCTGCCCCAGAAGTTGTCCCAGTGGATCTGGTTCATGGTGGCGTAGAGCTGGCGGACGACGCGGTTGCCCATGTCGAGCGGGATGGCGACGCCGACGGAGATACCGATGTACATGGACATCGGCCAGCGCGACAGCCACTGGTAGTTCTTGGAGAAGCGGGTCCACATCATGGTTCCCAGGAGGGCCGGGATGATGTACCACCAGCCGGTCGAGTTGAGCCAGGCTAGGTACCAGTCACCGTCGGACAGCGGCTGGAACAGTTTCGGGACCAGGCCGTTGTGCCAGAGGATGATCACGAAGTAGCCGGCGGAGACGCCCACCACGAGGTGTTCGGCGACCTTGTAGAAGGGGTTATCCTTGTACAGGAAGCTGAAGGTTGCGAGAGTGAGGAAAACCGCTCCGGTGAACCACAGGAATGTTCCGAAATCCATCTTACAGTCCTCCTTCCCTCTTCTGGCGGCGGCGGGCCGCGAAGTACCCGATGTTGCCCATGATGATGAATATGATGATCACGATGTGGGCCCAGAGCTGCACTTTCATGCCGTCCATGGCCCGGCCCGGGTTGTCGGCCAGTTTTTCGTACTGTGCGGCGCCGAGCAATCCGCCCATGATACCGATGACCTGGCCGGAGCCGAGGTAGGGGTAGTACTGGGCGGTGGAGACGCCGGTGAGGCCGAGGGCGAGCGCGAATCCGAACCGTCCCTGGCCGTAGTTGATCCAGGCGTCGGTGATATTCCCGCTGGAGAGGTCGACCACGAGGTCAACCTGGCCGTAGTTGATCACACCCTGCATCATGGGGAGGGAGTCGAGCGGGGTGCCGTAGTAGTCGGCCGGGAACGGGATGCGGAAGTCCTGTCCCATACCGAGGATGACGAGGGCGTAGTACGGTTTGTAGCCGAGGAAAGCGTAGTCCACGCCATTGACGATTTCGCGCGGCGGGTAGGTGACGCCGTTGTACACCTTCTCGTGGCGGAGGGAGTCGGTAATGTCGCGGATGAGCTGGTCGGCCATACCGGGGCCGTTCTGGGACAGGGCGGTGAATATGGTCCGCTTGTTCTGCCGCCAGGCCTGTTCGATGATCGTGTAGGCCATCGGGTGGAGTTCGGCGAGGCTGTTGGGATCGTAGTCGATGGCGACGAAGATGATCGAGCCCGGGGGCAGGTCTTCGACGAACTGGAAGATCGATTCGACTTCCGGTTCGACGAGGATCGGGACCTCGAAGGGGACGGCGTAGGCGACGATGCAGACGAGGACGAGAAAGAGGAACACCCAGCGCCGGTCCAGTTGCATGAGTCTTTCAAATATGTTCATGTATTGCTCCTCCTCACCCTCTCCCCATGTAGCCGCGCTCGATGCCCAGCATGACCTTGATGGAGGTCGACACAATGCCAAGACCGATTCCGATCAGGATTGCGCGCTGGGCGGCCAGGTTCGGCACGTTCATGAGCCAGTTGGACAGTTTCGAGTAGAACCCGGTCTCTGCGGCAAACGGCAGGTACGGGTTAAAGCGGAGCATGACGATGAGGGCCGCCAGCAGGAGGAGGGTGGCCATCAGGTTGCGGGCGCGGAAGGCCCGGTAGGCGGCCGACGCGATGAAGAAGGCCAGCAGGGCGAACATGGTGGCCAGGATGGGCATCATCACGTAGTCGAAGAAGTGGCGGAACATCGGGTTAGTCAGACCCTGCTGGGTATAGAAGAAGAATCCCCAGTTGCCATCGAGGCTCGGCAGCAGGATCGCGACGGCCAGCAGTCCGAGGGCGACGGCGGCGTACGTGCGCTTGCGGCCGGTGTCGTTGATGGCGGCGACCTGGATGAGGGCGAGGAGCAGCAGGGTGAAGATCACCAGCCAGAGCCAGTAAGTTCCCCACGAGGTGGCGCCCGGTTCCTGTCCGACAAAGCCGAAGGAGATCATGAGGAACAACCCGACGAGGGTCAGGTAGTTGTAGCCCCAGTTGGGCCGGCGGCTGCTGATGCGGTCGACCGACACGCGGAAGAGCGACCAGATGCCCAGCGCCAGCGCGAAGATCCCGATAATGTAGATCCAGTCGAGGAAGAACTCGTAGAGGAACTCGAACGAGCCGTGGGGGACGAAGTACTGGATCACATTAAAGAGGGCGAACAGGAAGACCAGCAGAAATGGAATTTGTCGTTTCATACGGTGAGTCCTCCTGTCAATTTTCTATGAGGAACCACGTGCGGAACGTGTCCCAGCCGAGGTTATTGGCGAACAGGCCGACGATCGCGAGAACGATGACGGCTGCCTTGAGGTAGTCCTGGGCTTTGAGCGAGCCGAGCAGGACCGGTTCCCGTCCGAGGTACGCGGAGGCGGCGTAGAGTTCCTCGCCGATCAGCGTGTAGTCGCAGGCGACGATGAAGAACGGGATCTGGGCGATTTCGTCGGTGCCGGAGATCTGGATGGATCCGGCGAGCGCGCCCGTTTCCGCGAGGATGAGCGACTCGGCGTAGAACTTGCCCATGTACACGTTGGTGGCGGGCCGTTCGCGCATCATGATACCGTTGACGGCAGCAACGTAGGCGAACTGCGACTGCGTCACGAAGTGGACGATGTCTTCCTTGTAGTCGTCGGGTCGCCCGGCATCGAGGTAGGCCGATTTGACGACTTCCTGGGCGACCGACATGACGATGGGGTCGTAGGTCGGGACGTTCAGGGAGGTCTGGTATTCGGCGACGCGTTTGGCGACGCGGCTGAGGACGGTGAAGGAGGCGATGGTGGCGACATCGGCGGCC
>JBGSIV010000296.1:0-2788 GCA_041742355.1 Candidatus Zixiibacteriota bacterium
ACAATTCTACAGATTTTGAGCCTCATCCAATTCGAGAAAACGCCCTTAATCGAGGCACTTTCATGCGATTTTTACAAATTCCAACAACCCAGTCGCCGTAACCAGTTGGTATTATTCGATTAACGTTCGGACACTAATGATAGATCATCATGAGTCTCTCTCGCCGCATTGCCATCGCCCTGCAAATTGACGAACCCTACCCCCATCACCAGGAGGTGTTCGCCGGGATCCAGCGGTACGCACAGGAGCGCGAGGATTGGGAATGCCTGATCGACGAGCACCCGGGCTACGGCGGGCGGCGACGGCGTGGATCCGCAAAGCAGTACGACGGCGTGATCGCTCGGGCGTCACCGAGCTTGCAGCAGCGCCTTCGGCGGCAGCGGATCCCGCTGGTCAACACGCACTTTCAGACACTTCGGCCGGGAGTGCCGGGGGGCTATGCTGACCCCTGGGCCGTGGGGCGTCTGGCGGCGGAGCACCTCATGGATCGGGCCTTCCGGCGGTTGTGCATCCTGGTCGACCGGCGGCACAAGCACTCGTGGGAAATCTGCCGGGGGTTCATGCGGCGGGCGGCGGAGGCAAGCATCTCATGCACGGTGCATGACCTGCCCGAAGAGCCTTACGAACAAGCCGCCTACTGGCTCCGCATCGAGAGGTCACTGATCGACTTGCTGGGGGAGCTGACGCTGCCCGTCGGCGTGTTCGTCGAGACGGCGCCGGTCGCAAGACTCATGGTCCAACTTGCCAAATCGCGGAAATGGCGTGTACCGCAAGACATGGCGATTCTATGCCAGCACAACCTCAAAGCGGTGGTGAGCGTGCCGCCTCAGATCAGTTCGCTCGAGCCGAACTACGAGCGCGTCGGTTACGAGGCGGCCGGGCTGCTCGATCGGCTCATGGCGGGGGATGAGCCGCCGCCCGAGCCGATTTTCGTGCCGCCCAGCGGGATCATCGCCCGCGAGTCGACCGACTATTTTGCGGTGGACGACGAGGTGGTTGCCGCCGCGTTGCAGTTCGTTTCGGGGCGACTCGGCAAGCCGCTGCGGTTGAAGCAAATCGCCAGCGCCGTTACGGTTTCCCCACGGTTGTTGCAGCAGCGATTCCGTGCGGGCTTGGGCCGAAGCGTGAGCGACGAAATCCGCCGGCTGCGGCTCGAAGCGGCCAAGCGGATGCTCGCCGAACCGAACCTTCAGATCGGTGAGATCGCAACTCTCTGCGGATTCAAGAACTCGGACATCATGGGCCAGGTCTTCCGGCGAGAACTGGGCACAACCCCCCGCCAGTATCGTAAGCAGGTGCGGGGATGTTAAGGGCCTGCTTTCCATACCGAACCGAACCATGCCATTCCGATTCGCCATAGCGCTCGCAACTCCCGTCATAACCGACCAAACTCAAAGTCAGCGACGAGCAACTGGAACGACTCCGCCTCAAACGACACGAATTCCACGGCGAAAGGAACTCGTTTCTATAGAAGTGCGCATGACCGGGACATCACTCCACGTCCGTTTTTCTGCTTGCTGATCGTTTCTGCGACGCCCTGTCCTGAAGCTGAATCATCGCCTCGGCGAAGCCTTTGCCGATTCCGGCCATTATCTTGGCGCTGCCAAGATAGTGGAATCCAGCATTGGATACGGCCTTCTTAAGAATCTCCTCTTCCTTTGGAGTCATGTTCTTGGCGCGGTATTCCTCATAGGCCTTTTTCAGGGCATCGCCTTCCAGTCCATCCTTGTACTTGAATTCGTTCATCTTTGCTTTGATTTTGTCGGACTTTGAAACAAGCGCGTCGAGATCATGATCCCAGTATTTGCCGGTCTGCACCGCGACTACAGTACCCTTGAATTCAGGGTTGTCGGCCGGTGCGGCCATGGCCTGCTGGAAATAGCCCATCTTGCCGGTCTCCTGGACGCCGCCAATCCCCATGACTCCGATGACAACCGGCATGTCCGGCGCATGGAGATCTTTCCTCACGTCCCGGATGAGGTGCTCAAGCAGCCATGTGTACTGCTCGTAGCCGCGCGGCTTATCACTGTTGGGATAAACTCCGCTGATCATGTCGTTCCAGCCCTGGAACCAGACAAAGCCGGCGATTTCATACCCGGCCTTTTCATCGTAGCCGGGATAGACCCGCTTGATGTCCCCCAGCACTTTCTTCGCATGGCCTATCATATTGCGATACATCAAGCCCTTCTCGGCCTTCTCTTTCTCCATGTTCTCTTTTTTCTGCTGAGCAAGATACTCGGGGAGCTTCGCGCGGCCGCCTTCGATGGTATCGCAGATATCAAAATCGAAGGTCTCGATCTTTCCCTTGCGCCAGCGGGTAACGTGGATCATCCAGTCACCATCGGTCCCCCTGGAATTGTGGAACGCATCCCGCCAGTGCTCTATGGGATCATCCCGCAGTCCGGAACCATCGACACCCAGGATCAGATCGCCCTTTTGAAAGGGCTCTCCTTTGATCTTATCTTTGGGAGCAGACATCACATAAATGGGAGATATGCCATTGACCTTGCCGATCTCGGCGCCCTTGAACCCATCAAGCCCCATGTGCTTTTTCCTCAAAGCATAAGGTTTTTCCGGGGTCCAGTCGGCAGGCAGATCCAGCTTCCCGGGAAGCGGCAGCACTGGCAGCTTGACTTCGTCCTTCTTGATCAGCCCGGATTATTCACCAGACCGTCTCGCTTCGTCGAAGCACACGAAAATGAAGTCTTGGCGGCTACAAGAATGGTAATTGGAGGTGCCTCAAGGGGGTCGCGGGCGCACCGCCCCCTTTCCCCCAGATCGAGATTTC
>JBGSIV010000297.1:0-12280 GCA_041742355.1 Candidatus Zixiibacteriota bacterium
CGGCGGCCACCGTCGTGGCGGCCACAAGAAGCACCGCCGCAAGGGCGCTTCGCATCAGGTTGTTTGCTCGGGGCTGCATCTTCTGCCAACTTATACGCCCGAATCCATACCTGCCAGAGAAAAAAAGCACCGCGGGGGCCGACGGGAGCGCCGGTGCTGCTGTTGAAACTTGCGCCCGGGACTCAAATCCGCCAAGTTCGGGGCTTAAAAAGGAGTGTCCCGACAGCCGGGTGAAGAACCGCCGATGATGCAGGTACGCCGTCAACTGGTCCGCAATGTCTTCTCCTCGTGGTTCGCCTACCTGGTGCGGATTGCGATCACCTTTCTGTTTGTCCCCTATATCACGACCGTCCTCGGCGACGCTCGCTACGGCGTGTGGGTGATTATCTTCCAGACCATCTTCTACTTCTCGCTGCTCGATGCCGGGCTGACCTCGGCATTGACACGTTACATCTCGAAATTCCTCGCCACCCGCGAATTCGATAAAATCAACCGGGTCCTCAACACCGCCAACATCCTCTACTTCATCGTCGGCGCCCTCGTGATGCTCGGCATCTGGGGATTCGTGACGTTCGCCTTCAGCTACTTCCAGATCTCCGATCCTGAGGTGGTGGCCGAGGGGAAACTGGCCCTGCTGATTCTGGGCGCCTTCATGGCCTTCAATTTCGCCGCGCTCCCGTTCGGCAATTCCCTGAGCGCCTTCCACCGGTACGACGTCCTGAACATGCTCGCGATCGGCGAAGAGATCGTCCGCACCCTGCTCATGGTGTACATGCTCAGCCAGGGGCGCGGCCTGGTGGCGCTGGCGCTGGTGATTCTGATGCTGACCGTGGTTCGCCACCTCCTCGGCGCCGGCCTGCTGCTGAAGTTGTACCCGGAGGTCAATATCGGGCGGGAGTACGCCGACAAACCCACGGCCCGGATGCTGTTCGGCTACTCGAAGATCTCGTTCGGGATCTCGGTCTGCTGGCTGGTCCTGTTCAACACCGATGAGCTGCTGCTCGGCGTCATCAGCTCGGCGGGCGCGGCCGGCGTGTACCACCCCGGCGCCCAGCTCGTGCGCTATCTGCGCAACCTGATCAACGCGGCCGCCCTCCCCCTCATCCCCGCGATCAGCCACAAAGAAACACAGGGAGACCTCCAGCCCGTCCGCGAACTCTACCTCAAGGCGGTGCGCTATGTCTCGTACCTGTCGTTTGCGATCGGCGCAGGCGTCGTTATCTACGCCGAGAGCTTCGTGATGCTCTGGCTGCCACCCGAGTTCCTCGAGGCGGGGCGGGTTATGCAGATCCTGGCGGTCGGCACCACCATCCTGCTGCCGCAGATTATCGGGCACTCGATCCTCTTCGGCATCGAGCAGCACGGCAAACTGCTCATCGTGCTGGTGATCGAATCGATCCTGAAACTGGGCCTGTCAATCTACCTGATCCCGCGCTACGGCCTTTCGGGGATGGCGATCGCCGTCTCCGCCCCGCAGGTCATCCTCTTCTCCACCCTGTTCCCCTTCCTCGTCTCGCGCGCGCTCGGCCTGTCGTACTTCCGCGTGATCGGAACCACGCTGCTCTCCGGGCTGGTCGGCCTGGCCATCGCCCTCCCCCTGGCCTGGAGCGCCAACTGGGCGATCGTCCCCGACACCTGGGTCAATTTCTTCGTGGGCATCGGCATGGTCATGCTGGCGGTGCTGGGCGGGGCCTGGCTGGTCGCGCTGCCGGAGGATCGGGCCAAAGTGCGCGAGTGGTTCTAACGCACCGTTCCCAGCCCTGTCAGGTCACAAGCAAGAGAGCAGGATCCGACCCCTCGAATCCTGCCGTGCTTCTGTCCGCCCCTCAGCCGCAAGACCTACGTCCGCTGGCGCTCACCTATCACGACGGATTCGGCGGGGGCGTCTGCGGTGTCACCCGCACCGGCGACGGTTGCCTTTGGCGAAGGCCGTTCAGCGCGGTCAAGAGCGAAAACGCCCGGCTGTAACCGAACGCCCCCGCGAACCGTCGGGCGATTTCCGCCATCACCGCCATCGTGCCAAAGTACCGGCGCACCGTCATGAAAACCCAGACGCTCGCGGCAATTTTGAGCGCCCCAATCATCAGTCGCACCAGAATTCCCATGGAACATGTTCCTCCTTGCTCACCCCCGGCCCGCTCTGCCGTAGCCTTAAACAGGGTTAGCCCGGACTCGGTTTCGCCGCACGAATTCGAAATGCACTCGGCGGGGTTGCGGTCCGGCGAAGTCGCCATGACGCACGCCGACAATTCCGCTTGCGAAGGAAACCCCCTCCCCCTACGTTGATGCAGAACACTCAACCTGCCGTGAAACGGCTGACAGAGGTGGGAATATGCGCAGAATTCAATCAACCGCACTCATGATTGCCGGATTGGTCGTGGCGCTCTGCATTTGTTGCGACGATAACCCGCAAGGGCCGGAATCTCCGGCGAAATGGATCCGAGAAGCATCGCCGGCCGTGAACGACCTTTACGATGTCGTTTGGAACGGTTCTGAGTTCCGGGCGGTGGGAATCTCCGGGATCATGATCTCCTCGGCCAACGGCCGGAACTGGTCGCTCGACTCCGTGAATCCAAGTTCCGATCGCAGCTTCTACGCGTTGGCCTGGTCAGAGGCTCTGTCGCTGTATGCCGTTGCGACTGCGTCAAATGTCATCTACACATCGTCCGACGGCGACTCATGGACGCCCCGATCCACCCCGTATCCGGATCACGCTTCGTTCGACGACATTGTCTGGTACGACACGATGTTCGTCGCGCGGGGTGACGGCGATGCGGTCTCCACGAATGGCCGGGATTGGTTCAATCCGGCGCCCCCCCGGGCGGCTTCGGGACCGTCGCAGAGCCTGGCGCTCTTCGGGCCGGGGATCGGTGCATCGGATACCCTGCTGGTGACCGTTGGTTACCACTATATCGCCAGTTCCGGGGACGCCATTCACTGGACGCTGCGATACGAAAACGACACGGCTCTATTCCACTGTGCCGCCTATTGGGCCGCACGCGAGATGTGGGTCGCCGCAGGTCATCTCGGCGTAGTGGCGACATCACCGGATGCGATCACCTGGACACGGGTCGATCCGGGCTACGGCATCAGCACGTTTTTCGACATCTGCCCGGTGGGAGATACCTGCTATATCGTGGGATCAGCCAACGGCCCGGGACAGATACTCTGGTCAACCGATGGGACAGCCTGGGTGAGCACGGTGATGGATTCGGTGAGCTGGCTGACCTCGATGGCGTATTCGAACGACCGTTTGGTGATAGTCGGCTATGAAGGTGAAGTTCTGTCGCGCCGCAGAGATTGACTTGCACCAGATTACCCGGAAGGGAAAGCGCGCCCGGCGACTCAAATGAAAACGCCGTCGGTTCACACCGGCGGCGTTTCTCTTATTCGGATCAGCAGACTGCGATCAATAGTTGTCGTGTAGATCCTCGACCATCGCCACCACCTTGTCCACCGTCGGCAGGCAGGCGGCGTCGCCGTCCATGCCGTACGCCACGCGGGCATCGATCGCGGTGAGGATCTTGATCGGGGCCTCGAGATCGAACAGCCCCTGGCCGCGGGTAATCACACCAGAGATCGTCGCCGCCATCCCGCCGTGGAAACGATCCTCGGTCACAACGCACACCTTGCCGCACTCCTTGGCAGTCTTGAGAATGGCTTCCTCGTCCATCGGCTTGACCGTGCGAAGGTCGACGATGCGGACGTGGATCCCCTTCTCCTTGAGCAGCTCGGCCGCCTTGCGGCAGATGTGGACCGTGGTGCCGTAGGTGATGATCCCGATATCGGTGTGCTCTTCGTCGTAGACGCGGGCGACACCGAACGGAATCAGCTCGTCGATATCCGGCATCGGCGTCTCGACCGGCACGCCCTCCCAATCGCGGCGGTTGTAGACCGCCACCGATTCGCAGAAGAGGACCGGGTCATCGCACGCCCAGGCGGTCTTGAGCAGACCGGCGGCGTCGTAGGCGTTCGACGGCACCGCGATGAGCAGCCCGGGGATGTTCGCCCACGTGCCGAGGTTTCCCTCCGAGTGCCAGAACGCGCCGGCGCCCTGCTTGTAGCCGCCGTAGGTGGTGCGGATCACCATCGGCATCATCCACTGGGCGCTGGACCGCTCGTACGTCGTGGCCACCCGCTCCTTGAGCTGCTGGTAGGCCGGCGACATGTAGTCGAGGAACTGGATCTCGGGGATCGGCCGGCGGCCCTGGTAGCAGTGGCCGAGCGCCTTGCCGAGAATCCCGGCCTCGTCGAGCGGCGTGTTGAAGCAGCGGTGGTTGCCGAACTCGCGCTGGAGGTTCTTGCTGACGAGGAACACCCCGCCCTTCCCCTTCAGCGTCGCCTGCTTCTCCACCTCTTTGATCATGTGTCCGGAGAAATCAGCCACATCCTCGCCGAACAGCAGGACATCGTCAGTCATCGAGAACAGGTCAAACAGCGTGTAGTTGATCGCGAACCGCATGGTCATCGGGCCGATCGTTTCGGGGAGCTCCGGGGTCGCGAAGTACTTCTTCTCGTGCCATTCCTTGTACTTGGCGGCGCGGTCGACCTTCGCGGCGGCGCGGTATTTCTTCCACGTCTCCTGGGTCTTCTCCCAGGTCGAGGCGTAGACCCGCTCTTCGATGAATTCGCGGGTCTTGGGAACGAACCCCTTCACCGCCTCGCGCGACTGCTCGGAAACCTCTTTGTCGAGCTCGTCCCACAGGTCGCCGATCTCTTTCGGCGTGACGATCCCGTCGGCGATTAGCGTGTTGCAGGTCTTGAGAATGCAGTCGTTGTACGTGTGCCAGTCGAGCTCGACCGGATCCATGTAGAACGACTGGTCATCCGACCCGGAGTGCGAACCTTCGCGCGTGACTTTGATATTGGCCAGCACCGGGCCCTTGCCCGAACGGGTGTAGGCGACCATCTCCTCCGCCGCCTTGAGCGCCTCTTTGATCTCGGTGCCGTCAACGTGGAAGATCTTCAGGCCGAACCGCTGAAACCCCTCGAACGGCGTTGTCGGGTCTCCCTCGGGAAACTGCTCCTCGACCGAGACCGAGATGGCCCAGCCGCAGTTGTAGATAGAGTAGATGTTGCGGGACTTGTCGAAAACCGAGTAGAACACGGCCCGGGCGAACTCGTTGCCCGAGGTCGAGCCCTCGCCGATGCAGCAGGTCGTGATCGCATCCTTGGGGTAGGCCCCGCCGGGAATGTACGACTGCTTCGAAACCTCCAGCGGGCTCATGAGCGCCGAGCCGAGGCCGGAAGCCTCCAAGGCATGCGAGCCGGTCGGCGACGCCTGCGGGAGAATGGCAAACTGCGGGTAGGACGGATGTGCCGGGATCTGCATGCCGCCGGCCTGCCCCCGCGCGTCACCGATCGCTTCGAGCATTTTCTCCCAGATCGATTGGCCGCGATGCAGGTCAAACGCCTTGTTGCGGTAGTAGCCGACCCACGGATCATTCGGACGGAGCGATTCCGCCCAGCAGACGTCCATCAACTCCTTGCCGCCGCAACCGATGAAAAATCGGTTGTACCCCTTGCGGAGCAGCAGCTTTTCCTCGCGTTCGATTCGCCGCGCCAACAACATCGTCCGCAGCATGCGCCGCAGTTGCTCGGGGGTTTTGCCGGAATACGCTTCGAGCGGTTCGTTGTCCTTCGGCCTGGCGCCTTTCTTGGCCTGGGCATTGCGAACCTGATCAATAAGAGCCAGGACTTCCAAGTGCTAACCTCCTGAATCCACTGTATATAATCACATTGTCTTGTTGACTACCTGGTCCGATACGCCAGTCTACAACACGATGAGCATTCAATTGCTCCCTAAAATATTCGCTTTTTCGCCAAAAGGCAAGGAATTCGGCCAGTCACAGTCCCTTTCCGGATAGCCGTCGATCCACGATGTATAGGTATCCTCCCTTTCCCAGATTGCCTCCGCCGACCGCCCGTTACCAGGCGAGGCGGCCTCGCGCATCATCCCGGCCCGGAGATTATACGCCCGACTTTTCCGCTTGTGCACAAGCCATTTAGGTGTTATTTCGGACCAGTATCAGGACGCTTTGAGAAAGGAAGTCTGCCTCATGCCTGCCTCATCCCGCAAATCCCCAGCCCGGCGGCCGATCGCGGCCGAAGACCTCTACAGGCTGCGCATCCCGCTCGCCGTGGCCCTCTCCCCCGATGAAACACGCGTCGCGTACACGGTCGAACGAGTGGATGAAGACGACCGCACCTACTACGCCAACCTCTTCGTCTGCCACACCCCGACCGGGGAGATCCGGCAGTACACGCACGGGAAAACCAAGGACGGTGCGCCGGTCTGGTCGCCCGACGGCACCCAAATCGCCTTCGTCTCGACCCGCGACAAAAAGACCGGCATCTACATCATCGCGGCCGCCGGCGGCGCCGAACGGAAAGTCATCGACCTCGACGGCGCGATCGCCCAGATGCAGTGGACCCCCGACGGCACGCAACTCGTGTTCGCCCTCCGCTACAACGACTCCCACTTCATCGAAAAGGAGGAGGAGAAGAAGAAGCCGCCAGTCTTCCGGCACATCACCAGACTGTACTACCGCCTCGACGGCGCGGGGTTCCTTCCGAAAGACACCTTCCAGATCTACGCCCTCGATGTCGAATCCGCGCATCTGCGCAAGATCACGACCGGCAAACGCGACAACACCCAGCCGGCCCTCTCCCCCGACGGCAAGTCGATCGTGTTTGTCTCCAACCGCCGCCCCGACCCCGATGTCGACAGCCTCTACGACGACCTGCTGGTAATTCCCTTTGCCGGGGGGCGCGAACGCAAAATCTCGGCCCCCGATGGCCCCAAGGGAATGCCGGGCTGGTCGCCCAACGGGAAAATGATCGCGTACATCGGCCACGATAATCCGCGCGATGCCTGGGGCGTGACCAACCACCACATCTGGGCGGTCGGCGTGAACGGCACGCCGAAAGCCAGAGACCTCACCCCCGCGTTCGACCGCATGGCCGTTGACCTGACCATATCCGATATGGGCGAAGGCCACTCGGTCGCCCCGGTCACCTGGTCGGCCGACGGCAAGCGCATATTCTTCGTCGGCTCCGACACCGGGCGGACCAACCTGTACTACGCCCCGGCCCGAGGCGGCAAACCGACACGCATCTTCGACGGCAAGTGCCACGTCAAAGCGTTCGCGGTCGCCGGCCGGACGCGCACCGCGGCCATCATCTACTCGGATATCGAAACCGTCGGTGACATCGTAACCGCCCCCGCCAACTACGGCGGCGAAAAGAAAGCGACCCGCCACACCGACCTCAACCCGTTCCTACGGACCGAGGTCCGGCTGGGCAAAACCAAAGACCTCATGTTCAAGGGGTACGACGGCACCGAGATTCAGGGCTTCCTGCTCCTTCCGCCCGACTTCAAACCCTCGAAGAAATACCCTGCCGTTCTCGAAATCCACGGCGGCCCGAGGGTGCAGTACGGCTACACCTTCTTCCACGAGATGCAGCTCCTCGCCGCAAAAGGCTACGTCGTCTTCTACACCAACCCCCGGGGCGGCCAGGGACGCGGTCACACGTGGGCCGACGCTATCTCGGGCGGCTGGGGCGGTATCGACTACCAGGACTGCATGGCCGCCGCCGATTACCTCGAACGCCAGTCCTATGTCAATCCAAAGAAGATCGGCGTCACCGGCGGCTCCTACGGCGGCTACATGACCAACTGGATCATCGGCCACACCAACCGCTTCAAAGCCGCCGTCACCCAGCGCTCGGTGGTCAACCTGATCTCCATGTACGGCGCCTCGGATATCGGCTGGTCGCTGGAGCGCGAATTCGACGGCACGCCGTGGAACAACCAGGGCAACTACGAAAAGTGCTCGCCGATCACTTACTTGAAAAACGCCAGGACGCCGCTGCTGATCCTCCACAACGAACAGGATCTGCGGTGCGGGATCGAGCAGGCCGAGCAGATGTTCGTCATGCTCAAACGCCTGCACCGGACAGTCGAACTCGTGCGGTTTCCGGAAGAGCCGCACGGCCTGTCACGGCACGGACGGCCCGACCGGCGCATCGCGCGCCTGGGTTGGATTATCAGGTGGTTTGACCGCTTCCTGAAATAGCGCGGACTATAGACGCGACGACCGCATACGAGAGCGGGGCCGATGAGATCATCGGCCCCGCTTTCATTTTGTCTCTGAATCCGGCTGCAGTCTTGAGAAACTCGAACGCGCCGCCTGACTACGAACGATTCGACGGCTGGCTGCGGACCGTGAAGCCCTGCTCCTGCAGGAACTGCTCCGCCTCGGGGTAGGTGCGAAATGTCCGCGAGATTTCCTTCGTGTTACCGCGCTCGAACATGCGCAGCAGGTGGGCGTAGGTCACCGGGTTGTTGATGACATTCACCGACCACTGCATGTTGTGATTGCGGCACCAGGCGAGGTGCCGTCCGACTATGTCGATCACGGCCGACTCGGCCGTTTTCCAGTTGCTCAGGTCAACCAGCTTCACCCAGGGGCGATCCAGTATCGGCTCAACTTCCATTTCGAAATCGGCCTTGTACGACTCGGCCGTCTTGACCCGCCATATTCCGAAGATCTTTTCGTATACGACGCCGTTGGCCTCGTCGACATCAATATCGAACTCAAGGCTCCATCCGCTCATAAGTATACCACTTCCCCTTGCATCCGTGGATTTCTGTGTCTGTGACGCCGGATTGCTGCCGGCTCAGGCCCGGGGGTAAGACTTGAAGATCGGCTCGTTTCTAAAACGTGCCTCTGCCTGCCAAGGTTCCGCCGAACCAGGTGCTTGGCGGATCACCCGGCATAGCCCGATCGATTCTTGTGGGAACCGATGTCTGAATCGTGCGAACGGAGCCAAGGATACTACATTGTGAACGACGCTTCAAGATAAAAACGCCGGCCGAGTCCCGGATAATCGCCGTCGGCAAGATCAAACCCGAATTGATCCGGCCGCCGCTCGTCGGTCAAATCGTATCCGCTCAGACTCAGCTGCACGTGCGACGCTACTTCGACTCGGGTGTGCGCACCGATTTCATACACCGACGCAATCACCTTGCGGTTCCCGTCCCAGAGGACAATGCCGCGATCGCCGGTGTAGGTCAGCGACGTACCCATCGCGACACGGCCGCGCGTCCACTCCGCCGCGCTGTGCCACTTCAGATCGGGGACATACGCCGCCGACTGCATCACGCTGCCGCCCAAAACCGACTGCTCCGCCTCCTGCCACACCCCCGACCACGACACCGTCAGGTCTCGCCGGACTTTCACTGAAAGACCAAAGTCGATTCCAGTCGATTGGAACCGCTCGTAATTCCTCGGCACCGAACGGTAGATCGACGGATCCCACTCATATTGAATGAGCGAATCGACCTCCTGGTGGAAGAACGTCAGGCGGGAGCTGACATCCGGCGTCGGATCATAGGAGACGGTCGCGGCGAGGGTTCGGGCGGTCTCCGGATTCAGCTTCGCGTTGCCGGCCGTGAAGACATCGTCGGCGAACTGCTCGGCAATCGTCGGCAGGCGAAAGGCGTAGGCATAGCCAAGTTTCAGATGCAGCGACGGAATCGGCGTCACGACAACCCCCGCGTTGTACGAGGGCTGCGCCTCCCGGTTATGCACGAACTGCACGCGGCCGCTCAGGTCGAGTTCAACCGGGGCGGCGACTGACCAGCGTGTGTTTCCCCAGAGGTCGAACTGGTTCTGCCCCGCCGCCCAATAGGTGAAACTGGCATAATCGTAATCAAACGGCGCGTACGGCCCGGAGAAATTGCGGCCCGTATTTCTGTCGGTATTGCTCGTGCGCAGAGATCCCGACAACCAGTCCACTCCCCAGGCCACCGACACCGGCCCCAGATCGCGCAGGTAACGCGCGTTGATCCCGGCCGAACGCTTGTTGTAAATCGTCCGTGACTGCGTATTGAGCGAGTCGGTGATTTGCCACGTTTGCGGCGGGGTTACGCTCGAATCGGTCATCGGATAATCTGACCAGTAAGCATAGCGCGAACGGTAGTCGAGGTTCTTCTTCTCCCAGAACAGGTCCACCTGCGCCTCACCGACAGCCTCATTGTAGAAACGGTACTGCACATCGAGCGAGTAGTTTTCATCCTCCTGGCGCGAGGTCAGGCTGTTCGATTCGGTGCTGCCGTAGAGGGGCACAAAACCCGCCGCCGGCACCGGCCCGGGCACACCGAGCGAATCCTCGAAATAGCGCGCACTGAAAGTCAGGCGGTGGTCGCCGGATAGCCAATCCGACCGCACGCCGCCGATCAATCGTTGCGCGCCGGCGTTGTCGCGGCGGTTGTCCGCCTCGGCGAACTCCGCCCACGCCCCCAGGCCAAACGCACCCACTTTGCGCGAGGCATCGGCGAAATAGCTTCGCGCCCCGAATGACCCGACCGCGGTCTTGATTTCGATACGGTCAGCCAGAGTCGACGGCGACATCAGGTTGACCACGCCGCCGACCGCATCGGAGCCGTAGAACGCCGACTGCGGCCCTTTCACGATCTCGACCCGGCTCAACTCATTCGGGCTGTAGTCGGCGAGGTTGAATCCGCCGAGCGAGTAATCCTTCACCACGCGGCCGTTGTAGAGGAGCAGCATGTGGCGGTTGAAAACGCCCCAGTTGGAGAGCGTGGCGACCGAACCGAGTCCGTTGTAGTTGCGGATGTCGACCCCGGTCCCCTGCTCGAGGCGCGTGTCGAGGGCGGATTCGATCCCGCCGCTGAGATTGACGACTGTCGACGGCCACACCGACCGGGCATCCGACAGCCCGAATCGATTTGCCGTGACCACGATTGAATCGGAGATCTTTCGCGGGGAATCGAATGTCCCCGTGGTGTCGTTGGCCCCGGCTCCCATCGCGCCGGAAAGCGTCAGTGCGCAGGCCAAAAGAAAACTGCGCCGCATCGCGAACCTCCATCAGTCACGACCGCGCAGTGCTTTCGTTCGCCAGCCCGCGCTGACCGCAACCGAATCAGTGATATGGCTACGGCAGGTTTCCTGGCTCCGGCGTCGAACCCTCGCCGCGCGCCTTCCCCGTCGTTTCCCGACGAGTGGCTTCATGCCGGCGAAGTAGCCGTTACAGTAGCGGGGCTGCGACGGACTCACACCGTCTTCCCTATTACCCGTCCACCCGGACGGCACCGTAACGTTGTGGGCGTATGCTACCGGACCGGACAAGACTTGTCAAGCGGAATGATCGCGCCGTTCCGGCGGCCTCGCGCTACTAGTTACGCAGGTAGATCTGATTCCGGCGGTAATCGATCGTGATTTTGTGGCGGTAGAGAAACGACGCCCCGATCAGGCCTTCGATCTGGACACCGCGGAGGCGGGATTTGAGACTGCCGAGATCGCTCGAGCTGACATAGACGTTCTCAGATGTGATCACGCCGCCGAGCGAGACTTTGCGCACGGTGGCTTTAGGATCGGCGGTGTTGACTTTCAATTGAGCGGCCAGCTCGGGCGATAAGAATACGTGCGTGGCGCAGTAGTCAAGGGCCATCGGAACAATGATCGAGTCGTTGAACGTGACATCGACCATGATGAGATGGTTCTCTTGCTTGAACGGCACCGACGGCGGCAGTTTCCCCTTGAGGAAATCCGGCTCGGCCTGCTCCAGCAGCATCGAGTGCTTCGGGTAGTCAATCGTGATGTAGAAACGACGCAGAATGGAATACCCGATCAGGCCATCCGGCGCGGCCGCGCGTTTATCCTTGATCAGCGCCCCGAGGTCGATCGCGACGGCGTCGACATTGTAGAGCCGTTCGTGTCCGATTTCGAGCGAGCGGATACTCATTGTCCGCGCCTCGCTGTGCCCCTCGATTCCCTGCACCGACCGCATCGGCTGACCACCCGACACCGAGAGCGAGTGCTCGGCCGCCCATCCCCGGTCGACATACAGATGATCCGCGCCGGTGTCGATCCCGAATCGTCCTTTGGCGTGGCCGTCGATCGTGATATCGACCTGCACAATCCCCTGCATCGGGTCAAACGGGATCCCCTGCGCCGCAAATACGACCGCCGCCAGCAGGGCGATGAGAGTGATCATCGGGAATATCCGCGATGACATGATAATCGGGAACGCTCGTTTCATACCGAAAAGAAAGGGCGGTGTTGAAATCTGGGCAAGATTGAAATTGGCGTGTCATTGATATCTGCACGAACGCCCAGAGACTGTCATCCCTGCGAAAGCAGGGATCCAGTCTTTGTCTCCGTGCCACGGACATGCCCCGCATGTCCGTGCGTGGTGTCAGGCGACCCCGCCTGACACCGTGCGCGGCAGATGTCCACATCTGCCGCGTGCC